>DASTOW010000408.1:0-11206 GCA_035762425.1 Hyphomicrobiaceae bacterium | reverse complement strand
TTGCCTGCAACATTACGGATTGGACAGGTTGCAGTGCGTCGCGCACGACCTTTTGCGCCGGACTTAACCGTGCCGATTGAAGCTCTTGCACTGATGCGACGAAATGGGGCGTTCTTGCGCACACAGGCAAGGTCTAAGCCCTTGACTGTGCCTGCTCGGCACCTAGATTGCGCGCGCCAACTAGCGCTGAGGCGGGGCGCGACAGGCCGACGAGACAGTCCGTCGCTCTGATCCGCCCAACATCGGCCGCCGTTCACGGCCAGCTCCAGACGCTAGAGCACGGGAAACCTGGGAGGGAAGTGATGACGGCTCTCATCGAGGCCAAGGAGCTTCGCAAGAGCTTCGGCGAGCTCAAGGCCGTGGACGGCATTTCGCTGCACGTGCCGCGCGGCGAAGTGCTGGGCTTTCTCGGGCCCAATGGTGCCGGCAAGTCCACCACCATGAAGATGCTGACGGGCTTCCTCGAGCCAGACTCGGGCAGCGCGCGCATCGCCGGCTACGACGTGCTGGAGCAACCCAAGCTCGCCAAGGCGAAGCTCGGCTACCTGCCTGAAGGCGCGCCGCTCTACGCCGAGATGACGCCGCGCAACCTGCTGCTGTTCGTGGCGGGCCTGCGGGGCTTCGAGAAACATGAGGCGGAGCGGCGCACCGGCATCGCCGTGGAGCGCACGGGGCTTGAGCCGGTGCTCGATCGCACCATTGAAACTCTATCCAAGGGCTTCAAGCGCCGTGTCGGCCTGGCGCAGGCGATCGTGCACGACCCTGAGGTGCTGATCATGGACGAGCCCACCGATGGCCTCGATCCCAATCAGAAGCACCAGATCCGCAGGCTGATCCAGGAGATGGCCAAGGAGAAGGCGATCGTCATCTCCACCCACATCCTGGAAGAAGTGGAGGCGGTGTGCACGCGCGCCATCGTCATCAATAAGGGCCGCATCGTTGCCGACGGCACCGCCGAGGACCTGATGCGCCGCGTGCCCTACCACGGTGCCGTGGCAATCCGGGTTGCGACCGGCCAGGCTGATGCTGTCAAGCGTGCGCTGGAAGCCTCCCAAGCAATCTCCAAGGTCGAGACCGTCAGCGCCGTCAACGGCCAGTCGCAGCTGCGCGCCCTGCCCAAGAACGGCGCGGTGATCGCCACCGATGTCGCCTCCTTGATCCGCGAGAAGTCGATCGTGGTCGACGAGATCTACGTGGAGCGCGGCAAACTCGACGATGTCTTCCGCCAGATCACCACGCCCGAGCAGGACGCCGGCCATGCATGAGATCGTTCGCAACACCCGCATCATTGCCGAGCGCGAATTCGCCGCCTACTTCGCCTCGCCACTCGCCACCATCTTCCTGGTCATCTTCGTGGCACTGACGGGAGCATTCGCCTTCTTCGTCGGTGGCTTCTTCGAGCGCGGTCAGGCCGATCTCGGTGCGTTCTTCATGTACCATCCCTGGCTCTATCTACTGCTGGTGCCGGCGATCGCCATGCGGCTGTGGGCGGAGGAGCGCAAGACCGGCACCATCGAGCTGCTCATGACGCTGCCCATCTCGCCGTGGGAGGCGATCCTCGGCAAGTTCCTGGCGGCCTGGGCCTTCATCGGCCTTGCTCTGCTGCTCACCATCCCGATGTGGATCACCGTCAATGTGCTCGGGCGCCCCGACAACGGCGTGATCCTGGCAAGCTACATCGGCAGCTTCCTGACCGCTGGTGCTTTCCTTGCCATCGGCTCGTGCATCTCGGCACTGACGAAGAACCAGGTGATCGCCTTCATCGTCGCCGCCGCCATCTGTTTCATCCTGGTCATGAGTGGTGTTGAGATGGTGCTCAACGTGTTTCGTCCCTGGGCGCCGTCGTTCCTGATCGCAGCGATTTCATCGCTCAGCTTCCTCACCCACTTCGATGACTTCACCAAGGGCATCTTCTCGCTGCCCGGCTTGATCTTCTATGCGTCGGTGATCGCCTTCGCCCTGTTTGCGAACAAGATCATCCTCGACCAGCGCAAAGCCGCCTAAGAGGCTCGCCCAAATGCATCCGACCGTCGACAAGATCGTCACCGCCGCCAAGGCCCACCTCGACACCGCCGCCAAGTCGGCCGCACGTATCGATCCGCATAAGCTCGCCTGGGGCGGTCTGGTGCTGGCCGGGATCACGTTCCTGGCCGTCAACCTGTTCGCCTCGACCGCGTTCCGCGGCGTCAAGGCGGATTTGACCCGCGATGGCCTCTACACCATCTCGGACGGCACTAGGAAGGCGCTGAGGGCCATCGACGAGCCAATCGATATCCGCGTCTATTTCTCCAAGCGCCTGGGCGAGGCGGCCCCGACCTACGCCAAGAACTTCGATCGCGTGCGCTCGCTGCTGGAGCGCTATCGCGACATTTCCGGCGGCAAGCTTAAGGTGAGCTTCCACGATCCCGAGCCGTTCTCTGATGCCGAGGACCGCGCCGTCGCCGCCGGCTTGCGCGGCGTCCGCCTCAATCAGGAAGGCGACCAGGGCTACTTCGGCATGGTCGGCACCAACGCCACCGACAACGAAGCCAGCATCGGCTTCTTCTCGACCGACCGCGAACGCTTCCTCGAATACGACGTGACCAAGCTGGTCTACACGCTGGCCAATCCCAAGAAGCGCGTGATCGGCATGATCAGCAGCATCCCGCTCGACGGCGCCATGCCGGCCATGATGCGCATGGGCGCGCAGCCGACGCCACCCCAGATGGTAATGGAGCAGATCCGCGAGTTCTTCGACGTCAAGACGCTCGAGAAGGATGTAAAGGAGATCCCGGCCGACATCGACGTGCTGATGCTCGTGCAGCCGGAGGGCCTGACGCCCGAGGCCGCCTACGCCATCGATCAGTACGCGCTCAAGGGCGGCAAGGTGCTGGTGTTCATCGATCCGCTGGCCGAGACGTCGCAGCGCGGCAACCCGATGATGGGCATGCCCGGTGGGCCGCCCGATACCGGCGAGATTGAAAAGCTGCTGAAGAGCTGGGGCGTCGCCTACGATCCCACAAAACTGACCGCCGACATCAGCTACGCGCGGCGCGTTCAGTTCGGCGGCGGCATGCGCGCCAACGTCACCGACTACGTCGTATGGCTGTCGCTGGACCGCAAGACGCTCGATGAGCGCGACGTGCTGTCGGCCGGCATCGAGCGGCTCAATCTCGCCTCGGCCGGCAGCCTTGCCAAGGCGGAAGGCGCCAGCACCGAGGTTTCGCCGATCCTCATCACCAGCGACAAGGCCATGCAGGTCGGCACCGAAAAGATCGGACCGCAGCCGGATGCAGTCGGGCTGCTCCGCAATTACAAGCCGGAGGGCAAGCTGGTGCTGGCCGCGCGCATTTCGGGCAAGGCCAACAGCGCCTTCCCGGACGGTGTGCCGAAGGCCGCCGAGGCCAAGAAGGATGAACCCGCGACCAAGCCCGGCGTCAAGGAGGTGATCAAGGGAGCGGCCAAGGGCGCGGAGGCGAAGGGCAGCGACAAGCCGGCCGAACCGTCCAAGCCTGGCGTCGCATCGGGCAACCTCAACGTCATCGTCATCGCCGATACCGACATGCTCAACGACCAGTTCTGGGTCGAGGTGCGCGACTTCCTGGGACAGCAGGTGGCGATCCCCAACGCGCACAACTCGTCTTTCGTGCTGGCCGCGCTGGAAAACCTGTCCGGATCCGATGCACTGATCTCGCTCCGCGGCCGCGGCATCATCGACCGGCCGTTCGAACTGGTGGAGCGCATCCGCCGTGACTCGGAGCGTCGCTTCCGCGACAAGGAGGCGGCCCTCACTGCCAAACTCAAGGATGTGCAGGAGCAGCTGGGCAAGCTCGAGAAGGCGAGCCAGGGCGAGAACCTGGTGCTGTCCGACGCAGACCGCGCGGCCATCGAGAAGTTCCGGGCCGAGCTGCTGGTGACGCGGCGGGATCTGCGCGAGGTCAAGCGCGAGCTGCGCAAGGATATCGATCAGCTCGATGGCTGGCTCAAGTTCGTCAACATCGCCGGCGTGCCGCTGCTGATCGGCGTCGGTGGTGTCGGCTGGGCGGCCTATCGGCGCCGGCGCAAGCCTGATGCCACCCCTCCGGCAGACAGGTAGAACATTGTCAGGCACGGGTGTGATGACGGAGAAACCGGCCAGTGCTTGCGGCAAGAGTTCGAGCGAGTTTTGGCAGTCTCAATCACAGCAGTAGAAACATGCTTCCAGTGTTCCACATGATTGGCACGTGCGCTCGGGGCGCTGGCGGCAAGGTCAGGCGAACGTCGCATCGGGACACTAATCTATGAAGCCGCAACACTTCGTCATACTCGCGATCCTGGCGGCCGTCTCGACGGTCCTCGCCATCACTTCCTATGCCGCCAACAACACCTGGAGCCCGGGCAGCGTGTCGGGTGCGCGCATGCTGCCGGCGCTTTCCTCCAATGCGGCTACCATTGCCGCCATCGAGCTGCGGCAAGGCGCAAAGACACTCACCGTCGAGAAGGCGGATGGTGGAGCCTGGCGGCTCAAGGAGCGGGGCGGTTATCCCGTTGCGGCCGACAAGGTGCGCGCGCTGATGGTTAGCCTGGCCGAGGCCGATCTGGTCGAGGCCAAGACGCGCGTCGCCGACCGTTATGGCCTGATCGACCTCGAAGATCCAACAGCTGCCGGTGCCAAGTCCCGCTCGGTGCGCCTGCTCGATGCGAAGGGCGCAGTGGTGGCCGAGGCAGTGGTCGGCAAGAAGCGCAGCGATGCGTTCGGCTTCGGCAAGGCCGGCACCTACGTGCGCAAGCCGGGCGAAGCGCAGACCTGGCTTGCCAACGCCGATCTTGATGTATCGCCCGACCTGAAGGATTGGGTGAAGACCGATGTCTTCCAGACCGACAGCGCGAAAGTGAGCCGCGTCACCGTCGAGGTGGCGGGCGAGCAGCCGCTCAAGATCGAGCGCAATGCCGACAAGAAGCTGACCGTCGCCGGTATTCCGCAGGGCCAGAAGCTGAAGGACGAGGGCACGGCCGACTCCATCACGCGTGCCGCGGCCTTCATCGACTTCGACGACGTGCGCAAGCAGACCTCGAGCCCAGCCCCCAAGGACGTCAGCACCGTCAAGCTCGAGACCGACAGCAAGCTGAACGTCACGCTCAACGTGCGCAAGGACGGCGATGCGCAATGGCTGTCGGTCGTGGCTGCCGGCGATGGCGATGCCAAGAAGACCGCCGACGAGATCACCGGCCGAACTGCCGGCTGGGAGTATAAGATCAGCGCCAATAAGGCCGACTCTCTCCTCAAGCGCCGCTCCGATCTGTTCGAGAAGGTCGCGGACGACAAGGAAAAAGAGAAAGAGAAGAAGCCTTAGTGCGAGGATCGAGACGTCCGCTACCGCCTGTGCAGCTCAATTGCGAGGCGGACAGCTCGATCTGGCGCGCAGTAGCACATTGATTCAACTTGTGCCCTTCCAGTCGGGACATTCGTTCAGCATTTGCAGCACGTGGCGACGAATTTCGCCATCACGGCATTAGCGCGGATTGGCCGTCTGGTCGCTGATCCAGCGCAGGAAGCTGTCCGAGCCGCCTTCGATCGGTAGTACCAGCAGCGCCGGGTTGGTGTAGGGGTGCAGCTTGCGGGTTGCCGCCACCACGCTGTCGGCGAGACCTGCCCTCGTTTTGATCAACATCGCCACTTCGCTGTCGCGCTGGCGCGCGCCCTCCCAGATGTAGATGGCCGTCATCTGCGGGAAGATGTTGACACAGGCCGCCAGCCCCCGTTCCACTAGCACGCCGCCGATGCGCTCCGCCTCGGCGGCCGAGGGGAACGTCGCGTAGATCACAACGGGCGTGTCGTTGTCCTGCAACTGAGCGAGCCTCCGCCAACCAGGGGTCGTGGGCCTACCATCCGGGAACCGGCCGGTGCGATGATCGACAAATTAGCCGGAGTTCGCGGCTTGGGTCTGGGCGAATTTCTCGATCTCGATCACACTGGCACGTCTATACTTCTAGTGTGCCTTATGATTCCGAAGTTCGCTCGAACACTAGCGGCGAAGCGGGGCGAACTTCGGAATTGGGATACTAGCACGGCCGCACTATGACAAACCCAAGACGGAAATACGAGAACATCGCGTTCGTGGCCAGCCACACCGCGCCGGCGCGCCAGGCCAAGAAGCGCCTCGTTGAGCTGTACGGCAACGCCGATCCCGAGACGGCGGACGCCATCGTCGCCCTCGGTGGCGACGGGCTGATGCTGCAGACGCTGCACAAGCATCTGCAGGGCGGGGTGCCGATCTACGGCATGAACTGCGGTTCGCTCGGCTTCCTGATGAACGACTACGGCGAGGAGGACCTGCCCGGTCGGCTGGCCCGGGCCGAGCTCAGCATCATCCACCCACTTGCCATGAGCGCCGTGGACGGCGCCGGCATCGCTCACAAGAGCCTCGCCTTCAACGAGGTTTCGCTGTTCCGCCAGTCCCATCAGGCCGCCAAGATGCGCATCTCGGTCGACGGTACGGTGCGGCTAGAGGAGCTGGTGTGCGACGGCGTGCTGGTGGCTACTCCGGCCGGGTCGACCGCCTACAACCTGTCAGCTTCCGGCCCGATCCTGCCCATCAACGCCCAGTTGCTGGCATTGACCCCGATCAGCGTGTTTCGCCCGCGGCGTTGGCGCGGTGCGCTGCTGCCCAATACGGCCAAGCTCCGGTTCCAGGTGCTGGAGCCCGACAAGCGTCCGGTGAGCGCGGTGGCCGATCACACCGAGACGCGCTGGGTAACTCGCGTAGAGGTGGCGCAGGCGACCGACATCGCGCCGTCCATCATGTTCGATCCCGGTCGCAGCCTGGACGAGCGCATTCTGTCCGAGCAGTTCCGCTACTGATCCACGATATCCTGGAAGTGGTGCGCGATCTCAGCTAGCCTGATGGCACGTGCAAAGAGGATCGTTTGCGCATGAACATTTCGCTGCTGCCGGCCCAGGAAGAGTGGCTGCGAGACCAGGCTGCGGCCGGCCGCTTTGCCTCTCACGAGGAGGCGATCGCGAGCACCGCAGCCAGTCTGCAGGCGCAGGATGTGATCGACGACGGTTGGGCAAAGCCGCTGATCGACGAAGCCCTGCAAGCATTTGAGCGCAGGGCAGGCGCGCCCTGGGGCGAGGGCCTTGACAAGGTCCTTGACAGGATCAAGACGCGGCGGTCGCCTGGCGCATGAGGACGATCGTCGCGTAGCCCAGTACGAGGCACACAGCGTGGCGATCTGGGATCAAATAGCAAAGCACAATCCACAAGCAGCCGAGCGCGGAGTGATGGCGGCCTTCGAGGACACGATCGAGCAGCTGGCTGGGTTTGCGCGCCTCGGCACTGCCGGTTCGCACTTGGCCCCTGATCGGCGCCGCATGCCGTGGCGGAGATACCTGATCTTCTGTCGCCGCCTGCGGGGCGATCTGGTTGAGTTGGGGCGCGTCCTGTACGGCCGGCCCCAGGTCACGCCCGCATCTTTCGCATAACGATCATCGAGGGTAACGCATCATGGGGGGGCTATATCTGGAGGATTTCGTCGTCGGCCGCGTGGTGGAGCATCCGATCCGACGCACGGTGACCGAGATGGACAACACGCTGTTCTCCTGTCTCACGCACAATCCCCAGCCGCTCCACATCGACCACCACTTCGCGGCCGAGACGGAGTGGGGCAAGCCCCTGGTCAACAGCCTGTTCACCCTCGGACTGATGATCGGTGTCTCGGTCAGCGACACCACGCTCGGCACCACCATCGGCAACCTTGGCATGACCGACGTCAAGTTCACCAAGCCCGTGTTCCACGGCGACACGCTGCGTGTGACCACCGAGGTGCTGGCCAAGCGCGAGAGCCAATCGCGCCAGGACGCCGGCATCGTCGAGTTCCTGCATCGTGCCTACAACCAGCGCGGCGAGATGGTCGCCGAGTGCCGGCGGCAGGCCATGATGCGCAAGAAGCCAAAGGCCTGACGCATGCGCTCGCTTCTCTTCGTTCCCGCCGACAGCGAACGTAAGCTGGCCAAGGGCCAAGCGTGCGGCGCGGACACGCTGATCCTCGATCTCGAGGACGCGGTGAGCAGTTCGCGTAAGCCGGCCGCGCGCGCCATGGCGGCCGACTACATCCGTACCGCGCGTGCTAGCGAGAGCCGCCCGTGCCTCTACGTGCGCATCAATGCCCTCGACACAGCCTACTGGCAGGACGACCTGACCGCAGTGATCGCCGCCGGGCCCGACGGCATTATGCTGCCGAAGCCACGCTCCGGCGAGGACGTGCACACACTGTCGATCGCCCTCAACCACGCCGAGGAGCAGGCGGGTGCCGCCGCCGGTACGACGCGCATCATTGCCATCGCGACCGAGGTGCCGATCTCGCTGCTGTCCATGCCCTCCTACATCGCCTCGAGCGCGCGGCTTGCGGGTCTGACCTGGGGACCGGAGGATCTGTCGGCCGCGCTCGGCTCAGAGGCGACGCGCGAGACCGATGGTCGCTGGACGTCGCCCTATCGCCTGGCTCGCGACCTCGCGCTCGTCACGGCGGTGGCCGCCAACGTGCAGCCGATCGACACCGTGTTCGTGGATTTCAGCGATCTTGCCGGCCTGCGCGAACAAGCGCGGCTGGCCGCGCGCGATGGGTTCACGGGCAAGATGGCGATCCATCCCGACCAGGTGGCGGTGATCAACGAGGTATTCACGCCGGCACCTGAGGAGATCGCGCGCGCGCAGGCGATCATTCGCCTGTTTGCCGACAATCCCGACGCCGGCGCTCTATCCCTGGACGGCGAGATGGTCGACCGCCCGCACGTGATCCGCGCCGAGCGCCTGCTTGCCAGGGTGAAATCCATCTCCCTCTTGTCGCCTGCGGGGAGAGGGTCGGGGTGAGGGGCAGCAACACCCACCCGAGAGCAAGCGTCTGTCCCTGACCCTAGCCCTCTCCCCACGCACGAGCGGGAAGAGGCAACGCTTACGCCTGCTGCTCGGCCTTCACCGGCGCGCCGGAGGCCCACCAACGCTCGAGCGGATCGAGCAGGTTCTCCAGCGGCTGGTAACCGTTGGTGAGCAGCGCGTAGCCTTCCTCATTGTTGCCGGCAATCAGGGTCGGAAAGCCGCGCACGCCGATTTCCTGCGCGGAAAGGAAATCGCGGAACGTCTCGTTCTGCGTCTCGGGCGAGGTGAAGGCGGCGGCGAACTCCGCCTTGTCGAAGCCTGCCTCCTCGGCCACCCCGGCAATCTCTTCGGCCGACGTCATGTCGCGGTTCTCGGCGTAGAAGGCGCGGCTGACGCGGGCCATCAGCGCAAGCGCCATGTCGGGCCGCAGGCGACGCACCGCCACCACAGCGCGGCAGGCTGGCTCTGTGTCGTAGGTGAAGCTCGGTCGGTCGAAGAACGACATGTCGAACGGCTGGCCGGTGGCGGCGCCGACCCGCGTCCAGGCACCGCGGATGTACTCGCGGTCCTTGTCGGTCATCGGCTCGGTGTTACCGGCGCGCAGGCCACCCATCACCATTTGCAGCGGCATACGGTCCTCAAACCGTTCGGCGAGCGCAGCGATCACGGGGCCGAACCCGTAGCACCACGAGCACATCGGGTCGGCAAAGTAGACGAGGTTCCGCTCCGGCATTGCTGTGCCTCCAAATTGCGCAGATGGGGCAGGGCCGACAGGGGAACTTGCGCCGCGGTTCGCCAGTTCCCACCTTTAGGCCGTAAGGATTCACCGCGCAACCGGCGAGAGCACCCCTGTTTCCCCTCCGCGACAACGTCATCCGCACGCATCCGCCGATGATCGTCATGGCGATCATCGCCGTGAACGTTGCCGTGTTCCTGTATCAGCTTTCGCTAGGGCCCCAGGCGGAGCAACTCTTTATTTACGAGCATGCGCTGGTGCCGGCGCGTTATTTCCGCCCGGCGTGGGCGTGGGAGACGGGCCTCAGTCCGACCGACCTGACGCCGTTCGTGACCAACACCTTCATGCACGGCGGCTTCCTGCACATCATCCTGAACCTGTGGACGCTCTACATCTTCGGGCCCGCGCTCGAAGATAGGCTTGGGCCCGTCCGCTTCCTGGTGCTGTACCTTGCCTGCGGTGCGATCGCCAGCCTCGCGCATGCGCTTCCCAATGCCGGCTCGCCCTACCCGCTGCTCGGCGCGTCAGGCGCCATTGCCGGCGTGATCGCCGCCTACGCGGTACGCTTTCCTTATGCCTGGGTGCGCGTGCTGTTTATCATCGTCATCATCCCGCTGTTCTTCAACATTCCAGCGATGGTGTTCGCGGGTCTTTGGTTCTTCATGCAGGTGCTGCAGGGGGCGAGCGAGCTGTTCAATCCCTATGGCGGCAGCGGTATCGCCTGGTGGGCGCACATCGGCGGCTTTCTCGCCGGCATCATCATGCTGCGCCTGCTGGAGCCCGCGCACGCAGCATCGGCCATGTTCTACAACGGCGGCCCCTGGGAGATCACGCGTCGGCGCTAAAGCAGGATTGCTTCGCATGGAATGACCTTGCCCTCGATCGGTCGGGCGCGGCCAAGCGTGAACCCTGCTCTGCCTTTTGCGAATAGAGTGAGAGTGACGCGTTGGAAGCCAAAGGACTTCCATCAACAACGACGGATCGGCAGCCTCAGTTCGGCGCGTGCTCGCGGCGGTGCGGCTTGGCGAGCGCGATCATGACGACGCGCGGCTTAGCCCCGAGGCGTCGCCGCAGGGAATTGAACCAGGTCGTCGCCTTCGCCCGCAGATACGTGCCGGGCCCGATCTGGCGCGTCGTCCACCAGGCTCCGTAAAGGATCGACAGCAATCCAGGCGAGAAATCGCGGCGCTCGTGGGCCCGACAGAAGCCGATCTCGGATGCCACGTCCGGTTTCTGCCGGGCTGGTGCCGGATGCACGCCGAACTCATTCAGCCCCTGCATCCAGGGATAACTGTTGACCCAGTCGATGGGGCGGACACGCGCTATCGGCGCTAGGCACTTGCGCGCGCCGCGGTTGGAGATGACGTAAGCTGCCGCCGTCCACGGATACTTGAGGTATCGGACCAGCGCTCGACCTGTCGGCAGATCGGCAACTGCGACGATGGGGCGCTTGGTGGATGAAGCTGCCGACAGGTGAATGAGGTCCCAGTCTTCCGGCGCATTGCGGATCGCATCGGCGCAGGTTGCCGGGAAGTCGTCGTCCAGGACTGCATCGTCCTCCAGCACGACGGCGAACGGCAATTGCTCGGCCACGATCTTGTGAGCAGCCATGAGATGGCTGGCGTAGCAGCCG
>DASTOW010000407.1:0-5361 GCA_035762425.1 Hyphomicrobiaceae bacterium | reverse complement strand
CGCGTGCGTCGCTGCATGTTGTAAACTTGGGCTTGTGGGAGCGCATTGGGTGGAGCAGATGCGTGTGGCAATCTTAGACGACATTCGCGATTGGCTGGGGTGTCATCATCGCAACGGGAGCCGACAAACGCGGCGCGTTGGATGGACCGGGTTGGTAATGATTCTTGCCGTGCTGGGAACGGCATCGTCCGCGTTGGCGCAAAAGCGTGTCGCGCTCGTGATCGGCAACGGCACCTACACGAAGGTGGCGCGGCTCGACAATCCCAAGAACGACGCGGCGGCGATGGAGGCTATGTTCAAGGCCGCCGCCTTCACATCGGTGGTGCGGCTCAACGACCTCGGCGTGACGGCCATGAAGCGCGCCCTGCGGGATTTTTCTGACACGGCCCAGGATGCTGACATCGCCGTGGTGTTCTATGCCGGACACGGCATCGAGGTGGCCGGCGTGAACTACCTGATCCCGATTGATGCCGTTCTGGAGCGCGACATCGACGTACAGGACGAGGCCGTCTCCCTCGAACGTATCAACCAGGTGCTGGAGCCTGTGAAGCGCCTGCGACTCATCATCCTCGACGCCTGTCGTGACAACCCGTTCGCGCGCTCGATGCGGCGCACAATTGCCACACGCTCGGTGCGCAGCGGCTACGGCGAGCTCGATGAGCGGTCGCTGCCGCCGAACACGCTCGTTGCCTATGCGCAGAGGGCCGGCTTCACGGCCGAGGACGGGGTGGGTAGCAGCAACAGTCCCTACACGACAGCGCTCGTCAAGCATCTGCCGACGCCAGGCCTGGACGTCGAGCTGGCGCTGCGTCGCGTACGCGACGAGGTGTTGAGGGCGACGAGGAACAGGCAGGAACCGTTCAAGTATGGCTCGCTTGGCGGGGCGGAGATTGCGCTGATTGCGCGACCCGCTGAGGCGGAACTGCCGAACAAGATTGAGCCGACAGCCCTCAGTCCACTAGGCCAAGCCGCAGCGGAGTGGAACACCCTGCGCACCAAGACCGAGGTCGCCGAGCTTGAGGCTTTCGCCAAGCAACATCAGGGGACCTACTTCGCCGACTTGGCGCGCGCGAGGATTGATGAGCTTCGCAAACAACAAATTGTGGTGGCCAAACCGGAGACAGAGCAGAAGACAAAGCGACCGGAGCCTGTCGAGCAAAAGACCGCGCTAGTTGAGACGCCGGCGGCAAAAGTACTGTCGCCAACGATCTCGGGCGGCGCCCGCCCGGGCCAGCACATCAGCCCGACCGCGCTTATCTTCCAGGGTCACTCCGACACCGTTCTATCTGTCGCGTTCAGCCCGGACGGGAAGACTGTGGCAAGCGGCAGCACCGACACCACGATCCGCTTCATGGATCCCCTCAACGGCAACGCGAAGGGCGCCCCCATCACCGGTCATATGAGTCCGGTCAGCGCCGTGAGGTTCAGCCCCAACGGCCAGATGTTGGCGACCGCCGGCTCGGGTGGTGACGAACGGACGGTCCGGCTGTGGAGTGTTGCCGACCGCGGGGTCATCGGCCAGCTCACTGGTCACCTCGACTCGGTGACGGACGTGGTGTTCAGCCCGGACGGCGCGATGCTGGCCACGGCGAGCGCTGACGCCACGGTTCGGTTGTGGAGTTTGAGTTCTCGCAGGCAGATCGCACCCCTTAGCGGGCACGGCGGGCCGGTCAGGGCGGTCACGTTCAGCCCGGACGGGAGACTTCTTGCCAGCGCGAGCACCGACGGCACGGTCCGGCTCTGGGACGTGGAGCGCCGCGCATTGATTGCCAACTTCAAGGCCAAAGACGAGGTCAACGCCGTGGCGTTCAGCCCGGACGGCAAGCTTCTTGCGAGCGGCGGCCGGGAGAACACGGTGCGACTTTGGGATGTCGACAATCGCAGGGCCAAGGGTGCGATCGACATCGTTTCCAGCACCTCCGGATGGGTCAGGAGCCTAGCCTTCAGCCCTGACGGCCGGGTCCTGGCAGCCGGGAGCGTCGACAGCCGGGTTCGCATCTGGGACGCGGCTAGTGGCAATCTGCTCCTCGAGCTGACCGGGCATGGCAACAGCGTCAACGACATCGCCTTCCATCAGGGCTCCGGCCCCGAACTGTTGCTCGCTAGCGCCGGAGACCGCACGGTCCGGCTGTGGAACCTGACCGGCCGCGTTCCGTGAGCGATTGGACGCTCCGGCATCCACACCAGCCCAATCGCGGACACTAAAAAATTGTGGTGAAGGCCGCACAGAGAGAGGTGCGCCGAGAAGTCGTCAACAAGCAAGCGGACCGGCACGGCGAAGGCACTTGGGCCGGGCGCAAGACCGCAAGTTCACTCCCCTGGAAACCGCGCAGCGCCTTAGCATTGATAAGTTCAAGTCGCTGTTTGCCGGACTCCACCCCGGGCATGCCGTCCACAGTTTGGGAACGCCCTTGAACAGCGACGACCCATCCGGCGGCCGAGTGTGTGAAGCGAGGCGGGCAACGTACCCACCGGATTGAGCCCTCTCGCGGAACTGTCGGGATCAGCCTCGACAAGCACTTGGCGCCGGAACTCGATGCAGGCCCGCACACTGGCAGCGCAGGCATGGCGCTCGCTGGTGATCGCCACGGGTCCCTTGCCCATCGACGCGCCTCGACGGCGGACAAGTAGTCTTCCAGTTCCATGATGGTGTCTTTTAGTTGCGCAGCAAGCCAACATCGCTTGGCTCTCCACCGCTTGCATGCACTAGCTGGCGTGCGCGCCGGTGCAACCCCCTAAGGGGACAATTTTGTACTCGTGCGGCGTTTGCTGGAGTGAGCCCTACGTTGCAGCCGAGCGGCTGCTACAAGAGCCGGCCGTCGTTCCCGCTGCCGGTCGACGGATTGGCCGAGAAAGGCCATGCTCCAATCGAACTCGATCTCGCCCCGGAAGCCGGAAACTTCGAGGCATAGTCGAGCAACTCCGGGCGGACCACCGGCGAGCCAAGCTCGATGGCCGTCCCGGTGAGGGTGTGATGGCGGCATGCGCCACCTGTCACCCCCACCTGATGCATAGGGCCACGGTCGGTGCAGCCTAACGCGCGCAAAGCCAGCGCCAGCCGACAGCCGGTTATCAGCGTCTTTAGCCTTTCGACTTGGCCTTGGCACCCGTGCCTGGCTTGCGCACGGCTCTTACCTTGCCGCTGCCGCCACCGCCGCAAAAGAAGGTGTCGCTTCCATTCGACTCAAGCCCGGAAACGGCGACGCCCGCCGGCATGTCGATCTGCTCCAGGACTTCGCCCGACGTCGCATCCACCCGGCGCAGTTCGCTTTGATCGCCTTCCCAGGTGCCGTGCCACAGCTCATCGCCGGCCCAGGTCACGCCGGTCACAAAGCGGTTCGACTCGATGGTGTGCAGGATGGCGCCGGTCTGCGGATCGAGCCGATGAATCCTGCGGTTGCGATGCTGTCCAACCCACAGCGAGCCTTCGGCCCAGGCCATGCCGGACGCGCCGCCTTCCGGCGTTGGAACGCTGGCGATGACGTCGCCGGTGTTGGGATCGACCTTGTGGATGCGATTGCCGGAAATCTGGAACAGGTATTGCCCGTCGAAGGCGGTGCCCGCATGGGCGGGAACCTTGAGGCTGCGCACCGTAGTTCCGCTCGCCGGGTCGATGGCGTTGAGCGTGTCACCGGTTGCGATCCAGATGTTGGTGCCGTCGTAGCTCACGCCGTGCACGGTGGTGACATCCGGAAACGGCCCGTATTCGCGGACGATATGTGCTGCTGATCGTTGCATGGGTCGATCCTGTGCTGCTGGTTGCTGCATGTGGTGAACCTAAGCACCGGGCGGCGCAGCTGGGAGTAACAAGGTTGACGGGAAACCGGGCAGCGGCGGCGCCATCCAGCGCCGCGCCCGGCCGCGGCCGATCGCCTCAACTTTGCCGCCGGCCTTCAGCTCGTCGAGCGCGCGCTGCACCGTGCGCTGGCTGGCGCCGAGCGCCAGCGCCAGTGCGGAGCTCGACCAGGTTTCTCCGTCGGCGAGCAGGGCAAGCACGCTGGCATGCGCTTCATCGGCGCGCGGAGCCAGCACGGCAACGTCGCGTCCGTGCCGAGGCTGCAGCGCAAAGCCGTCCTTGGTCGCCTCGATGCGTGCAACCGCGCGCAGGGCCTTGCGCAGGCGGCCGATCTCGACGCGCAGTCGCGCGCGGTGCGATGCATCGACCTGTCTGGCGCCGAATGCACGGGCAAGCAGGGTGGCGCGGGCAACGTCACCGGGAAAAGCCTCGGCGAGCGTGCGGGCAAGAGCGAACAGCACGGGGCGCGTTTCCAGCGAGATGACCCTGCCGGACTGGCTGACCGCATGCCGGCAGGCGTCCACCACCAGCGTCCTCGACGCCAAGAGGGCCTCGACGTCGTCGAGACGCAGCGGGGACACCTTGCCCCTGGCAAGCAGGCGCGCCGCCGGCGCATCGAGCACGCCGATCGCGCTTTCGACTTCAGCCACGAGCGAGGCAATGCGGGCTTGGCGGGCAATGCTTTGCGCCTCAATCAGTGCCGCGCGGGCCGCCTTAATGCGCAGGCGCCGGATAGCGATGCCGCCGACCACCAGCTGCAAGGCGGCAAGAGAAGCCTTCGGCAGCGAGCGGGTATCGAGCTCGGCGATCAAGCGCTCGGCCTGGTCGAGATGACCGATCAGCAGCAGGCGCCGGATCGCCAGATAGCGCGCATGCGCGGCGTTGCTGCGGTCGCCATGCCGTTCGAGGACCGCCCCCGCCGCCTCGAGCGGCTTGCCGGGCCAGCCCAGGTCGCGTGACACGAGCGCGATCTCGGCCTCGGCCACCACGCATCTGGCGCGGCCGATCGCTTCACGCGGACCGAAGGCGCGCGCCGCCCGCCGCAGCAGGGTCCTGGCCCGCGGCAGATCGCCGAGCTGCGCCATGGCGATGCCGCGCAGCGCCAGCGCCGGCGCATCATCGCGCAGGGCGATCAGGTTCAAGGCATTGAGCGGATCGCCCGTCGCCAGCGAGCGGGCCGCCGCCGTGATCAGCGAGTCCATTTAAATCCCGACACACTTGTCACTCCCCTCCATTGGCCGGCCGGCGCTAAATCTATCCCACGCGCACCGCCCGGCAAGCCGTCCGCACCAGCGCGGCGGCCATCGGGCCCGACACAGGAGCGACACGATGGCCGAACATGCGATCGCAACTCGTGAAAGATGGCTGGAAGCACGGCGCGATCTCCTCGCCGCCGAGAAGGACCTGACGCGGCGCAGCGATCAGGTCGCGCAGCTGCGCCGGCAGCTGCCATGGGTTCGCGTCGACAAGACATACGTCTTCGATGGACGCGACGGCCGGCGCTCGCTCGCCGATCTGTTCGACGGCCGCCGCCAGCTGATCGTCCAGCACTTCATGCTGACGCC
>DASTOW010000406.1:0-12264 GCA_035762425.1 Hyphomicrobiaceae bacterium | reverse complement strand
TCGAAAGCAACCGGTTTCATGCCACGGCCGCCTTCGGCGTCGCCCGCTCGATTGCCTCGACGATGCGGCGTGGCGTGACCGGCGAAACCAGCAACTCCACGCCGACGTCCTTGAGCGCATCGTTGATGGCATTGGTGATGGCGGCCGGCGGGGCGATGGCGCCACCCTCGCCGACGCCCTTCTGGCCAAAGCGCGTGTAGGGCGAAGGGGTCTCCATGTGCAGGATGCGGACATCCGGAACCTCGCCGGGGCCGGGCAGGAGATAGTCGGACAAGGTCGAGGCGAGCGGCTGGCCCTGCGCGTCGAAGGGCATTTCTTCGTAGAGCGCAGTGCCGATGCCCTGCGCGACGCCACCCCAAATCTGGCCATCGACGATCATTGGATTGACCAGCACACCGCCGTCCTCGACCACCACGTAGTCGAGGATTTGCACCTCGCCGGTGTCCGGCGTCACGGCCACGACGGCGGCGTGCGCTGCGTAGCTGAACGTGCCGGTGTCGCGCTTAGCCTTGTAGCCGGCAGTCAGCTCCAGCCCGCGCGGATCGACGTCCGCCGGCAGATCCTGCGGACGGCGATACCAGATGCGCGCGATGTCCGGCACGCCGATACGGCCCGACGGCCCAACCACGTAGCCGTTCTCGATACGCACGTCCTGGCGGCGAGCCTGCAGCAGACCAGCACCGATCTTGAGCACACGCTCGGCCAGCTCGTCACAGGCGGCGGCAACAGCGCCGCCTGACATGATCATGCAGCGCGACCCCCAGGTGCCGGTGGAATAAGGCGTCTGGGCCGTGTCGCCGTGCACCAGGCGGATGCCCGCATGGGGGACGCCGAGGATGGAATGGGCGACCTGGGACAGCGTTGTCTCCAGCCCCTGGCCGTGGCTGTGCGCACCGATCCTCAATTCCAAGCCGCCGTCGGGCGTGAAACGTGCCTGCGCCTGCTCGAAACCCGGCACGAACGGAATGCCCCAGGCGGCATAGACGCTGGTACCGTGGCCCGCCTGCTCGGCGTACATGCCAAAGCCGATGCCGATCCGCCGGCCGTCGGGCTCGCCGCGAGCTTGGCGCGCACGCACGCGCTCAAAGCCGATGGCGTCGATGGCCCGGCGCAGTGCCTGCGGATAGTCGCCGGAGTCGAAGTGCCGCTTGGCGATGTTGTCGAACGGCATCTGCTCGGGCCGCACCAGGCTTTGCATGCGCAGGTCATTGGCCTCGATGCCGAGCTTGCGCGCCAGGGCATCGAGCGTCACTTCCAGCGCGAAGCACACCCCGGTGCGGGCGACGCCGCGGTAGGGCAGGATCGGCGGCTTGTTGGTGGCCACCGAATAGACGCGGCAGCGGTAGTGCGCAAAGTCGTACAGGCCCGGCAGGATTGAGCCGATCTGGCCACCTTCAAGACAGGCCGAGAAGGGGTAGGCGGAGTAGGCCCCGGAATCGACGGTCGCCTCGCAGTCGAGTGCCAGCAGCCGGCCGTCGCTGTCGGCATAGGCGGTGAGGATGTAGTGGTGCTCGCGGCAGTCGGCGTTGGCGGTCAGGTTCTCGCGCCGATCCTCCAGCCAGCGCAGAGGAAAGCCGAGCTTGCGCGTCGCCCAGGCCAGCGCCACCTCCTCGGGCAGCAGGATGCCCTTGTAGCCGAAGCCGCCGCCGACATCGGGCGCCACCACACGGATCTGCCCCTCGTCGATGCCCAGGCATTCGGCCAGGCCCGAGCGCACGATGTGCGGTTGTTGGGTGGACGTAGTGACGGTGAGCTGGCCGAGGCGCGAGTTCCAGGCGGCCACGACGCCACGGCCCTCGATGGGGCTCATCACCTGCCGCGAGGTGCGCAGCTCGCGCGTGACGGACACGGCGGCCTTGGCCTTCACGGCCTCGAAATTCACATCCGTCGAGCTGGTGAGATAGAGGTTGTCGCCCCAGTGCTCGTGCACCAGCGCCGCGCCGGGCTGCCGCCCGGCCAGCATGTCGGTGACCGCCGGCAGCGGCTCGAAGTCGACTTCGATCTCGGACGCCAGGTCCTCGGCCTCGGCGCGGGTCGGCGCCACGCACATCGCCACCAGCTCACCGACATAGCGCACCTTGCCCGTAGCCAGGACCGGCTGCACGGACGACTTGAACCCGGGCAGCGAGGTGTCGGCGCGGATGGCAGCCACGCCGGCAAGATCCTCGGCGATGAACACGCTCTCGCGCAGCGCCGGCGCAATCCTGATCTGGCGGATGCGCGCATGGGCGAGCGGGCTGCGCAGGAATGCCACCTCCTGCATGCCGGCGAGCTTGATGTCGCCGACAAACTGGCCGCGACCGCGCATGTAGCGGTCGTCCTCCTTGCGGATCAGCCGCGCGCCGATACCCGCGTCCGTCATCGGCGCTCGCTGCCGATCAGCTCGATGTTGAGGCGCACACAGTCGCCGGGATAGGTGATCTGGCCGACGTAGATGACGACGCCGGCGGCATCCGCAACGACGCAGCGCGCTTCCGCGGTCGGTGCGTTGATGGTGATACCAAGATGGCGCGCCGTCTCCATATCGGCGGCACCGATCAGCAGCGTCTGGTGCGCACGCGAAATTTCCAGGTCTTGCATCTGCGCGATGATGGCGAGCGCTGCCCGCGTCGTGAACAGCTGCGGGTCACGGGCGTAGATGTGCTTGGCCACGTGCACGCGCGCAAAAGCGAAGGGCTTGCTGCCACGCTTTTGGATGCTGCGGATGAACACGTACTCCGGTGCCGGGGTGCCGTCGTCGTCCTCAATACGCGGGCCCGGCTGCGTAGCCGACGGCAGCAGATGGGGAATATTCTCGCGGATCGGAGCGATCAGGCTGTCCCAATCGGTGGCGAGCTGGATCCAGCGGTCGTTGTCGACGGTGCCCGTTACGAACGTGCCGCGACCCTGGAAGGATTTGACCAGCCCCTCGCCCTGCAGCAAGTCGATGGCTTGCCGTACCGTGACGCGAGCCACACCGAACTCACGCTCCAGTTCCTCCAGCGTGGCGATCTTGGCGCCCACCGCCCAATGACCATCACGGATGCGGCGGCGCAGGACGGAAGCGACCTGGAGGTAGCGCGGCACGCGGCTGTCCGCGGTCTGACGCGACGTCTGCTTCTTGGCGCGAATGTCCATCGTATGCTTGCCTTCCGTTTTCCCTACTTCGCGGCTGCCTTGGTTTTGTGCGGCGTCTTGCCGGCCCGACCGTCGAGCGCGCCATGCGGCCGCAACAGCCTACGCCAACATTGTATGGTGTTACTATAGATAGTACCATGGCGTCAGCTGCCCGATCGGTGGGCCGATCGGTGACAGGTCGCCAATCGGTGGCAGGTTGAACGAGAGTGGGATGCTTGACATGGGCAGAATGGTCAATCTCAACGCCGACATCGCAGAGGGCTGGGGCGCCTATGACATCGGCAACGATGTCGAGCTGATGAAGATTATCAAATCGGCCAGCGTCGCCTGCGGCTTGCATGCCGGTGATGCCAACACTATGCATCGACTGTGCATGCTGGCCAAGGCGCAGGGCGTCAGCGTCGGCGCGCATCCAGGCTTCAACGATCTGTGGGGTTTCGGCCGTCGGCGCATCCAGATGAAGCCGGTCGAACTGGAGTATATGGTGGCCTACCAGATCGGCGCCTTGCAGGCGATGGCAGCCTATGCCGGGCTGCAGGTCACTCACCTTAAGGCGCACGGGGCGCTGAACAACATGGCGGCCGAGGACGAAGGCTATGCGCTGGCGATCGGCAAGGCCATCAAAGCCGTCGATCGCGACATTATATATGTGGTGCTGTCGGGGTCGCAGATGGAGAAGGCGGCGCACAAGCTGGAGCTGGCCATGGCCCGCGAAGGCTTCCCCGACCGCAAGTACGACGACGCCGGCAACTTGGCGCCGCGCAGCATTCCCGGCACCGTGATCAAGGACCCGAAGGTGGCAGCCGAAAGCGCGCTGCGCATGGTGCAGGAGGGCGAGGTCATCGCCATGAGCGGCAAGCGCGTCAAGGTGCAGGTCGAGACGCTGTGCGTGCATGGCGATGAAGCAACCGGCGTAGCGGTCGGCGCCGGCATCCGCAAGGCGCTTGAGGCCGCCGACATCGCTGTCGTGCCGCTGACCGAGATGAACCTGTGACCGCCACGCACAAGCCGAGCATTGCCATCGTCGGCGGCACCGGGCTGCTGGGGTCCGGATTGGCGCGCCGACTGTCGGCCGCCGGCTACGCGCTGCTGATCGGCTCGCGCACCGCCGACAAGGCGCGAGCGGCTGCCGCACAGCTGGTGGCAGCGGCCGGAACCGCGCGCGGCGCCAGCAACGCCGAGGCCGCCAAAAATGGCGAGGTGGTGATCGTCACGGTGCCGTGGCCAAGTCAGGCCGCCATCCTGGAGGAGATCCGCCCGCACGTCGCCGGCAAGCTGGTGATCGACACCACCGTGCCGCTGGTTCCGCCCAAGGTGGCGCGCGTGCAGCTGCCGGCGGAGCAGTCAGCGGCGCTGGCTGCGCAACAGCGACTTGGGCCCGGCGTACGCGTCGCTGCCGCCTTTCATACCGTCGCCGCGCACAAGCTGCAGCGCGATGAGCCGATCGAGGCCGACGTATTGGTGTTCGGCGACGACGCCCAGGACCGCGAGATCGTGGTCGGGCTGGCCCGCGCCATCGGGCTGCGCGGCGTACATGCAGGCCCCCTCGTCAACGCCGTGGCGGCCGAGGCGCTGACCAGCGTGCTGATCGGCATCAACCGTGCCTACAAGGTGGACGGCGCGGGCCTGCGCATCACCGGGATCAGCGCGTCGTAGCGGCGGGAGTGGCCCACGCAACGCAATGCCGAGCATCGCCTTGCCACACGGAACGATGCCATGAGCACGCAGCGACCGGACGGTGAGCGCTACGTTGCCCTGTCGGGTGGCGTCGGCGGCGCCAAACTGGCGCTCGGCTTGGCGCACCTGCTCGGCGATCGCCTGACCATCATCGTCAACACCGGCGATGACTTCGAGCACCTCGGCCTGCACATATCCCCGGACGTCGACACTGCCATCTATACCCTGGCCGGGGTGGTCAACCCCGACACCGGCTGGGGTCGGCGCGATGAGACCTGGACCTTCATGGCGGCGCTGCAGGGTCTCGGGGGGCCAAGCTGGTTCAAGCTCGGCGACGCCGACCTCGCCACCCATGTCGAGCGCACGCGGCGCCTGGGCGCCGGCGAGACGCTCACCGGCATTACAACCCATCTCGCCGAGCGTTTCGGCGTGGCAGCCCGCATCCTGCCGATGTGCAACGAGCGCCTTCGAACCGTAATCGAGACGGATGCGGGTGCGTTGGCCTTCCAGGACTACTTCGTGCGCCAGCAGTGCCGGCCCAGCGTGCGCGCCATCCGCTTCGATGGCGCCCAGGCCGCCAAGCCATCACCGCAAGTTTGCGCCGCGCTGGCGGATCCGGCGCTGGCCGGCATCGTCATCTGCCCGTCCAATCCGTGGCTGAGCGTCGACCCGATCCTGGCCGTACCCGGCCTGCCTGCAGCGCTGCGCGCCAGCGGCGCTCCGGTCATCGCCGTCTCGCCGATCATCGCCGGCCGGGCCGTCAAGGGGCCGACGGCAAAGATCATGCGAGAGCTGGACCTCGAACCCAGCGCCGCCAGGATCGCAGGCCACTACGCGGGTCGCATCGACGGCCTCCTGATCGACGCCGAGGATGGCGCGCTCGCCGACGCCATCCCGATCCCGGTGCGCTCGGCCCGTACCTTGATGCGGTCGCTCGACGACAAAATCGGCCTCGCGCGCGAGTGCATCGACTTTTGCGCTGCGCTGCAGGCTAAAGCAAAATGCCCCGCGCAGTCGGCAGGAGGGCGCTTGTGACAGACGCCAAGACATTGGCGATCGTACCCGTCAAGGCACTCGACGGCGCCAAGCGCCGCCTCGCCCCTGCACTCGCTCCATGCGAGCGGCGCCGGCTGGTTCTGGCCATGCTCAACGACGTGCTGGCGCTGTTGCGTGACGTGCCGAGCATCGCTCGCGTCCTGGTGGTCACGCCTGATCCCGAGGTCGCTTCGCTCGCAACCAGCCATGGCGCCGACGTTGTTGCCGAGGACGGCCATGGCGACCTCAACGCCGCCGTCCGCCGTGGCCTCGCCCATGCCGGCCATACGGGAGCGGCGCGTGCGCTGGTGATCCCCGCCGACGTGCCGCTGGCAACGCACGCCGAAATCGCGTCCATCCTGGCCTGCGCGCCTGCCGGCGCCAAGCCGCAGGTGGTGATCGTGCCGTCGGAGGACGGCGAAGGCACCAACGCCCTGCTGCTGGCGCCGCCCGAAGCCATGCGGCCCGAATTCGGCGAGGGCAGCTTCGTGCGGCACGTGGCGCAGGCCGTTGCGCTGGGCCTGGATTTTTGTGTGCTGCGCCTGCCCGGCCTGGCCGCCGACATCGATCAGCCGCCGGACCTGGCGCGCCTTGCAGCCTGCGACGGCTACGCATTTCTTACAAAGGCAGGCCCTAATGCGACAGCAAAGACGAGCCCGAATGCGACGGCCAAGACGGACCTGAGTGCGACGGCAGGTACGAGCCTTGCGGCGACCGATACCGGGCCTAATACCGCAGAAAATACGGGGCATTCCCCGGACCGCGACCGATGACGCCCAAATCCCGGTTGCCGGCCGGCAAAGACCTGCGATACTGGTACTAACAATAGAACAATAGAAAAAGCTGCACCCCCGGGGCCGCGACACGGCAACCAAACTTTCGAGGACGTTCGTAGGCATGGGCCCCTTCGCCTTTCCGGCCAAGGTCGAGGACACAGCGGTCCGCAAGCGGGCGATGGCGCTGTTGCGCGACATGGGCGTGCGCCTGCCCACCTTCGCGGAGCTGGCCGAGCCGCATCGCCTGCCAGCCGATATCCGCGCCAAGCTGGGCACGGTCGGCCCCGACGATCCTCAGCCACACAATCTGTATCGCGTCCACTGGTTCAACGATCACGCCCGCACCGGCATGGCAGCCGTGCCCGTGCATGTCGAGCTGCCGGAGGCGCTGACCGGCGTGCAGGCGCGCATCGTGGTGGCGATCGGCGCCCTGTTTCCCATGATCCGCGCGCACAAGGTGCTGGCCGCCTACGCCTGCCTGGCGCCGCGCCTCGCCGCCGGCCGCTTCGATCCCAAGCGACAGCGCGCCGTGTGGCCCTCGACCGGCAACTACTGCCGCGGCGGCGTTGCCATCTCGCGCATTCTCGGGTGTCGCGGCGTTGCCGTGCTGCCCGAGGGCATGAGCCGCGAGCGCTTCGACTGGCTCGGCCAATGGGTGACGGCGCCGGAGGACATCGTGCGCACGCCCGGCACCGAATCCAACGTCAAGGAGATCTACGACACCTGCGCCGAGCTGGCGCGCGATCCCGCCAACGAGATCGTCAACCAGTTCAGCGAGTTCGGCAACTACCTGGGACACTGGCGCTGCACCGGCCCGGCGCTCGAGGCGATCTTCCTCGCCCTGCAGAAGACGGCGAAGGGCGCACGGCTCGCCGGCTTCGTCTCGGCCAGCGGCTCGGCCGGCACGCTGGCCGCCGGCGACTACCTGAAGGCCCAGCACGGCGCCAAGATCGCCGTCGTGGAAGCCGTCGAGTGCCCGACCCTGCTCAACAACGGCTACGGCGAGCACAACATCCAGGGCATCGGCGACAAGCACGTGCCGCTGATCCACAACGTCATGAACACCGACCTCGTGATCGGCATATCGGACCAGGCGACCGATGGCCTCAACGCCGTGTTCAATACCGAGGTCGGGCGCGCCTACCTGGCGCGTCGCCTTGGCCTACCCGACGCGGTTGCCAACGCCTTTGCGCACTTCGGCCTGTCGTCGATCGCCAACATCCTGGGCGCCATCAAGATGGCCAAGCATGGGGGGCTCGGCGCCGACGACGTCATCATCACCGTGGCCACCGACGGCCACGAGATGTACCGCAGCGAGCTCGCCCACTATCTGCAGCGCCGCCACAACCTGGGCGACATGACGGGCGAGCTGGCGGCCGAGCTGGTGGGGCGCCACCTGTGCGGCGCCGACACCGAGCATGTGCTGGAAGCCACGCAGCGCGAACGCGAGCGCATTTTCAATCTCGGCTACTTCACCTGGGTCGAGCAGCAGGGCATTGCGCTCCAAGATTTCCAGCGCCGCAAGTCGCAGGACTTCTGGCAGGGCCTGCATGCCCTGGTGCCGCAATGGGACGAGATGATCAGCGCCTTCAACCGCGACAGCGGCATGGAGGCGGCAGCTTGATGCGAGAATGGGCAACCCCCGGCTGCGCCCTTCCTTCTTCGCCTTGAAGCAGGCGCGATGGCAAACGTGAGAGACGAATGAGCGACAACGATCTTGTCACCCCCTATCCGCAACTGCGCCAGGAGACGCTGGCCCGCGACCGCGGCCTGCGCGAGAAGGTAATGTCGCTCGAGCAAGCGGCCAAGCTCATCAGCGACGGCGATCACGTGGCGCTCGGCGGCTGCCACCTGTCACGCACGCCGACCGCCATGATCTGGGCGCTGATCCGCGCGCGCAAACAAAAGCTCACCGTCTCCCGTTCCATCGCCTCTTCGGAGACGGACCTGCTGCTCGCCAGCGGCGCTGCCAACCATGTCGTCACCAGCTGGTTCAGCCAGGGCCTGATCTGGGGCGTGTCCAAGGTGATGCGCCACTACACCGAGAAGAAGCTGGCCGTATTCGAGGAGTGGAGCCACATGTCGATGGGTCTGCGCTATCGCGCCGGCGCCATGGGCATTCCCTTCATGCCGTCACGCACCATGCTGGGCTCGGGCGTCGGCGAGCAGCTGGGCGAGAAACTCAAGACCATGACCTGCCCGTTCACGGGCGAGGAGCTGGCGTTGCTGCCGGCCCTCAACCCGGACTGGGCGCTGATCCACGTGCAGCGCTGCGATGCCTTCGGCAACGCCCAGCTCGATGGCCTGCAGTTCATGGACCTCGACCTTGCCATGGCGGCCAAGCGGGTCATCATGACCACCGAGCGCATCGTCTCCAACGAGCAGATCCGCCGCACGCCCGATCAGACGCGCATCCCGTTCTTCACGGTGGAAGCCGTGGTCGAGGCGCCGATGGGCTGCGCGCCCCACGAATGCTACGGCGTCTACGAGCCGTTCTTCTCGCACCTCGACGACTACGCGCACGTCACCACCAAGGATCCCATCGAGGGCTCCAAGAAGTATCTCGACCGCTACTTCTACGGCCCCAAATCCTGGCCGGACTATCTGTCCGAGCTCGGCATGGATGCCGTGCTCGACGCGTGCCGCCGCGGCAGGAGTGTTCACAATGACTAAGCATCAAGCCAACGACGCCACCTACACGGCCTCCGAGCTGCTGTGCGTGATGGCCGCGCGCCTGCTCAAGGACGGGCAGATCGTATTCGCCGGCATCGGTGTGCCGCTGCTGGCGGCCACGCTCGCGCAACAACAGTTCGCGCCGCACCTGACCATCCTGTTCGAAGGCGGCACGATCGGCCCACGCATCGTGCCGGGCGAGCTGCCTCCATCCACCAACGAGCAGCGCTGCACCCGCTACGCCAACATGGTGCTGCCGATCACCGACGTGCTGCTGCTTTTGCAGCGCGGCTACGTCGACATCGGCTTCATGGGCGGCGCGCAGATCGACCGCTTCGGCAACCTCAATTCATCCTTCATCGGCGACCCGAACAATCCCAAGACGCGCCTGCCCGGTACCGGCGGCGGCAACGACATCTCCTCGCTCACCAACATGATCGTGGCCATGAAGCACGAGAAGCGCCGCTTCGTGGCCGATGTCGACTTTATTACCTCGCCGGGCTGGATCAGGGGCGGCAAGTCGCGCGCGCAAGCCGGCCTGCCGCAGGGCGGCCTGTGGCGCGTGGTGACCGACCTTGCCCTGCTGGGCTTCGACGAGGCGACCCGCGAGATGCAGGTGCTGGCCCTGCAGGCCGGCGTCACGCGCGAGCAGGTGCAAGACAACACCGGCTTCAAGCTGCTGTTTGCCGACAACCTCGAGGCCATCGAGCCGCCCCGCAAGGACGAACTGGCCACCCTGCGCCGCCTCGACCCCGACCGCCGCTTCACGGCTTAGAAAAAGTCCCCCTCTGCGCACGTCTTGCTGGCGAGAGGAAGAAGACCGAAAGGACCTGCACATGCCCGCCAAGAAGAAGCAGACGGTGTTTGGCATCGCCATGCGCAACTTCACCAAGTATCCCGAGATGCCCTCCGCGCAGGGGCTGATCGAGTACGGCGTTCGCATGGAGGAGCTCGGCTACGAGTCGGTGTGGGCGTGGGATCATATCCTGCTGGGCGTCGATCCCAACTTCCCGATCCACGAAGCATTGACCATCCTGACCGCCATCGCCGCGCGCACCACCAAAATCAAGGTCGGCACCGGCATCCTGGTCATGCCGATGCGCAATCCCGTGATCCTGGCCAAGGAACTCGCCACCCTCGACCACATCTCCAACGGCCGCCTGCTGGTCGGTGCCGCGGTCGGCTGGTACAAGCGCGAGTTCGACTCGATGGGCGTGGAGTTCACGCAGCGCGGCAAGATCATGGAGCAGAGCCTGGAGATCATCAACCGGCTCTGGACCGAGGACAAAGTCGACGGCGACTACCCGCCCTACAAGCTGCGCGGCGCCGTGCTGTTTCCCAAGCCCGTGCAGAAGCCGCGTCCGCCGCTGCTGATCGGCGGCTATGTCGATGCCGTCCTCAAGCGCGCCGCCACCAAGGGCGACGGCTGGCTGACCTATTACTACACGGCTGACAGCTTCGCCCGCGTATGGGCCAAGGTGCGCGGCTTTGCCGAGGCGGCCGGCCGCAACCCCGACGAGCTGATCTCCACCAACCAGCTGCCGATCTGCGTCGGCCCGCGCGCCAAGGTCGAGGCGCCGATGAAGCACTGGCTGCAGACCGAATGGGACTACGCCTCCTGGTCGGAGTCGACCATGGACAGCGCCATCATGGGGACTGCCGAGGAGTGCGTCGAGCAGCTCGAGAAGCACATCGCCACCGGCATCGATCGCATCATCTTCGTGCCGTACAAATACGAGCCCGAGCAGGTCGAAGCCATCGCCAAGGACATCATCCCAAAACTGCAAAGCAAAATGGCATAGCGCCTAAAATGCAGACAACGGAGCAGGCCGGCAGTTCTGCTGCACGTCAACTTGTCAGCGGGCGGCGCGTCGCCTATCCTCAACTTTGATGGTGTTACTAACCTTGGGACAAGATCACCGTCCACACATCGGGCCACCGCAACAGGCCACCACAACAGGCCACCACAACGGGCCATCACAACAGGCCACCATGTGGGGGCCACCGCATGGGCACCACCACATGGGGGCCACCAGATCGGGCTTGGGGAAGGAAATTCCGACTACTCGCACGTCTCACTGAAGGGAGTTTCGCATGTCATCTCGCGTTCTCAGCACCGTGCTCGCCGTCGCGCTCGGGACAACGCTGCTGGCCGCAGGCGCCGCAGCGCAGGACACCATCAAAATCGGAGTGACGCAGCCGCTGACCGGCGCGTTCGCCGCTTCCGGCAACTACGTGGCGCAGGGCGTCAAGATCGCCGAGGAGGAGATCAACAAAGCCGGCGGCGTGCTCGGTAAGAAGATCGAGGTGATCCTCGAGGACAACAAGTCCAACCCCACCGAAGCGGTGGCCACCGCCGAGAAGCTGATCGTCAAGGACAAGGTGCCGGTCATGCTGGGCGCCTGGAGCTCGACGCTGACGCTGGCCGTGATGCCGAAGCTCGAGGAATACAAGGTGCCGATGCTGGTCGAGACGTCTTCGTCCGGCAAGATCACCACGTCCGGCAATCCCTACATCTTCCGCATCAGCCCGACCTCGGAGATGGAGGCCAAGGCCTTCACGCCGCTGGTCAAGACGCTCGGCATCAAGAAGGCGGACTTCCTCGCCACCAACAACGACTTCGGCCTCGGCGCCTCCAAGGAGTTCTCCGAGATGGCCAAGAAGGAAGGCGTCACGGTCGGCGTCATGGAGACGATGGACCCGAAGGCCACCGACTTCTCCGCGCAGCTCGCCAAGATCAAGGCGTCCGGTTCTGACACGCTGTTCGTCACCACGGCCGTCGAGCAGATCACGCTCATCCTGAAGCAGGCCAAGGACCAGCAGCTCACCGCGCGCATCATCACCACGGGCGGCTCCAACTCGCCCGACCAGCTGATCGCACAGGCCGGCGAGGCGGCGAACGGCTCCTACCACCTGGTGTTCTTCACGCCCTGGTTCCCCGAGGCCGTGAAGAACCCGGACATCGCCAAGAAGTTCGTGGCGCTCT
>DASTOW010000405.1:0-2145 GCA_035762425.1 Hyphomicrobiaceae bacterium | reverse complement strand
CTGTATCGATGCCGATGAAAGCTTCGCTATGATGCCCCACGACTCGCCCTCCTTGTGTGAGGCTCTACCCGGCCACTCCGGGCAACCCTCGAATGCACATCGGGGGTGAGTCGCCTCTTCAAGGAAGGACATACGGTCTAGCCGCGCCGCCTCTGCCGCCAGGCGTGGGACGTTGCCAGCAGCGCAGCTGCCGCCAAGGTGAGCCCGGCCAGCGCCAGCATGGTCGCACTGAGCGGCGAGCGCACGAAGATGTCGATGCTGTCGCGCGAGATCAGCAAGGCGCGCCGGATATGCTCTTCCAGCTGCGGGCCCAAGGCGAAAGCCAGCAGCAGCACCAACCGGCTCCAGTCGAAAATCTTGCAGGCAACGCCGAACACGGTGAACACGAGCAGCAGATAGACATCGAACGGCGAATTGTTGAGCGCGAAGGCGCCGTAGACGGAGACAGCAACGGCAAGCATCGCCAGCAGACGCAAACCCACCTCGGCAGACATTGGAATGGTTGGACTGGCCCTGCCGGCGATCTGCCGCATGTAGGTGGCAATCAGCAGCGATGGCGAAAAGAATCCCATCAGACCGTCGGCCGCGACCATCAACCCCAACGCAACAACCGGCAGAGAGATGCCGTCTGCAAGCAGGTCGATACCGAACGTGAAGCGCGTACTACCCGACGCAATGTCGGTGCCGACCGTACCGAGCAACACGCCGAGCAAGGCGGCGCCGATGCTGCGCAGCAAGGAGCCGCGAACGACGGCAATGCCGATCGCCAGCATCAGAACAAACAACGCGGTAAACTCTGCCGGCCCAAACAGCAGCAGGAGCTGACCAGCCGCTTCCCTTGTTGCAACCACCACGACTGGGATGCCGGGCACGATCGCCAGCAACGCACCGCCGCTCCATCGCCCCGGCTCGCCCGATCGAACCAAGCCGCCGCGGCAGAACAGAGCGACCCCGATCGCGGCGAGCGCGTAGCCGACGTAAGTCGGAAATACCCAGGCTCCCATCCGGCCAAGCGGCGCGGCCGGTTCGACTTGCGCGTTGACGATCGCCAACGATCCGGCAATCGCCAACACGCATCCAAGAAGGACGTCCGCAGCCGCTCGCGCTGCCCGGGATCTGAGCCAGGCATGGCTTGCCAGGGAACTCATGCTCCTTCCTCCCAGCAATCCGGAGCGAGGAGCTTGGACCTCAACCGCGGCCCTCGAAGGGCATCTTGGTTGCCTTGATGTTCATGAACAGCACGTTGGTGTCGAGCGGCAGGCTCGCCATGTAGCGGATCGCCGATCCGGTGTGCTCGGGATCGAACACCGGCTCCGGCGCAATCGTGCCGTTGGCCTGTGGCACGCCAGCCTTCATGCGCCCGCCCATGGCCGTGTCGGCGTTGCCGACGTCAAGCTGGCCGCAGGCGATGTCGTGCTGGCGCCCGTCGAGCGCAATGCACTTGGTCAAGCCGGTGATGGCGTGCTTGGAGGACGTATAGGCGACCGAGTTCGGCCGCGGCGTGTAGGCCGAGATCGAGCCGTTGTTGACGATGCGGCCTCCCTTCGGGTTCTGCGATTTCATGATCCTGATGGCTTCCTGCGCGCACAGGAACGAGCCGTGCAGGATCACGTCAACCACGGATTTCCACTTATCAAAGGGCAGTTCGTCCATGGGCACGGCCGGCGCACCGAAGCCCGCATTGTTGAACAGGAAATCGACGCGGCCTCCGAACGCCTTTTGGGTCTCGGCGAACAGGGCCTTCACGTCCTCCGGCTTGGTGACGTCGGTGCGCACGGCCAGCATCTTGCCGCCGCCGGACTTGCCCATCGCCACCGTCTTGTCGAGCTCCTCCTTGCGGCGTCCAGCGACGACCACGTTCCAGCCATCGCCCTGCAGCGCCAGCGCCGCCGCGCGACCGATCCCTGAGCCGCCGCCCGTAACGACCGCAACCTTGCCTTGACCTGCCATGGACCGTTTCTCCCTAGTGTCCGGCGAACTTCTCGATCATCACACGAGGTGATTGCTGAAATTCGGCGGCAGACTACGCCACGCCCTGCAGGGCCGCCAGCGCCGCGTGCGCAGGCCCGTTGTGCTTGCCGCGCGCAGCAAAGCGCCCCCCGGGCGAGCGAAAATCAGAATTCGTCCCACTCCGGCGTCTCGCCG
>DASTOW010000404.1:0-14209 GCA_035762425.1 Hyphomicrobiaceae bacterium | reverse complement strand
GACGGCGCCGACGTCGGAGACAACGTTGCCGATCTGGCTGGTGGTGCGGATCTCAGCGGCGCGCTTGCGCTGCTCGGCCGGGAAGATGGCGTTGAAGTGGGAGTCGAAAGAGAAGAACACCGACGACGCCATGGAGGCGAGAAACATCACCCACAGCACCGAGTTCTTCACAATCAGGCGCATGCTCTGCACGTAGGGCGTGGAGATATCGCCGCCGCGGCGGAAGCCGAAGGCGATCATGCCGACCAGCACCATCACCAGCAGGAAGTAGACCGACACGTCGATCACCTTGACCCAGTCGGCCTGCAGGCCGGCCTGCTTGGTCATGCTGACGGCGCTCGACTGGTTCAGCACCCAGTAGAAGGCGACGCCGACGAAGGCGACGCCCAGCAGCATGCCGACGGTGGCATCGATGAGGCGCACGCGCTTGCCTTCCGCGGTGCGCTGGTTCATGCCCGTGGCGAAGCTCTCGCCGATCAGCCAAGCCACGATCAGCATCACGCCCTGGATGCCAAACGAGATGGCCACCGACAGCAGCGGGGCATTGGTGAAGTTGCGCAAGCCGTCGAAGGTGGTGTAGCCGGACGCCAGCGACAGGGCGATGCCGGTAGACGCGAGCAGGGTCAGTTGCCAGTTGTCGGTGAGGGCGCGTTCTATGCCGTAACGGATGCGGGCGAACACGCCTCGGTTGCTGAAGAGAATAAGGAGCGTGAAGCCGGCCAGCACCAGGATGTAGTTCTGGCTGGCGAACGTGATGATGCCATCCAGGAATGCCTTGACGTCAAACCCCGCCATGCCATGCCACTCCCGCACACGCGTGCCCGCTTGCAAGCCTCAACCCACAAAATTTCGGCTAGGTGGGGCCAGACGCACCTGCGCCGTTGCGCTGCCCGCGCCGCGCCGTGACTAAACTCTTCCCCGAGGGGCACGACGATCACAGTGCAAGCTGGCGCTTTTGCGGCAATCTCATGTTGGAGCATAACGGCGGCCGGTCGCAACTCCCGTTGCGGCGCCACGCTCGGGCAGCGCACAGATGCTGTTATCTTGCGGATGCGGCTGGGGATTTTCGCGCAGCGAGCATGTGCGTGTGATGGCGCGCCGATGTCAGCCAACGCCGACATTAAATGACAGTAAGCTGGCGCCAATGGGCTTGCCGCAGGGCAACGGCGCAGCCTGCGCCGTCAGGCGGCAGCAGAACTGCCTTGCACGAGGTCGCGCAGGAGAGGATGGAGCGAGCCGGCGTCCTTCTTGAGGAACACTAGCAAGGCTTGCTCGTTCGGGGTCACCCGGCCGTCGCGGCCGATGCGCTCGGCGAGCCGGGTCGCCTCGGCAACGCACAGACCCTCGTTGGTGACAATTTCCACTTTCTGCTGGGTCAGACGGGCAATCGCGCGTTCCTCTTCGGTCTGTTTGCGGTAGCCGGTGAGGAAGTTCTTCAGGCCGGTGCCCATGCCGCTGACGATGGATTCCAGCGCGAGCTCGCCGCGCCGGTCCAGCCAGGCGTCGCGCGCCAGCGCTATCTCGCGGGCCGGAGCAGCATAGCCCGAGGCCGACATCACGCAGTTGGCGATGGCCTTCACGTACAGGTCGCGCCAAGTGGGATGATTGTCGGCATCGGCCGTGGCAGCATCAATGTCGAACAGCACCTCGGCTTCCGGCTGCGTCACGCCGATGCTGCCGTCCCCACCGTACGCATAAAGGATGCGGCGCAGCATATCGACGTCGCCCTCGGTGACCACGCCGGGCCCGAGCTGCTTGCCGTTGCGCAGGATGCCGCTGCCGGTGATGACGGCATACTTTACCTGCTGCAGGGCAAAGGTGACGAGGCTCTGTGGCGCCCAGCGCGCCTTGTCGAGCACGTTGACCAGCAGTTCCAGTTCGGTCTTGCTCTCGACCCGGCCGTCGGTGGCGACGCGCTGCATCAGCCAGGCGCCATTGGCCGCGGTCAGGTAACCTTCGGGCTGAGCCTGGTCGACAATGTAGTCGCTGATGGTCTCGATGAAGCAGTCGGCCCAGGCCGGGTCCTGCACCGGGCAGGCGTCGTTGAGAGCAAACAGGGCGTCGGCTTCCTCGGCGGTGATGTGGCCGTCGTCGTAGTAGCTGCGACGCAGCTTCAGCACGTCGGCATCCTTGATGCTGCCCCGCGCTTTGATTTCCGACACCGATACTTTGCTGAGCACGCCCATGGCCGGCCCCCGAATGAATGGCCGACAACCTAAAGGCGAGGCGGTTACCATAGGGCTAATGGCACAGGCAGCGACGGACGGATCGTTGCAGAATTGCCGAGGCCTTTGCACGAAAGCAACACAAGCCAATTGCGCGCCCCCCGCCCTGACCAGGTGCGGTCAAACGTCTCTCTTGCAAATGATTTGCAACTGCAATAGATGTTGCACGGGTCGGCGAGGGTCGGGAGCAGGGGCATGCTGAAAAAGATCGATCAGAACGGGGCGGCGAGCATCAACCAGGATGCCGGCTGGCGGCGTTCGCGCGGCGAGGCGCCCCTGTCGGACGTCTACCGCACCATCAGCGTGAAGGGTGCGACGAGCGCCCGGCGTCTGGCGGCCTTCCTTGGTCCCGGCTATCTGGTGGCGGTCGGATACATGGACCCGGGCAACTGGGCCACCTCGCTCGCCGGCGGCTCGAAGTTCGGCTACACGCTGCTGGTTGTTGCGCTGATCTCCAACATCATGGCGATCGTGCTGCAATCGCTGTGCGCCCGCCTGGCGGTCGCTTCCGGTCGTGACTTGGCCCAGGCTTGTCGCGACGCCTATCCGCGCTGGGCCGCCTATCCCCTGTGGCTGGCTGCCGAGATCGCCATCATCGCCACCGACATCGCCGAGGTGATCGGTACGGCCATCGGCCTCAACCTGCTGTTTGGCATTCCGCTCGAGATCGGCGTGGTCCTGACCGCGCTCGACGTGTTTCTCATTCTCTATCTGCAGCGACTGGGCTTCCGCTACCTTGAGGCGCTGATCATTACCCTGCTGGGCGTGATCGCGGTTTGCTTTGCCGTGCAGATCGCCATGGCCGACCCGCAGTGGGGCGAGGTCATCCGCGGGTTTGCGCCCACCACCGAGATCGTGCGCAACCCGGAGATGCTCTATCTGGCCATGGGTATCCTCGGCGCCACCGTCATGCCGCACAATCTGTATCTGCATTCGGCCATCGTACAGACCCGCGCCTTCGGCAACACGCTGCCCGAGAAGCGCGAGGCTTTGAAGTATGCCACCATCGACTCGACGGCGGCGCTGATGTTCGCCTTGCTGATCAATGCGTCGATCTTGATCCTGGCCGCGGCGAGCTTCCATAAGGCCGGCAACACCGATGTCGTCGAACTCGCTCAGGCCTCGGCGCTGCTGCATCCGCTGCTGGGCTCGGCCATCGCGCCGAGCCTGTTTGGCATCGCGCTGCTGTGCTGCGGGTTGAATTCGACGGTGACGGCGACGTTGGCCGGCCAGGCCGTGATGGAAGGGTTCCTGGACATCCGCCTGCCGCCCTGGCTGCGGCGGCTGGTGACCCGGGCCATCGCCATCATTCCGGCGGCCGGCGTGACCATCTTCTATGGCGAGCAGGAGACCGGGAAGCTGCTGATCCTGACCCAGGTGATGCTCAGCGTGCAGTTGCCGTTCGCGGTGGTGCCGCTGGTGCAGTTCACGGCCAGCCGGGCCAAGATGGGGCAAATGGCGACCCCGATCTGGCTGGTGGCGATCGCCGTGCTGATTGCAGCCTCCCTGATCGCACTCAACGTCAAGCTGCTTTGGGACCTGGCTGCCGGCGGTTGATGCCGGCGGCAGCCCTTGCCTGCTGCACGCGAGGCTTGCACTTGGCCCTGGTTTGCCCGACATGAGCCGGTAGCGACACCGCTCCCCCATTCGGACACGCGCCAGGACAAGAAGATGGACACAGACACACCGCGCCCGATTCTTCTCGAGGACTACCAGCCGCCCAACTACCTGATCGACACGGTATCGCTGGATGTGGCCCTGGACCCCGAGCACACGCGCGTTCGCTCGCGCCTGCAGATGCGGGCCAATCCGGATTTCCCGGGCAAGCCCGGCCCGCTCAAGCTCGATGGAGAATTGCTGGCGCTGGAGAAGGTGTCGCTCGACGGGCACGAGCTGGCGCCTGCCGACTACCGCGTCAGCGACCGCAATCTTACCATCGCCAAGCTGCCGGCCGGCCCGTTCAAGCTGGAGATCGTCACCGTCTGCAATCCGAAGGCCAATGCCGCGCTGACAGGCCTCTACCTGTCGAAGGGCATCTACTGCACGCAATGCGAGGCGCAGGGCTTCCGCCGCATCACGTATTTCCTCGATCGCCCGGATGTGCTGGCAACCTACACAGTGCGCATCGAGGCGGACCGCACTGAGACGCCGGTGCTGCTCGCCAACGGCAACCCGATGGAGCGGGGCACACTCGACGGCGGCAAGCGGCACTACGCCGTATGGCGTGATCCGCATCCCAAGCCCTGCTACCTGTTTGCACTGGTGGGCGGCAACCTTGCTTCTCTGGCTTCGACCTTCACCACCCGGTCCGGCCACAAGGTGGACCTCACCATCTACGTGGAGCCCGGCAAGGAGGGCCGCTGCGCCTGGGCCATGGACTCGCTCAAGCGGTCGATGCGCTGGGACGAGGAGCGCTTCGGGCGCGAGTACGACCTCGACGTGTTCAACATCGTCGCCGTGTCCGACTTCAATATGGGGGCGATGGAGAACAAGGGTCTCAACGTCTTCAATGACGGTCTGGTGCTGGCCTCGCCGGAAACCGCCACCGACAGCGCCTTCATGGGCATCGAGCGCGTCATCGCGCACGAGTATTTCCACAACTGGACCGGCAACCGCGTCACCTGTCGCGACTGGTTCCAGCTGTGCCTCAAGGAAGGCTTGACGGTGTTTCGCGACCAGGAGTTCGGCGCCGATGAGCACTCGGCGGCCGTGCAGCGCATCAGCGAGGTGCGGCAGCTGAAGGCGCGGCAGTTTCCCGAGGACGGCGGTCCGCTCGCCCATCCTGTGCGTCCCGACCGCTACATCGAGATCAACAACTTCTATACGGCGACCGTCTACGAGAAAGGCGCCGAAGTGGTGCGCATGCTGCAAACCCTGCTCGGCAGAGAGGGTTTCCGCAAAGGCCTCGACCTCTACTTCGAACGACACGATGGACAGGCGGTGACAGTTGAGGACTTCATCGCCTGCTTTGAGGAGGTGTCGGGACGCGACTTCGCCCAGTTCATGACCTGGTACAACCAGGCCGGCACGCCCGAACTCGTTTGCCAGCTCAAGCATGACATGCGTACGAAGACCGCCGAGCTGACGGTTTCGCAGGTGCTGGCGCCGACGCCGGGGCAGGCCAAGAAGAAGCCGCTGCACATCCCCCTGCGGCTCGGACTGCTGGGCGGCAACGGCCAGGAGCTGGAGCTGAAGCTCGCATCGGGTGAGCGCGTGCAGGACGGCATGCTCGAGATCCGAAAGCGCACCGAGACGTTCCGCTTCCGCGACGTCGCCTCCCGCCCGGTGCCGTCGCTGCTGCGCGGCTTCTCGGCTCCGGTCAATTTGACGCTCGACCTCTCCGACGCCGATCTACAGTTCCTGATGGCGCACGACGGCGATCTCTACAACCGCTGGCAGGCCGCGCAGGACTACGCCACGCGCGTACTGGTGGAGGCGGTGAAGACGGTGCGGGCCGGACACAAGCCGAAGCCGGCCCGCGAATTCGTGAAGGCGCTGGGTGTGACGCTCGCCGATGAGACGCTCGAGCCAGGCTACCGGGCGCAGTTCATCCTGCTGCCCTCGGAAAGCGACCTTGCCCGCGTGCTGGCCCGCGATGTCGACCCACTGGCTATTCACAAGGCGCGCAACGATCTGCGCAAGGCGATCGGCAGCATGCTGGCCGATGAGCTGATCGACGCCTACCGCAAGAACGAGGTGAAGGGTCCGTTCTCCCCGGCCTCCGAGCCGGCCGGCCGACGCATTTTGCGCAACACGGCGCTGGGCTACCTGGCAAGCCGCGGGCGTGCCGAGGACGTGGCTCGCGTCGTGCGCCATTTCCGGGAGGCCAACAACGCCACCGACGAGGTCGGCGCGCTCTCGATTCTGGCGCAGCTGCGGTCGCCGGAGCGGGCCAAGGCGCTGGAGCGCTTCTACGAGCGCTGGCAGGGCGACCACCTGGTGGTCGACAGCTGGTTTGCCTATCAGGCGGTGTCGCCGCTGGCCTCGGCGTTGACCGCCGTCAAGCAGCTGACGCGTCACCCGCTGTTCTCGATCAAGAACCCCAACAAGGTGCGGGCTCTGATCGGCACCTTCGCGCACGGCAATCTGGTCAACTTCAATCGGCCGGACGGGGCGGGCTACGCGTTCGTGGCCGATCGGGTGCTGGAACTCGATGCCTTCAATCCGCAGATCGCAGCGCGGCTGCTGTCGGCGTTCCGCAGCTGGAAGGCGCTGGAGCCGGAGCGGCGCAAGATGGCCAAGAAGGCGTTGCAGCGTGTTGCCAAGGTCAAGCCGCTGTCGCACGACGTGTTCGAGATCGTCTCGAAAATGCTGGAGTAGGAGTCGCGGCTGCCACAGGCCGGCGAATTTTGTCCGCGCACGGCATTCGTTCTCGACAAGAGATTCGCTTATGCGCCAGACTGTTGTGGTGATTCGGTGAGCTTGTTGCGCCGCCGGGTCCTGTTCTGGGCAGCATTCGCAAAAAATTCGGGTCGAGGACCAAGGGATGGCGCTGGGCACGTCACCCCGTCCGGGCTGGACTTTGTCCGGCACGATGACGGCAGTCATTGAACTAGCAAGGACGATGCGTGGCCTAGCGGCCCGAGCGCACCGGGCGTGCTTCGAGACGCCGTGGCTGGCGCGCATGTTCGCCGGGCTGCATCTAGGTGGCCTGTGCGTTCTGCTGATGACGGCGTGGGGCGGCTCGGAGACGGCGGGTGCGACCATCGCAGGGTTGCCGGCCCTGCACCTGGCCTTCCTGATGGCAACCGGCGCTGCGGCGGCAGCCTTGACCCTGATCGATGGCGATGATGTGCGCGGCGCGGTCCAGTCCGCTGCCCGATTGCCGATGGCGGCAAGCTCTCCAGACGGCCTGCGGGACCTGATGGCACAAATGAGCCACGAGCTGCGCACCCCCCTCAATGCAGTGATCGGCTTCTCCGAGGTGATGCTGCGCGAACTGCATGGGCCGCTTGGACATGCGCGCTATCAGGAGTATGCACACCACATCAGCGAGAGCGGCGGCCGCCTGCTGAAGTCCTCCGAGGATGCGCTGGCGGTCACCGAGGCCATGTCGGCCCTGATTGCCGACCGCATGCAAGGCTCGCGCGAGCATGTGATGGCGGGGCCGCTGGTGCGCGAGGCCTGGAAGGCCGCCGGTGTCGCCGAAGCTGGCGAGCTGCGTTTGACCACGAGCGCCTGCAACACCTGCGAGATCACGTGCGAGCGGCGGGCGACGCTGCAGGCGCTGGAACATCTGCTGCGCGAGGCGGCGGGGCATGCACCCGCCGCCAGCACCATCGAGGTGAAGGGTCGCCGCCGCGGGGCGGTACGCAGCCTCGAGCTGCGGGTGGCCGGGCACGGTACGGCGACCGAGGCGTCGGGCCCAGGCAACCTGCGCGTCATCCTGGCGCGGCTGCTGCTCGATACGCAGGGTGCGAGCCTGACGGCCGGCATCGACGAGACGGGCTGCTGGTCGGCCGTGGTGGAGTTTGGCGCCCGGGGCTAGGCGCGCGCCAAGCGATCCCTGCTTCCACCGCGGCGGTGTTCCCGATAGGTTGGCAAGCAAAGACGGCTTGGGCGTACAAGCCGCCGCTGCAGAGGCGGTGGCGATGGGCGGACGCAAGCTGACCATCGCGGTTATCCGACTGGGGCGCTGTCCTTGTGCAGCCGCAGCCAGACGGCAAACGACAAGCAGGGGAAGCTGCCCGTGTCTCAAGTGGTTATTTCCGAACTCGCGCCAACCGGCGTCCTGCGCGCCGGCATCAACATGTCGAACTTCCTGCTGGTGAGCGGCAGGGACGCGGGGGGCGGACCGGTCGGGGTGGCGCCCGACCTGGCGGGCGAGATTGCCAAGCTGCTGGGCGTGCCGGTCAAGCTGGTGCCGTTCAAGGCGCCGGGCGAGCTGGCCGACGCGGCGGAGACAGGTGCCTGGGACATCGGCCTGATCGGCGCCGAGCCACAGCGGGCCGAGAAGATCGCCTTCAGCCCGGCCTACTGCGAGATCGAGGCGACCTACCTGGTGCCGGCGGGATCTCCCCTCACGTCGCTGGCCGAAGTCGATCGGGCCGGGGTACGCATCTCCGTGTTTGGACGCGCCGCCTATGGGCTGTGGCTGGAGCGCAATATCAAGCAGGCCAACCTGATGCGGACCGACAGCCTGGACAGTTCCTACGAGCAGTTCGTGCGCGACAAGCTCGATGCACTGGCGGGCCTGCGACCGCGCCTGATCACCGATGTCGAGAAACTACCGGGCGCCCGCATTCTCGACGGCAACTTCATGACCGTGCAGCAGGCGGTTGGCACCTCGCGCAAGAATACGGCCGGAGCCGCCTTCCTGCGCCAGTTCATCGAGCAGGCCAAGGCGTCGGGCCTGGTCGCGCGGCTAATCGAGCGCCACGGCGTGCGCGGGCTGACGGTTGCGCCTCCGGCTTGAGGGCGTGGCGCTGGCATTGGCGCGCCGCTTGCAGCATCGTGCGTTGCGTTGAAATCGGCGCTTTGACACACAGGCGGGCCGTGCCTCCTCCTGCTTGGAGGCGGGATCATTGGCGTTCCTGGCCAAGGACGGCCGCAACACCGCCGGGTTGAAGCTGCGCGCCAGCCTGCATATGGAGAACGGCAAGCACACTGAGGCCATCGCCGACCTGCGTCAGGCGCTCGCCGATCAGCCGCGCTCGGTGGCCTTGATGTCGGCGCTGGCAATTGCCTACGAGCGCAGCGGCTCTATCGAACTTGCCGACAAGCAGTTCACTGACGCGACGCGCGCGGCCAATTTCGAGCCGCGAGTAGGCCTCGACTATGTTGCGTTCCTGCGGCGGCGAGGCAGCCTGGCGCGCGCCGAAGACACGCTAATCCAGCTGGCCTCGCGCGCGGGTCGGGGCGCAAGAAATTGCCGATACGATGCGCCGTGCCGGCGATACCCGCGGCATTGCCAGCCAGGTGCTGGGCGCGGCCCTGAGCGGGCAAAGCAAGCACGATGAGAGCATCGGCGTACTGCAAAGCGCCTATGCCGCCGCGCCGGGCGATGTGCAGCCCATGTTCGCGCTCGTCAGCGCACTGGTACGCGCGCAAAAAGTCGACCGGGCGGCAGCGTTCCTGGAGACGGTGATCAGCAGTGACCCGTCCAACGCCGAGGCGCATGTGCTGATGGGGTCGACGCAGCTGTTCAGAAATGCTCCGGAGCAGGCGTCCAAGAGCTTCAGTGCCGCCATCGAACGCCAGCCCAAGAAGACGATTGGATACCGGGCGCTGGCCGATCTGCATGTGCGACAGGGCCAGCTCGACGATGCGCTGAAGGTCATACGGGCGGGTCTGCAGGCACAGCCCGACAGCTTGGCCCTCCGGCTGGTGCTGGCCGGGTTGCTGGAGACCAAAGGGGAGCACGAGCAAGCCATCTCCGAATACGAGATCATGCTGAAGCAGGATTCGGGTTCAATGATCGTGGCCAACAACCTGGCCAGCCTGCTGACCGATTACCGCAGCGATCGAGCCAGCCACGAACGTGCCTACACACTGGCTTTAGGACTTGCGCAAATCGCAGGTGCCTCAGTTCAAGGACACGCTTGGTTGGATTCACTATCATCGCGGCGAGCACAAGACGGCGCAGCCCTATCTCGACGAGGCCCTGGCCGAGCTGCCTGATGTGGCCTTGGTTCGTTACCACGCAGGTATGAACTACGTTGCGTTGGGAGACGTGGCCAAGGCGTCCGAGCAGCTCAAGAAGGCGATGGAGCTTACGCCGGCCGACGCCCCACTTGGCGAAAAGATACGGACCGCCATGCAGCTGTCGCTCAAGAACTGAGCGGGGTAGAGCACCGTCCTAGCGGAGCTGTTGGGCTTGGCAGTTGCGGTGTTCGGCGCGCTCCAAGCCCACTTGCCCGCAGGCCGGGGGTCGGTGAGATGAGGTAAACGCAAGAAGGGTCGCTGGGTGTTCGCCCCGCGACCCTTCGCCCTTTTGGTTCCGTCAGATGCCGCGACCCCAATAGCCGCACCAGCGATGAATGTTCCAGGGCAGGTTCTGCTCGTAGCCCTGCAAGGTGGAGTGCTGCGGCAGCTTCACTTCCGTGTCTGCCGGGCTGAAGCACTTGCCGGCATCGGAAGCCTTCTTCACCTCATTGGAGAGGTCACTCATGAAGGCAAGCTGCTGCTCCATGTCCTTCTTGGTCCCGAGCCGCCCGCCGGGACCAGGATGGCCCGGAATCTGGCGCTCCCAGTTCAAAGCCAGCGTCTTCTTCAACGAGGCTTCCCATTCGATGGGATAGGCATCGTTCACCGCAAGGCGCGACGGCACCGCACCCAGCGCATTGAAGTCCACCGCAAAGATGATCTTCTCTTTGGGCAGAAACATCACCAGCGACGAATCGGAGTGGTTGCGGCCGGTGTAGTGCAGCTCGAGTGTGGTGCCGCCAAGCGCAATCGTGCGCTTGTTGTCCACGGTTTCATCGGGGATGACGACATCCAGCCCTTTCAGCACGGCCAGCCGTTCTTTGGCGCGCTTATGCGCGATCACGACGGCGCCCGCGTCCTTGAAGGGCTTGCCACCGGCGATGTGGTCGTAGTGGTGATGACTATAGATCAAGTACTTGATTGGCGCTTTCGTGATCTTCTGGATCTCTTCGACGTACGCTTTGGCCGCTTGCGGCCGGCCGTAGCTGATCGGATCGGTCGCAATCACTCCTGCCGGCGTGACAACGAACATCGACTGATGGTTTTGATAGCGAAAGATGTAGACGTTCTGCGTTCCTTCGACCTTTGTTGTCGCAAAAAGCGGAGCGTCGCTTTGTGCGAGGGCGCCTGTTGCTGCTGCTAGCGATGCACTCGCGGCGATGATGACCAAACGCATGAGCCGTTCTCCCACAACACTTCCACGCACTGATCGGCGTTTTGAGTACGAGATAGCATACGGTGCACCGCCATCGTCGGCTAGCGGATGGCAATCCAGCTCGCGAAGGCGTGACCTTGCTGTACGTGCTCACGGATGGCGTCCAACCGCTGATGGCCGCAAGCGGATGGCTACGTCTTGTGGTGGGCGTTGTCCGTGCCCCGTTGCTCGGCCATGCGGCTCAACATCGACATCAAGAAGCAGCTTAAGAAGAATACCGCACCCGCAAAGGCGTAGCCTTTGCGCGCCATCCCGAGCCAGGCCTGGTCCTTCTGCGCCTGGTTGACGACACCAAGCAGGTCGAAATCGCAGCCGCCGGTTCCGCAACGATCGGCGCGTTCATCGTCGAGCCCGTGTCGGTCTCGGCCGGCATGTTGCCGCCGCCGGCGGCATACTTTGCCAAGATGAAATCGGTGCTCGATCGCCAGGCATCCAGCTGTTCGTGGATGAGGTCGTAACCGGGTTCGGGCGGACCGGGGCCATGTGGGGCAGCGAGACGGTCGCAGCCCAGCCTGATTGCATCACGTGCTCGAAGGCGATGTCGGGCGCCTACGCACCGATCGCGGCCATCATCATGTCGGAGGAGTTCTACGCGCGCCTAAAAAGGGCAGCGACGAGACGGGCTGGTTTGCCCACGCGGGCACCTATCATGCCCACCCCGTCGCGGCGGCGGTCGCGCTCAAAGTGCTCGACATAATGGAGAAGCGCAACATCTTGAGCCACGTGCGCAGCATCCTGCCGGCCTGGCAGCGGCAGCTGCAAAGCTTGGCCGACCATCCGCTGGTGTCGGGCACGCGACATTTCGGCTTGGCCGCCGGCATCGAGCTGCAACAGGGTCAGCAGCAAGCCGTGCAAGGGTCGCTGAAAGTGGCCGGACTGGCCAAGCAGGTTTACGGGGCAGGACTTGCCGAGGGCATCATCGTGCGCCACTCGCGACCTGCCTCGTCATGGCGCCGCCGCTGATCATAACGGACGCGGAGATCGCGGAGCTGTTTGCCAGGTTACGCCGGGCGCTCGACCGCACACTGCGGCAGCAAAGCACGGCATGATCCACGACAAAATCTCCACCCTCGGCCAGCAGGTCTATCGGCGTCTGTATGATCGCCTGATGAGCGGCGCTCTTCTACCTGGGGCGAAGCTGACCTTGCGCGGATTGGCGGGAACTGGGCACCAGCATGCAGCCGATCCGCGAAGCTGCGTCGCGCCTGGCGGCCGAAGGGGCTCTCGAGCTTGCGCCCAATCGCCTCATCCGGGTGCCCTGCTTCAGCCGCTCACAAACCGACGAGTTGTGGTCGATGCGCGTCCTGCTCGACGGCTATGTGGCGGCCCTGTTTGCAACCGGGCCGAACCGGAAGAGATCGCGCGACTGGTTGCAATCAACGAGAGCCTGCGTGCTGGATATGCGACCCACGACTGGCAACGCATTTATGCCGGACGCACAGGCGTGGGGCCTGACATCGGCTGCCGGCGTGCGCGCGCCGTTGTTTGAGGCCACCATCGTCAACCTGCGGCGCAGGTCCGCGCCGCACCTTGCCGCCAGTTTGTTCGCTGAAGCGCCCGACGATCCCGCGTTCTTCCAATTCACAGTCCATATCCAGGACGAGCTTGTGCTCGCCGTGCGCACGCGCGCTGCCGAGCGCGCTCGCGAACTTGCGCCGCGCCGACCTGCAGACCTTCCAGCGCTATCTCTACCGCCGCCTCGGTTGGAGCGAGCTATCTGGCGCTTGATGGTCGATGCTGGCTTGCGCTTGCTTCGTTGCCCACGCAGACGGCGCAATCAGAGATTGCGTCGCACGCGGTGCCCACGGTTGCATGACATGACGATTACACGCGCCATCGCGCCGATGCGATGTTGCGACAAGCCCTTGCCTCGCTTTCTCCTTAGTTGGTACGTTGATGAAGGACGTGGATCAGATCCGCGCCGGTTTGAAAAAAATAGTCCGTCATCACCGCAACTTCGGTGATCCAGAAAAAAAATCAACTGATCAGGCGCCCGATTTGAGCATGGCGTAGTTTTGCCAGCGCCGCAGGCGCTGGCCTGCGATTTTCGGTGAAGCTGGTATTTGTGGGGGAGTACGATGGGGGATTTTGAGCGCCAAAGGCGTGGGCGGTTGCGGTTGCTTGCGGTGAGCACAACCTTGACCCTGACTGTGGTGTGCGCAGTGTTTGTGCCATCGGCATCGGCGCAACAGCGCGTTTCCATCACGGTTGCGCCGGTCATTCACGCTGCCCCCGACGACACCACAGAGCTGCCGGTGCAGATCGGACCCCAGGGTGTCGTGCTGCGCAACAGTTATGTTCGTGTTCGCGGTCTGCCCCCGTCGACAGCCCTGTCTGATGGCTACGCCGTGACCGCTGGAAGCTGGTCCGTGCCTTTGCTGGCTGTGGGCAACCTTGCAATCAGCGTACCCGCCGATGCGGAGGGCGAGGCAGAGCTTGCAATCGATGTCGTCAACGTCGATGGAACCGTCCTGGCGCACGCCAAGACGATGCTGGTGATTGTGCCGGGCTCGACCGAACAGAGCCAGCTGCGCGGTGTCGAGTCGGCTTCGATTGTCGCACCGGACCTTGATCCTTCGCCCCTGGCTGCCATCCAGAGAGGGTTTGAAGAGTTCCTTGCCAATACCGCAAGGCCGGGCACGCCCAACACGCTTACGCTCGACCAGAAGGCTGAGACGTTCAGGCAGTTTCTGACGTGGGGGCAGAACCCTCTGCAAGTCGACGTCAATGTGAGACTGACGGCGATGCGAGGCGTCGGTGGCCTGATCGGCACCGTCACTGTAGGAAACACTGAAATCGTCGTCGCAGGGCGGCGAGAGTCGGCCCTGCTCATCAAGCCGAACCTGAGGGGCCTGCGTCCAGGATCGTATGCGTTCGATATTCATGAGAACGCCAACTGCGAGTCGGCACTCAAGGACGGTGAGCACGTACCTGGCCTCGGAGCCGGCCAGCATTTGTGGCTTTCGGGCGCTGGCGGTTCGGTCTTCAGCAGCCACTTGGGTAGCCTGCCCCATCTCGAAGTCGGGGCCGATGGGGCTGCTTCCAAACCGCTTATTGCGCCACGCTTGACGCTGGCCGACGTTGCAAACCGATCGATCATAATCCATGCGAGCGCAAACGATAA
>DASTOW010000403.1:0-9093 GCA_035762425.1 Hyphomicrobiaceae bacterium | reverse complement strand
AACTCGCTCCGATTCAGTGATCCGCGTGCTCGGCACGCCCTTGATAGTTGCCTCATAAGCGCGCGCAACAAGCTCGACGCGCTGCTGCCAAGTCGTACCGAACCAGGACTTGTAGCGCGTCTGGCAAGCAACGATGCACTTGCCGCGATGGCGGCTCGCGTCTTTCTCACTCAGCCCTAGCATCAGCGCCGACGTGGCGGAGTTGATCGACGAGATATGCGGCGTTCACGGGGAAGTGCGGCTCCTGTCAGGACAGGTCGGAGTTCTCTCAAGCAGAAATCAAAAAAGGCGGCTATGCGCGGCACTCTGCGCAAGTCTCGATGCGCAAGCAGGTACATCGGATAAGACAACTCCGGGACAGGACCGATCACGCAGACAAGCTCGTCATCATTGTCGCCGACTGGTGCCGGGAGGGGCGCCAAACCCGCTCCCGATTTGATCGCCAGCAGAACGCTTGGGATGTTGCCGCTCTCGCCGCAGACGAGCGCCTGGGGCGCAACGCTCCGCAGCCAACGTGCCGCCTTGTGATTGGCAATGCCATCACTGAACCCAATTACGCAGTGGCTGTTGAGGTCCCCTGGCGACTTCGGAGCGCCATGCTGCGCGATGTAGCAATGGGTTGCGTAAATCCCCCACGCGACGTCGGCGATTTTCTTACCTATCACGGACTCATCGGTTGGTTCGCCGCCCCTGATCGCAATCTCAGCCTCGCCCTTTGCAAGGTTCACCAAGCGCTCAGTCATGATCAGGTCGATTTTCAGCTTCGGATAGCGTGAGCTGAACCGGTCGAGCAGACCCGACTTCATGAGACGGTGGCCGACCGCAGTCGAACACGTCACGCGGATGGGGCCCGTCATACCTTTGTCAGAGGCAGCTATGTGCCGCTCGAGGGCCGCCGCACTTTCTTCCATCCTCTCCGCATGCACCTGCAGCTCCCGGCCGAGCTTGGTGAGCCGGTAGCCGGTTGGATGGCGTTCGACGAGCTTGCATCCGAGCTCCTTCTCGAGCGCTGACAGATGCCGGTGGACAGTTGATTGATTGACGCGCAGGGCTCTTGCCGCAGCGAGCGTGCTGCCTTGGCGGGCCACGGCCAGGAGGTGTCGCAGGTCATTCCAGTCGAACATGCCTAGTTATGCAATTCTGCACGCGGGCCGCGCAAGCTTGCTGCTCCCATTCGGGTGGTCGGATCGCTATCAAGTCTCTGCAGGGGCGCGAGCTGAAGAGCAGCTGAGAAGAGGTGCAAGTGTATCGGAGTGGCCTTGATTGCAGGCGCGTCGGCCATGTGCTTTCCGCTTCAGGCGGCCGCGCAAGGCGAGTTTGTTCCACGCGCCGGGCCCTGACCATCCCGACGAGCAATCGCGTCGCAGTCCATTCCTGGCGCAACATCGTCCAGGGGCGTGCAACCCCAGGAGCAGCATCATGCACGAGGCCGCCACAGGCCGGAAGCAAGTCAGCCTAATGTTTGCTGAAGCCACCGGCTCTTTTCTAGTTCTCCTAGAGATTGCCCGCGAGCAGGCGCTGTTCGAGAAGTTCGGGATCGATGCCCGACCGGTACCCGCAAGCGGCGCAACGGTGCCACGCCTGAGCGAGGAAGTGCCGCTCGGACTGATCGGAGGTCCGGCGGCGCTCCTGCAGGTTGCCGACGGTGCTGATTTGCGGCTGATCGCAACGCTGAGCACGACCAACCTCTCGGGCCATCTCGTGGCCCGACCAGGGATCAAAACCGCGCAAGATTTGCGCGGCAAGCGTCTTGGTGTCCGAGTGATCGGAGCCGGCATTTGGATATCAACGGTCCTTGCGCTGGAGCAGTTGGGCCTCGATCCAAAGCGCGACGAGATCACGCTGGTGCCGGTGGGAAGTCCCGCGCAAATCCTCCGCGCGCTCGAACTGGGTGAGATCGACGGCGCTCTCACTGCCGCCGCACAAAGCCGCGAACTCGAAAGCAGAGGATTTTCTGTGCTTCTGCGGGACTATCCCACAGATATCACGAGCTACGATGGTGTTTTGGTCGCGCGAACGGAATTCGTGGCGACCAATGCTGATATGGTCGAGAATGTAACAACCGCCCTCATTGAGGCGCTCGCGTTTGTTCTCGCAGAGCAGAACACGCCCGAGGTCATGCGAGCCTTCATGAGTGCACTCAACATCACAGAGGCCGCGACCGCGGCCCAGAATCTTCGTGAACTTAGGCGAAAGCCCTATCCTCGGCTCGACACATTGAAGCGCATGCAGCGGATCATGGGAACGCACGACCGGCGCGTCCTCGATGTCGCACTTGAGCGCTTCATCGACGATCGGTTCGTTCGCGCGCTCGATGCGACCGGCGCGATCGGTAGAATGTACGGCCGCTACGGTATCAACACGGATTGCGGACTGCCTTAGGGTGACCTGCTCGGCGAGGCGCTGCGCCGCGTCATGCTGCAGATGATCAAGTCGAGCGTGTGACCTTGAGTCCGCTACCGACATTATTTGCTGACGCCTTGGAATATCGATGCCGACGCTACGTTGTAGGTATAGCTCACCCGCCCGTCCCCCAAGCGCGCGGGCCCGAGCCGGCGCCCGGCACCGGATTTTTTTTTGCTTCCGGTTGCAACCCCTCAATAAGCCGGGCGCCCCCCCCTTTCCCGCCTCTGTGCCGCAAGGCGTTTTGCCAGCAAGGTAGACTCGGCCCTGCATTGACGGCCTTCGTGCTTGCGCGCAAGGGCTTCGCGAAGCGATGCCGTCTGGACTGGCCGATGCCAATCTGAGCGGTGAGGTCGAGAGCGCCTACTTTGGCGGCCATGCCCCGACAATCGCAAAACCGTCGCGGTCGGCGCCTCGCTGAGCCAGACCGGCAAGCGCCGCGTGGTCGTTGCGCGCCAGCGCAAGGGCCGCACCAGAACCACCGTGACGCGACAGTAGGCCGATCGCATCGAATTGGTCGCCAAGGTCGTGCAGCCCGGCCCGCGCACGCCGACCAAACCGCCGGATCAAGCACAGCCCAGAGAGGACGTGCGACCGAGATTCCGCTACCAACTTTTAATTGCTGACGCCTTGGAATAGCGAAGCCGACACTACGTTGTATGGGTGGCTCGCCCGCCGTCCCGCACCGTGCGGGCTTGAGCTTGGCGCCCGGCTCTTGCGGGGGTGCACCCGAGCCGGGCGCTATTATCCGACCATCCACGAGCTAAGCGAGTGAACGAAAGTCAGCCATAAACTGCTGGGTGTGTTGGCTGCATAACGCCGAGGACCTCCGGCAGGTCGTCGCGGAACAGCGCACCGAAGTGGCCGACCGACACCGCGCTCGAGTTTAGGATCTGCTGCCAACCTGGGCCGCCCGCGCTAGCCGATTGATGCGGAGCCCTAAAACGGACGGCGCGTCGCAAGCTTGTCGCCCAGGAGCTTGCCAGCAGATGGCCGCATGGCCACCATCATCGCGAGCGCCATGGTAGGTCGAATTGGCTGCACCCTTTGTAAGGTCGGCGGGCGCGAGATTGACTGTGACGTAGCCCTAGGCCGACCGCGCGCAGCCCGTTGCGAAGCCGTTCGGCGCTCGTTTGTACCGAGAACTATGCTCTGGTCATGCCCAAACACAAACCGCGACTTCCGCAGTCCGAACAGAGCGCTTCATAGAGGCAGCCAAGGAACTGGAGACCGATCCAGGTTCCGAGGCATTCGACGTGTGATGCGCCGCGTCGATCTGCACAAGAAACCGGAGCCCAAGAAGACGAAGCCCAAGCGCAAAAAATGACCGCACTCATTTCATCTGCTTGAGGATGATCATCGTCTCTCTGGCGATGGCGTACGCGCCCTCTAGCAACGTTTCCGTTTCCTTGAGCCGCTTTCGCAAGAGATCCAGCTCCGTTCGGGAGCGCTCAACCTCAGCATGAGCTGCTTGGACTAATTGCGTGTCCCGCATACCTGCGGAACGCTCAGGGATTATCGCATGTTCCTAGGGCCGCCCCACCTCAGCCAGTAGCGATGGGTACGCCAACTCGCATATGCCCGCCGACCGCGCAGAACAAAATAGGAACCTTGCCTTCGCAATTCGCGGAGCTGCTTATCATCGGCCGCACTGATCAAGGTCGTCGGGGCGATCTACAATGCTTGCATTCCATGCTCGGGGCCTTGCTGCTGGCCGATCCGACAATGGGGAGAAGGCACGGCATGGCCTGGCGGATCGGGGTCGACATCGGCGGAACGTTCACGGACGTGGCGCTGGTCGACGATGCGAGTGGTCGCATTGAGGTCGCCAAAGTGCTGACCACGCCACGCGATCTGGCCGAAGGTGTCCTGTCCGCACTGCACGCGGGCATGCAGGCCCACGCGATTGCCCCCGGCGACGTAGGTTTGCTGGCGCATGCGACGACCGTCGTCACCAATGCCATCCTGGAAGAGAAAGGTGCCCGTGCCGCGTTGGTGACAACCCGCGGCTTCGGCGACGTGCTGGAGCTGCGCCGCTCGGCACGCGGGGATCTCTACGACCTGTTCCAGGATGCACCAGCCGTCTTGATCCCGCGCCGCCGGCGCTTTGAGATCAGCGAGCGCGTGGGGGCGGATGGATCGGTCGTCACGCCGCTGGCCGAGTCCGAGATCGACACGCTGATCGCAGAGCTGAAGTGTGCCCGGGTGCAGGCGGTGGCCGTGTGCCTGCTGTTCAGCTTCCTCAATGCGGAGCACGAGAAGCGGCTCGGCGTCCGGCTGAGAGCTGCCCTGCCGGGCGTTAGCATCTACCTGTCGTCGGAGGTGCTGCCCGAGATCCGCGAGTTCGAGCGCACCAGCACCACGGCGGTGTGCGCCTACGTGGGCCCGATTCTAGCTTCTTATCTGGAGCGGCTGGAGGGCGCCACGCGCGGCCAGGGCCTGCCGCGCCTCTATGTGATGGGATCGAACGGTGGCATTCTGGAAGCGGCTGAGACGATCGCTATGCCGGCCATGGCGGTGGAGTCGGGACCTGCAGCGGGCGTAGTTGCCGCGGCGCTGGTGGCACGGCAGACAGGCAATCGCGACCTGCTGTCGTTCGATATGGGCGGCACCACCGCCAAGGCCAGTCTGATCCGCGACGGGCAGTACGAGACCACGCCCGAGTACGAGGTCGGCGGCGGCGCCAGCGGCAATCGCTGGATGCACGGCACGGGGCATCCGATCCGCGTGCCGGTGATTGATCTCGCCGAGGTCTCGGCGGGCGGCGGCTCGATTGCCTGGGTCGACCGTGCCGGCAGCCTGCGCGTCGGACCGAAGAGCGCCGGCGCCGAGCCGGGACCTGTCTGCTACGGCCGCGGCGGCACGGAGCCCACGGTGACCGACTGCAATCTGCTGCTCGGCTATCTCGACAAGGGCTCGCTGCTGGCAGGCGACTTGCCGATCGATCACGCGGCGGCCGAAGCCGTCGTTGCTGAACGTCTTGCGAGACCTCTCGGGGTGGACGTGCGCAGCGCGGCGGCCGGCGTCATCGACGTCGTCAATCACGCCATGGCCGAAGCATTGAAGATCGTGTCGGTGCAGCGCGGCCACGACCCGCGCGGCTTCGTATTGGCAGCGTTCGGCGGGGCCGGCCCACTGCATGCGGCGGCACTGGCGGATGAACTCGGCATCGACCATGTCATCTGCCCGCCAATTCCCGGCGCGTTCTCGGCTCTTGGACTAGTCGGCAGCGACCTCAAGCGCGACTACGTGCGCACAGTTTACATGACGACAGCGACAGCCGACCCCGACGCGCTGGAAGCTGTGTTCGCCGAGTTGGAGCGCCAGGGCGGCACCATGCTGGATCGCGCCAACGTGGCAGTGGATCGGCGCCGCTTCGAGCGCAGCGTCGATGCGCGCTACGAGCGACAGTCCTATGAACTCGCGGTTCCGGTGGCCGGGCAGGCGCTGGACGGCGGTGCCCTGCAGGAAATCGCCGATGCCTTCCACGAGCGCCACAGGCGCACCTACGGCCATGACAACCGCGGCGAGCCGGTGCAGCTGGTCAGCGTGCGCGTGACTGCCATCGGTGCCATCCCGGCACTAACTATCAGTGCCCCCACTGCATCACAGAACGATGCCGTGAAGGCGCGGCGGCAAGTGTGGTTCCGCGGCAGCGGCGCCGTCGAGGCCACCATCTACGATCGCCGCCGCATGCCGGCTGGTTGGCTGGCACCGGGCCCGGCCGTGATCGAGTCGCTTGAATCCACCATCCTCGTCCCACCCAAATGGCAGGCGGCCATGGACGACAGGGGCTTCGTGCATCTGCGGAAGGGCGAGGGGAGCCAAGGCCGATGAAGGACGAGAACGCACAGGCCAGCGATCCCGCCAGCTTCGAGATCGTCAAGAACAGCCTGTACAAGATCGCCGAAGAGATGCGGGTGGTGCTCGCCAAGACCGCATATTCGCCGATCCTGAAATCAGCCGGCGACTTCTCCTGCGGCGTGTTTGACGCCAAGGGCCAGATGGTCGCGCAGGGCCCCGACCTGCCGATCCACCTCGGCTCGATGCCGGACGCGGTTCGCGCCGTGGTCTCCGCCTTCGGCAGCGACGTGCACGACGGCGATGTCTTTATCCACAACGATCCCTACTTTGGCGGCAGCCACCTGCCCGACGTGAATGTCGTGCGGCCGGCATTCCATGACGGCAAGCTGCTCGGCTTCACCTGCCTGCGCGCGCATTGGCCCGATGTCGGCTCGGCAACGCCCGGCAGCTACGGCGCCGTCACGGAGATCTACGGCGAGGGCCTGCGCCTGCCGCCGCTGCGCCTCTATAACCGCGGCGTCCCCAACGTCGACCTCGAGAAGGTGATTCTCGCCAACGTTCGCACGCCGGACGAACGCAAGGGCGACCTCGGCGCCCAGCTCGCCGCCACACTACGGGCGACGGAGCGGTTGCGGGCGCTGGCACAGCGCTACGGCGCCGACCGTCTGGTTGCCTACATGGACGAGGTGCTGGCCTACTCCGAGCGGCTGATGCGCGCCGCGCTGGCCGACCTGCCCGATGGCGAAGGCTTCTTCGAGGACTTCTGCGACGGCGACGGCATCGCCGATACCCCCGACGGCAAGGATGCGCCGTTCTGGATCCGCATGCGCGTCACCAAAAAGGGCGATCGCGTGCTGGTGGACTTCGCCGGCTCCGACCCGCAGGTCAAGGGCCCCATCAACGCGCCGCTGTCGGTCAGCGCCTCCGGCGTGTTCTGCGGCCTGAAGATGGCCGTCGATCCCGACGGCCTGATCCCGCCCAACTCGGGCTGCTGGCGCACCATCGAGGTGAGGGCGCCAAAGGGCTCGGTCGTCAACGCCGAGTTCCCCGCGCCCGTAGTCTACGCCAACCATGAGATCTCGCACCGCGTCGCGGACATGGTGATGGGTGCGCTGGCCGGCTTCTGGCCTACGCACGTGATGGCCTGCAGCCAAGGCACCTCCGCCATTCTGACGCTGGGCGGTTTCGACAAGCGCAAAGGCCGCCGCTACGTCTCCTACGAGACCATCAAGGGCGGCTTCGGCGCGCGGCCCACCAAAGACGGCATCAATGCCATCGCCAGCGGTATCTCCAACACCATGAACACACCAATCGAGGTATTGGAGATGGCCTTTCCCGTGCGTATCGAAAGCTATGCCATCAATCCGGATTCGGGCGGCGCAGGCCGCTATCGCGGCGGTTGCGGCGCACGCCGCGTCTGGCGGCTGCTAAAGGATGCGGACGCCACGGGAGCCTTGTGCATGGAGCGCATGACCTCGCCGCCGTTCGGCCTGCTGGGCGGCAAGGCTGGTGCGGCGGCTGTGGTGACGCTGACCACGCCCGACGGCGCCACGCGACATCTGCCGAGCAAGGGCGCGTTTCTTGCGCCGGCGGGCTCGGTCGTCGACATGATCGTACCGGGCTCGGGCGGCTTCGGTTCGCCGGGCGAGCGCGACAAGGCCGCCATCGGCCGCGACCTGCTCGACGGCTACATCACCCCCGCCGCGGCCAAACAATGCTACGGCATCGCCGACCCGGACGCCCTCCGCAAGGCCGCCGCCGAGGAGGACGCCTGACATGACCTACATCCCCAATTCGATCGAGGCACGTGACATCGCCAGCCTGGTGCACATGCAGACCGATCTGCGCAAGCACCAGAGCGACGGGCCGCTGGTCATCACGCGCGGGCAAGGCTGCCGGGTGTTCGACAATACCGGCCGCGACTACATCGAATCGGTCGCCGGCCTGTGGTGCGCCTCACTCGGCTTCGGCTCGGAGCGCCTCGCCAAGGTCGCCTACGAGCAGATGCGTGAGCTCGGCTACTATCATCTTTATCGCCATCGCTCGAACGAGCCGGTCATCCAGCTGGCCGAGCGGCTGCTGGAGATCGCGCCGGTGCCGATGGCGCGCGTGATCTTCCAGTGCTCGGGCTCGGAGGGCAACGATACGGCCATCAAGCTCGCCTGGTACTACTGGAACGCGGTCGGCCAACCGCAGCGCACCAAGATCATTGCCCGCCAGTTCGCCTATCACGGCAACACCTGCGCGGCGGTGAGCCTGTCCGGCAAGCCCGACATGCACGCCGGCTTCAACCTGCCGTTGGCGCCTTTCAAGCACACCGAGTTCCCGCACTACTATCGTCGCCACGAGGCCGGCGAGAGCGAGGAACAGTTTTCGGCTCGCATGGCCGCAGCGCTGGAGAAGATGATCGAGGCCGAGGGACCCGATACCATCGCCGCCTTCTTCGCGGAGCCGGTGATGGGCGCCGGCGGCGCGATCCTGCCCCCGCGCGGCTACTTCCAGAAGGTGCAGGAGGTCCTGCGCAAATACGACATCCTGTTCGTCGCCGACGAGGTGATCTGCGGTTTCGCCCGCACCGGAGCGATGTGGGGCTCGGAGACCTACGGCATCGCGCCCGACATGCTGACCTCGGCGAAGGCGCTCTCGGCCGCCATGCAGCCGATCTCGGCCGTGCTGGTCAACGAGCGGGTGCACGAGGCGATGCTGGCGCAGTCGGACACCTATGGGAACTTCGCGCACGGCTTCACCTACGCCGGGCACCCGGTGGCGGCGGCGGTGGCGCTGGAGGTGCAGACCATCTATGCCGAGATGGACATCGTTGGCCGCGCGCGGCGCCTCGGCCCGCTGCTGCAGTCGGCGCTCGGTGCGTTCCGTGACCATCCGCTC
>DASTOW010000402.1:0-6828 GCA_035762425.1 Hyphomicrobiaceae bacterium | reverse complement strand
CGGATGGTGCCGCCCCTGACAACCAGCGGTCTCGCGCCTGCGCGGTCTTGCACCTCGGGGTTCTGCTCGAGCACGTCCATCATGCGCTCGATGTCGATGAGCGACTGCTTGATCTCGCGATACACCATGCCCATGAAGTTGAGCGGGATGAATAACTGCAGCAGCAGCGCATTGACGAGCACGAAATCGCCGACCGTCTTGGAGCCTGCAATCACGTCAAGACCGGCCATCACCATGCACAGCGTCAGCGCCAGGGTGAAGATCACAGCCTGGCCGGTGTTGAGGACGGCGAGCGAGGTGTAGCTCTTGATGCTGGCCTGCTCGTAGGCCGCCATGGAGCGGTCGTAGCGCTGCGCTTCGCGCAGCTCGGCGCCGAAATACTTGACGGTCTCGTAGTTGAGCAGGCTGTCGATGGCCTTGGTGTTGGCCTCCGTGTCGCTCTCGTTCATGGTGCGGCGAATGCCGATGCGCCAATCGGTGGCTCGCACCGTGAACCAAAGGTAGAGGACGATCATGCCGGCCACGGTTAGCACGTAGCGCCAGTCGAACGACCAGGCGCAGATCGTCAGCACCAGCGCGAATTCGACGATGGTAGGTACGAAGGTCATCAGCGTCATGCGCGCGATGTTCTCGATGCCAAGCCGGCCGCGCTCCAGCACGCGCGTCAGCCCGCCTGTCTTGCGCTCGAGATGAAAGCGCAGCGACAGCCGGTGCATGTGTTCGAAGGTGGTGAGCGCCAGCCGGCGCACCGCATGCATGGCGACCTTGGCAAACATGCCCTCGCGCAGCTGCACAAGCAGCGTCATGGCGATGCGCGTGAGGCCGTACAAGGCGATCGCTGCAACCGCGGCACCGAGCAGCCGGGGCAGCGTCTCGGAGACAGGCACGGATGCCGCGACCAAAGCGTCGGTTGCCCACTTGTAGGTGAAGGGCATGGCGACGGTGACGAGCTTGGCCGCCAGCATCAACAGCAGCGAGACGACAACCGTGCGCTGCAGATCCGGCCGGTCCGACGGCCATATATAGGGGGCGAGGCCCTTCAGGACACGCAGCTGCTCAGCGCTTGGGCGCAGGCGCCCCATCATGCCTGAAGCGCCGCCGGACTTGGCCACAGGGGTCAGGCGTTGCATGCGCGAGGCTTAGAGTGAGATTGTTCCCATTGGAAGCACTTTGGCTGCCATCAGAATGCAAATCTCACCCCACGTGCCATCAGCAGAGCCGATGTGCCCTGTGGCTCGGCCGAACCATCAAATTTTGCGCTTGGTCGGGGCCTGCGGCAGGTAGATGCGCTGGCAGGGCATGATGCGGTGCGGACTGCGCAGTGTCTTCCGGTTCGAGGCGAAGATGCGCTTGTAGCGCCAGCCGGCTTTGTAATGACGCTCGGCGATGCTCCACAACGTGTCACCGGCCTTGACCACGTACCAGCCGGGCAGCGCAACGTCCGTGCCCGCCGCTTCGCAGGTGCGAGATGATTGCCGATCGCGGCGGTCTGACCGCTTGGCCGTCGTGGCGGCAGCCTGGCGCTGCTTCTTGTTCTGCTCGGCCTTGGCAGCGTCCTCGGCCTTCTTGGCTTCGGCCACCTTCTTGGCCTGTTCGGCTTTGGCCAGATCCTCAGCCTTCTTTGCGTCAGCCTTCGCCTTGGCCAGGCGGCGCGCCTCAATGCGGTTGCGCTCCTCCTCCTCGGCCTTCTTGGCGGCAGCAAGCCTGCTTGTCTGCTCTGCTTCCTTTTGTGCTTGCTCTGCCTGCTTGGCCTCGACAAGCCGCTTGGCCTGCGCAGCCTTGGCGGTCTCGGCGGCCTTTTTGGCGTCCTCAGCTTTCTTGGCTTCGGCAGCCTTCTTGGCCTGTTCGGCCTTGGCGGCGTCTTCGGCCTTCTTGGCTTCGGCGGCCTTCTTGGCCTGCTCGGCCTTGGCCTTGACAGCGTCCTCGGCTTTGCCGGCGTCGTCGGGTTTTTTGGTGGCTTCGGCCGTTTCGATCTTCTTCGCCGGCTCACCCTTCTTGGCTTCCTCGGTCGGCAGCAGCGAAAGTTCCTTGGCGCGCTTGGAGGCTGCCATATGATCGACGGCACGCGCCGTCTGATCGGCAAGCCGCTTTTCCTCCGCGAGCCGCGCCGCGAAGTCCGATAGGCGCTTGCTTTCCGCGTCCGACTTCTCTTTGGCTATGCGGCGCTCTTCGACGCGCTTGCGCTCGTCGTCTTCAGCCTTCTTGGCTTCGGCGGCCTTCTTGGTCTGATCGGCCTTGGCGATCTCTTCGGCCTTCTTGGTGTCCTCAGCCTTCTTGGCCTCGGCCGCTTTGTGAGCCTGCTCAGCCTTGGCCGCATCCTCGGCCTTCCTAGTGTCCTCAGCTTTCTTGGCCTCGGCCACCTTCTTGGCTTGATCAGCTTTGCTCGCGGTGTCGGCTTTCTTGGCTTCCTCCGCCTTCTTGGCCTGCTCGGCCTTCAGTGCCTCTTCCGTGATCCGCACTTCTTCGGCGCGCTTGGCCGCGTCGGCCCGCCGGGCTTCGCTGAGCCGGCGCTCTTCTTCGGTCTTGGGTGCCGCATCCGGCGTCTTGGACTTCTCGGCTGACTTCTCAGGGGTCGTACCGGAGGTTGCCTTCGGACCCGGCAGCGGTTCCTTCTGCTCCTCCTTGCTGACGACGGCCTGTGCCTGCTGGGCTGCGCGACGCTTTTCGGCCTCTGCCTTGGCATCGGGTGGTGCGGCGCGCTCGGCCAGCCTGCGCATCAGCATCTGAAACTTTTCGCTCGACTGGGTCAGCCAGTCGGTGCCTTTGCCGCTTTGACCACTTTTTTCCGCGCCCTTCTCGGCCACCGCGGTGCTGCCAGACGCTGCCTTTTTGTCGGCCGGCGCCGTGGGTTTCTCGGCCGGAGTGGTCGCGGGCTTCTGCGCTGGCTTCGCGGGCTCGGAGGCCTGCGCCAGGCGCTGCACCAGGCGCTGATATTCGCGGTTGGAACGCTCGATCCAGTTGGACGGCGACGACCACGCTCCGCTGGCCGTATCCGTGACCGCGGTATTGGTGGATTGCGCCTGGGCTACGCGTTGCGGACGCTGGATTTCATCGAAGCGCTCTGAAGCGGCCTTGGCGAGGTCCTCGGCGCGCTGCCGTACCGGGTCCCCGCTCTGAGCCTGCGCCTGAGCCACGCTGCCCGACATGGCTAACGCCACGACCGCGGCCGCACGGATACCAGCCAATTTCATACGCGCTGCCTCCCCATCTCCCCCGTACGCCCGCCGCTAAACGGCAATCTTTTCTGGCCTTTGTGCCGAAAAGTTACGAGGGCCCGTTAATCACGCGCGTTAAACTTAACCAGATACGGGTCCGCGGGCAAATTGCGCGTGCGTGCGATGGTTGCTGGACAGGGAGGACGGTGTTGCACGAAGGCTGCACGCCGCAATTTGGCCAAGGGGCGCGCCCTACGATTTGTCGGCGTCTGGGCCCATATTGGTAGATTCAACAAGAACTAAGGAAAGAGAATGGGAGACCGCCGTCACCACCGTAAGTCGCAAATGCAACAAAAAACAAGCAAGACCAGTTCCCGCCATCCCCACGTCCGCAACGTCTGCGTTTATTGCGGTTCCAATGCCGGGGCCAATCCGGCGTACACGCAGGCCGCCCGCAACCTCGGACAACGGTTCGCCGAAGATAGCGTCGGCCTCGTCTATGGAGGCGGCAGCCTCGGACTGATGGGAGAGTTGGCCCGCTCGGTGCTCGAGCATGGCGGTCGCGTCACCGGCATCATTCCAGGCTTCCTGTCCGAGCGCGAGCGCATGCTGCGCGACGCCGACGAGCTGATCGTCGTGGAGGACATGCACCAGCGCAAGAAGTTGATGTTCGACAAGTCGGATGCCTTCGTCGCCTTGCCAGGCGGCATCGGCACGCTGGAGGAACTGGTCGAGCAGCTGACCTGGGCTCAGCTCGGCCGCCACGCCAAGCCAATCGTGTTGGTGGACGTCGAGGGCTTCTGGGAGCCGTTCGTCGAGCTGATCGGCCACATGAAGGCGCAGTCCTTTATCCGTCCCAACATGGACGTGACGTTCCGCAGGGTATCAGCCGTGGACGAGGTGCTGCCCACCATCTACGCGGCCGCCCAGCCTCCCAAGAAGGAGGCGGAAGCCGTGGTGGCGGAGAAGTTCTGAGGCACAGGTCCTGGCTATTGGCGGGCCTGAAATCCAGGAGGCGAAGTCACCGGCCGACGAACTCGTCCCAGTGATAGCCCTGCAGGTAGAGCAGCGCAGTAAGGTCGCCGTGCCTGATCGAGGCTGCCGCGGCCGCGGCGACCTTCGGTTTGGCCCGGTAGGCGACCCCGAGCCCCGCCGCGGCAATCATGGACAGATCGTTGGCGCCATCGCCCACCGCGAGCGTATCGGCCGGCGTCAGGCCACGCTCGCGGGTCAGCCGCTCGAGCGCAGCGCGCTTGGCCTCGCGGCCAAGGATCGGCTCGGCGACGGTGCCGGCGATCTTGCCGTCGGCGATTTCCAGACGATTGGCCTGCTCGCTGTCGAAGCCGACACGCGCCGCCACCTTCTCGGTGAAGAAGCCAAACCCGCCCGAGACCAGCGCGCAGTAGGCACCGTTGGCGTGCATGGTGGCGATCAACGTCTGAGCCCCGGGCATTAGCGTGACGCGCATCCGGTAGAGATCATCGAGCACGCCTGCGTTCAGCCCTTTGAGTAGGCCCACGCGTTCCTTGATGGCCGCCTCGAATTCCAGCTCGCCGCGCATGGCCCTCTCGGTGATGGAGGCAATCTGCGGACGCAGGCCGATGTAGTCTGCCAGTTCGTCGAGGCATTCCTGCTCGATGATGGTCGACTCCATGTCGGCGACCAGCAGCTTCTTGTGACGATGTCCGCCGTCATCCGGCACGAGGTTGACATCGACGGGCAGTGCAGCCAGCGCCTCGGCAATGCGCTGCTTGAGCGGTCCCACGTCCTCGCTTGGCTCGGCGAGCAGCCGCGCCTCCCAGGCATCGCCCGGAGCGAGCCAGCGCTCGCGGATCACCTCGCGTCCGGTGAGCTGCAGGCGGACCGTCTCGATCGTCCCAACGTCGAGCGTGGCGGCCCCCGGAGTGCCGGTCAGCACGAGGGCGTGGTTCGTGCCAAGGATCATGGGCGCGTGCTCACCTCTTGGCCCGCTCGATGGCAGCACGGATCATGGCCTTGGCCTCGGCGGCGTCTCCCCAGCCCTGCATCTTCACCCACTTGCCGGGTTCCAGATCCTTGTAGTGCTCGAAGAAGTGCTGCACCTGCTCGAGCGTGATCTTCGGCAGGTCGGTGTAGTTCTTGACGTGCTCGTAGCGCTTGGTGAGCTTGGGCACCGGCACCGCCAGGATCTTCTCATCGCCGCCCGCGTCGTCGACCATCTTCAGCACGCCGATCGGGCGCACGTTGATGACGGCGCCGGGTACGATAGGCCGCGTGTTGGCGACCAGCACGTCGATCGGATCGCCATCTTCGGATAGCGTATGCGGCACGAAGCCATAGTTACCGGGATAGCGCATTGGCGTGTGCAGGAAGCGGTCGACCACCAGGGTGCCGGCTGCTTTGTCCATCTCGTATTTGATGGGCTCGCCACCGATTGGCACCTCGATGATGACGTTGACGTCCTCGGGTGGGTTTATGCCGACTGCAATAGCGTCGATGCGCATGCGCTGTGCTCCGTGACGGCGAACGGCGTGGTCCGCCCCCATTGATCTCGCCGGTGCCTCGGGGGTAACTCAACCCATGCCCCGCTTGGCCGATGCCACTGCCATCCTTATTGCCGGGCCGACTGCCAGCGGCAAGTCGGGTCTTGCCCTCAGTCTTGCCGAAAAAATGGGTGGGGTGGTCATCAATGCCGACAGCATGCAGGTGTACAGGGAACTCGCCATCCTGACGGCGCGGCCGACGGCGGCGGATATTGAGCGCGCACCGCATGTGCTGTACGGCTTCGTCAGCGGCGCCGTGGCCTATTCGGCTGGTCGCTATGCCGCCGACACCGCCAAGGCTATTGCCGAGGCGCATGCGCAGGCACGCCTGCCCGTTATCGTCGGAGGCACGGGGCTATACTTCAAGGCGCTACTGGAAGGTCTCTCGCCGGTGCCTGCGGCCGACCCTGATGTTCGCGCCTACTGGCGCGGGCAAGCTGCGCACAGGCCAGCGCCGGAGCTGCATGCCCTGCTCGCCCAGCGCGATCCACAGATGGCGGGGCGCCTGATGCCAACCGATCCGCAGCGCATCGTGCGGGCGCTGGAAGTGCTGGAGAGCACTGGACGCTCGTTGGCGGATTGGCAGCGCGAACCGGGCATGCCGGTGTTGGCCGAACATGACGCTGTGCGCCTGCTGATACTGCCGGACCGCCATACGGTCGGTTTGCGCATCGATGCGCGCTTCGATGCCATGCTGGGGGAAGGTGCGGTCGAAGAAGTGCGCCGGCTGTTGGCGCTTGGCCTCTCCGACGAACTGCCGATCATGCGAGCGTTAGGCGTCGCGCAGTTGGCGGCTCACGTGCGTGGGGAGCTGCAACTCGATGTCGCTGCCACGGCTGCCAAGACACAGACGCGCCAGTACGCCAAACGGCAGGCGACATGGCTGCGGCGAAATATGCGTGCTTGGCAGGCCATTCAGTCGCAACAAATGGAAAGAATATTCGCCGGAGACTTATCGCTTATTGACGGTTAGACAATTGACCCGTCCCGATGGCACCGATACAAGTCGCGCCAGCGAGCGGCCCTGGGATGCCGCCGAGTGGAGTTGGTGACATGACGTTGAAGATGTCGGGCGCCGAGATGGTCATCCGCGCCCTGGCCGACCAGGGGATCGAGCACGTTTTCGGCTATCCCGGCGGGGCCGTCCTACC
>DASTOW010000401.1:0-31638 GCA_035762425.1 Hyphomicrobiaceae bacterium | reverse complement strand
CGGAGAGATCGTTCAAGCCATTGAGCGCCAGCGCGGGTCTGCTTTACGAGCTGCCGATGGGTATCGTCGCGCGGCTGACAGGGCAATACGTCGAGCGCGCGCCGGCCGATGCCGAGCTGTTCTCCAAGGGCGTGCACGAGGCGACGCAGACGTTCGAGGTCGGCAATCCCTTCCTGAGCAAGGAGAAGGCACAGACGTTCGAGCTTGGCGTCAGGAAGTCAGCGGGAGCTCTGCGCTTCGATGCGTCGGCCCACTACACCAAGTTCGATGGCTTCATCTTCAAGCAGGGTGGTGACGTGAGGTGTGATGGGGACGGCACCTGCGCGGCGGATCCGACCCTGGAACTCCAGCAGATCGTGCTCCAGCAGCGCCACGCACGGTTCTATGGCGTCGAGCTCGGCGCCCAGCTCGACATCGGCCGTGTGTGGCGGGGCACCTGGGGTATCGACGGCCAGTACGACTTCGTGCGCGCCACGTTCGAGGACGCGGCCGGCGGCAATGTCCCCCGCATCCCGCCGCATCGTGCCGGGGCAGGCGTGTACTACCGCGACGCCACCTGGTTTGCGCGCGTCGGTTTCCTGCACGCCTTCGACCAGAACGAGATCGGTGTGGGCGAAACGCCCACCAAGGGCTACACCCTGCTCAATGCCGACCTCGCCTACACGCTGAAGCTCCAGCCCTTGGCCGGCGTCGCCGAGCAAATGACCATCGGTGTCAAGGGTGAGAACCTGCTCGACGACGACGTGCGCAATCACGTGTCGTTCAGGAAGGACGAGGTGTTGCAGCCGGGCCGGACCGTGCGCCTTTACGGTATCGTCAAGCTCAACTGAGCCGGGCGAATCGATGCCTCGATGGGCTGTGCCCCCCGAAACATTGCGTGGCTGGCAAGCGGCGCTGCCGCACCGCACAATCACAAGATAGGCAACGGCATCGCTGGCATACCAGCGCTGCCGGAGGCATTTGTGCACCGTCGGAAAAATCAGCGCTAGAACGATCGTAGAAGTTGGGATAACGCATCCCGATCTTGTAGAGTTGGTGGTTGGGGGAAACACAAAAGGGATGGGCGAGATGCAAGCGAGCGAGATTGCCGCGCGAAGCCGGGGCCGGATGGCCCCGACCGACATCTCCAACCCAAGGCATTTTCATAAAGTGGTGGATTGCCAATGGGCGTGCCCGACGCACACCCCCGTCCCTGAATACATCCGCCTGATCGCCCAGCGCCGCTACGCAGCGGCCTATATGCTCAACTGGGAGAGCAACGTCTTCCCGGGCATCCTCGGTCGCGTGTGCGATCGCCCGTGCGAGCCCGCCTGCCGGCGCGGTCGGGTCGAGGAGAAGCCTGTCGCCATCTGCCGCCTGAAGCGTGTCGCCGCCGACTACAAGGGCGAGGTCGACGCCTTCATGCCGGAGATTCCAAAGCACAAGAACGGCAAGCGCATCGCCTTGATCGGCGCGGGACCTGCTTCGCTCACGGTGGCGCGCGATCTGATGCCGCTCGGCTATTCGTGCGTGCTGTTTGAAAAGGACCGCAAGGGCGGCGGGCTGATGCGGACCAATATCCCCTCCTTCCGCCTGCCGGCCGGCGTACTCGATGAGGAGATCGACCGCATTGTCGGGTTCGGCGTCGAGATGCGCTTGGGCCAAGAGATCAAGAGCCTCGCCAACCTGACCGAGGAGGGGTTCGACGCCATCTTCATCGGCACCGGCGCCCCGAAGGGTAAGGATCTCGACATGCCCGGCCGCAAAGAGGCGGCCGCCAACATCCACATCGGCATCGATTGGCTGACATCGGTAGCCTTCGAGCACGTTCACACCGTCGGCAAGCGTGTGGTGGTGATCGGTGGCGGCAACACCGCCATGGACTGCTGCCGCACGGCGCTGCGACTCGGCGGGATGAACGTCACCGTCACGGTGCGCTCGCCGCGGCGCGTCATGAAGGCATCGCCCTGGGAGATCGAGGACGCCGAGCACGAGGGCATTCCAATCCTCGACAACCATGCGCCCAAGGAGTTCATCGTCGAGAAGGGCCGCCTGACTGGCGTACGCTTCCAGAAGATGAAGGAGGTCGGCACCGACAAGGGCGGCCGGCCCAAGCTCGAACCCGCAGGCGAAGAGGTCGTCATCCCCTGCGACGATGTCCTGATGGCGATCGGGCAGGAGAACGCCTTCACCTGGATCGAGCGCGACATCGGCCTGGAGTTCGACGAGTGGCACATGCCGAAGGTCGACAAGACCACCATGATGTCGACCCGGCCTGGCGTGTTTTTTGGCGGTGACGCCGCCTGGGGGCCGGAGAACATCATCTGGGCGGTGGCGCACGGCCACCAGGCCGCTATCTCGATCGATCATTTCTGCGAGGGGCGCCAGCTCACTGACCGGCCGGCACCGGGCGTCAATCTGATCAGCCAGAAGATGGGCATCCACGAGTGGTCCTATAAGAACGACTACACGCCGCTGGGGCGGGTGGCCATGCCGCATGCCGACAAGGCGTTGGCGCTGCGCAATCTAAAGGTCGAGGTGGAACTCGGCTTCGACGATCAGCTGGCCTTCAAGGAAGCCGAGCGGTGCCTTAATTGTGACGTGGAGACGGTATTCTCGACGCCGCTGTGCATCGAGTGCGACGCCTGCATGGACATCTGTCCGGTCGACTGCATCAACTTTACCGAGAACGACGACGAGCCGGCGCTGCGTGACAAGCTGCGCGTGCCGGCCCACAACAAGACGCAGGATCTCTACGTCTCCGATCCCCTCAAGACCGGCCGCATCATGGCCAAGGACGAGGACGTGTGCCTACATTGCGGCCTGTGCGCTGAGCGATGTCCGACGGGCGCCTGGGACATGCAGAAGTTCATGTATGTCGAGGCGCAAGCCTCGCAGGCTTGTCTGACCCACCACAATGCCTATCTGCGTTGAGTGGATGGGGTGTAGCGCAATGAGCAGTTTCGCCTTCAATCGCGCTGGCGCGGGGGCTGATCCCCGGCCATGCCGGCCGCATCGAGACGAGGTCACTTCCTAGATGAGCGGCATCAACGACTTCGTGGTGAAGTTTGCGACCGTGAACGGGTCAGGGTCGGCGAGCGCCAACACCATTTTCGCCAAGACCCTGTTTCGGATGGGCATCCCGGTGAGCCCGAAGAACATCTTCCCCTCCAACATCCAGGGCCTGCCGACCTGGTACGAGGTGCGGGTGTCCGAGGCTGGTCATCTGGCCCGGCGTGAGGGCATCGACCTAATGGTCGCCATGAATCCGCAGAGCTACAAGGAAGATCTCACGGCGGTCGTGCCCGGCGGCTGGCTGCTGTACGATTCGACGCTGCCGCGCATCTGGCCGCGCGACGACATCACCGTGCTGGGCGTGCCGATCGCCGAGATGTGCGCCGCGCGCTGGAAGGACCCGCGCCAGCGTCAGCTGTTCAAGAACATGGTCTACGTCGGGGCGCTGACAGCCCTGCTCGATATCGACCTCGAGGTGCTGAAGGGCACGGTTGCAGATCAGCTCAAAGGCAAGGAGAAGCTGGTCTCCGCCAACATGGACGCCGTCGCGCTCGGGCGCGAATATGCGCTCAAGAATTTCGACTGCCCGTTGCCGATCAAGGTCCGTCACGCCGAGAAGGCGAAGGGCAAGATCATGGTCACTGGCAACGACGCGGGCGGGCTCGGTGCCATCTACGCCGGCGCCACCGTGTGCGCCTGGTATCCGATCACGCCGTCGACTTCGCTGGCTGAGGCCTTCGAGAAGTATGCCAAGCGTCTGCGCGTGACCAGGGACGGCAGGCGCCTGTATGGCATCGTGCAGGCCGAGGACGAGCTTGCGGCGATCGGCGTGGCGATCGGCGGCGGTTGGAACGGCGCCCGTTCTTTTACGGCGACGTCGGGACCCGGCATCTCGCTGATGAGCGAGTTCCTGGGGCTGGCCTACTTCGCCGAGGTGCCGGTGGTGTTGTTCAACATCCAGCGCGGCGGGCCGTCCACCGGCATGCCGACGCGCACGCAGCAGTCCGACATCCTGTCGTGCGCCTATGCCTCGCACGGCGACACCAAGCATGTGCTGCTGTTCCCGGCCAACCCGACCGAGTGTTTCTCGATGGGCGCACAGGCTTTCGATCTGGCCGAGCGCCTGCAGACGCCGGTGATGGTCATGTCCGATCTCGACATCGGCATGAACGACTGGGTGACGGACCCGTTCGCCTGGGACGATGCGCATGTGCACGACCGTGGCAAGGTGCTCGATGCCGACACGCTTGACCGCTTCAAGGAGATCAAGGGCAAGGACTGGGGCCGCTATCTGGACGTGGACGGCGACGCCATTCCCTACCGCACGCTACCGGGCACGCATCCGACCAAGGGCGCTTTCTTCACGCGCGGCACCTCGCATGACGAGTTCGCGCGCTACACTGAGGATGGCGTCATCCACGCCCGCGTCATCGACCGCATCCGCCGCAAGTTCGACACTGCGGCGACACTGGTGCCCAAGCCCGAGATCAGCATTCGCGACCGCAACGCCGCTTCCGGCCTGATCTACTTCGGCGCCACCACGCCAGCCGTCCTGGAAGCGTTGGAGCTGCTCGAGCGTGAGGGTGTGAAGGTCAATGCAATGCGCATCAAGGCCTTTCCGTTCGGCAAGGAAGTCGTCGATTTCTGCAGCGACCACGAGCGGGTGTTCGTAGTGGAGCAGAACCGCGACGCGCAGATGCGCTCGCTGCTGATGACGGAAGCCAACGTGCCCGGCGCCAAGCTGATCGCGACGCTCAACTACGATGGCATGCCGATGACGGCTGCTTTCGTGCGCGGCGCCGTGCTGAAAGAGTTGCACCCTGCCAAGCAGGCCGCGGAGTAGGACACCTATGAGCTACATCGCCAAGCCGTCTGCGCACCACCCAGCCCTGCCCAAGAACGCCTTGGGGCTCACCCGGCGCGACTATGAAGGCACCATGTCGACGCTGTGCGCGGGATGCGGGCACGACTCGATCACCGCTGCCATCATCGAGTCCTGCTTCGAGATGGACCTGCCGGCGCATCGCATCGCCAAGGTGTCGGGCATCGGCTGCTCGTCGAAGGCGCCGACTTATTTCCTGTCGCGCAGCCACGGCTTCAACTCCGTGCATGGCCGCATGCCGTCGATCACCACCGGCGCCAATATGGCCAATCGCGACCTCATCTACATCGGCGTGTCGGGCGACGGCGACACGGCCTCGATCGGTCTCGGGCAGTTCTGTCATGCCGTGCGGCGCCGGCTCAACATGACCTACATCGTCATGAACAACGGCTGCTACGGCCTCACCAAGGGTCAGTTCTCCGCCACCAACGACAAGACCTCGCCGTCCAAGAAGGGCGAGGCCAACCCGTTCGACGCCATCGACCTGTGCCAGATGGCGATCCAGCTCGGAGCCGGATTCGTCGCCCGCTCGTTCTCCGGCGACAAGGCCCAGCTGATCCCGCTGATCAAGGCCGCCATCAGCTACAATGGCTTCGCCTTCCTCGACGTCATCAGCCCCTGCGTGACCTTCAACAACCATCCGACCTCGACCAAGAGCTACGACTACGTGCGCGCCCACAACATGGCCTCCGAGAACAAGCTCGATTATGTCGAGCCCAAGGAGGAGATCACGGCCGACTACGCCGAGGGAACCTCACTGCCGGTGGCGCTGCACGATGGCTCGCAGCTGGTCCTGCACAAGCTCGGCTCCCAGCACGATCCGCGTGATGCCGATGCGGCGATCATGGCCATCCGCACCAGCGCCAACCGGGGCGAGGTTGCAACCGGCGTGCTCTACATCAACGAGGCGCAGCAGGACATGCACGACATCCTGGCCACCGACCAGCGCCCGTTGAATGCGATCCCGACCTCCGAGCTGTGCCCCGGCAGCAAGGCGCTTGAGGCGATCAACGCCCGTCTGCGCTGATCCTGGCGCCGGCGTTCCTGAAACGCTGGTCCCGGCGTGAGTTTGCATGACGACGGATCACCCTGTGCTTAGGCTGCATAGAAACCGCGCGATAATGATCGCGCGGAAACGATGCTGACGGATTGGGAGGCGACCTTGGCGGAATTCACTCGGCGGGCATTTTTTGGCAGGCGCAACTGCAGCCGGCATACCGCTGATGGTCGGCACCGCCGTGGCTCAGCAAGGCTACCCGACCGGATTGACGGTCAAGTTCATCGTGGGTTTCCCGGCTGGCGGTGCGCAAGACATTGTCGCGCGCGTGATCGCTGACCGCCTGGGGGCACTCTGGAAGGTCGCTACGGTTGTCGAGAACGTCCCCGGTGCAGGTGGCAACCTCGGCATGGATCGCGTCGCCAAGGGGGCCGACCGATGGGACGCAGATCTGCAGCATCCCGCCAGGCATCGCCACCAATCAGTTCCTATACTCGATTGGCGCCGGAATATGCTCCGATCGCCACCACGTTGCCGGGCTTCGAGACGACGTCATGGACCGCCGTTGGCGTACGCGCAGGTACGCCAAAGGAGATCTGTGACAAGATCGAAGCCGATACTCGCACCATCTGCCAGGGTCCGATGCTGCGCGAGCGGCTGGCGGCGCTGGTAGCCGAAACGTCCACCTTCAATGCGGCCGAGACGACAGCCTACATCGCCTCAGAGCGCGACAAGGGGGGCAAGCTCATCACGGACATCAAACTCAAGTTGGAATAGCCGCGGTCCAATAAGCAATTAAGGAGCCTGAAGACCTCCGCAGCCATCGCAGGATCGGAGTGCAGGACCGACGCTCGCTCGGGCATCGTTCGCGCCCGCGTTCATGCGGTCGCCGTTTACGGATCGCGCTGCAAACCGTCCCCGCGGCTCTGGCCGGGTGCTGCCCGGCCATTGTGTAAATGGTCAGGACCGGCCAAATCGCGCTGGCGGGCTAGAAAACCCCGCAGCGAGACAGTAGTCTCGCCCCAGCCTGACGCAAAATCAGAACACCCCAAGGGAGGAGTCCACGCATGCGCAAAGCGATATTCACGGTGGCCGTCGGCGCGGTCGCGTTGCTCGGCCTGGCTGCCACGGCGAGCGCCACTGAAGTACGCCTCATGACCGGCCCGCAGGCCGGCTTCTGGGTGCCGCTCGGGGGTCAGCTCAAGGACGCCTGGGAGAAGGCCATCCCCGGCCTGCAGGTGCAGTCGCTGCCCGGCGCCGGCATCGCCAACGTACGCGGCATCGAGGAAGGCAAGGCGGAGGTCGGCTTCGCCAACACCATCACGACGGCCGATGCGGTGGCTGGCACGGGCGAGGCGCCGCTCGATAAGAAGCACGAGAAGGTCTGTAACGTCGCCACCCTCTATCCGCAGTACTTCCAGGTGGTGGTGAACGCCGACAGCGGCATCAACACGGTCAAGGATGTGAAGGGCAAGGCGTTCGGCACTCAGGTCAAGGGCAACACTGGCGAACTGATCGCGCGCCATGTGCTGCGCGTGTCGGGCCTCACCTACAACGACGTGAAGGCCGGCTTCACCAACAGCTACACCGACAGCGTCGAGCAGATGAAGGACAATCGCCTGCAGATGTTTGCGCTCGGCACGGGCATTCCGGCGAGTTCCCTGATGGACCTCGGCTCGTCGCGCGACTTCAAGCTGCTCGACCTGAGCGCGATCTACGAGGACATGAAGAAGATCAACCCGGCCTACAAGCTCGTGACGGTGCCCAAGGGGACCTATCCGAAGCAGGACAAGGACGTGCAGGTGATCGGCTACTACACGCATGTGGTGGCCTCGTGCGCGCTGCCGGAGGACACCGTCTACAAGATGACGTCCGCCATCATGGGCGCCAAGGACAGCATGACCGCCGTCTACAAGGACATGGGCAACATGACGCCGCAGATCATGGCCCAGGACATCGGCGTCAAGTTCCATCCCGGTGCCGCCAAGTGGTACAAGGAACAGGGCATCACGGTGAAATAATCGAAAGAGGCGCGCGGGCGGCGATGGGCCGCCCCGAAGCGTTCTGAACGGGGCAGGAAGCGGACCATGAACCTCGGCGCGATCCGGCGCGATCTGTCGCGCAATGTGGCGGCCGCCGTCGCGCTGGCGATGGCGCTCTACCACATCTACGTGATCATCCCGCCGATGGACTTCATCTCGCCGTCGCTGCGCGAGGTGTTCCGCGGTCCGCCCACCGACTACATCTTTCGCGCCCAGCACCTGCTGTTCGCGCTGGTGCTGACCTTCTTCTATTTCCGGCTGCGCTCGACCACCGACGACGAGCTGGCGATGCTTACGCCGGAGGCGCGCGCCGAGCACGATGCCAGGGCCAAGTCCGCCTCGGCGCTCGATCTTGCACTGATCGTCACCGCGATCGTGTCGTGTGGCTACATCTTCGTCTACTACGACTACATCATCGATCGCATCATATACGTCGATGACATGACGCTGGCGGACAAGGTCCTCAGCGTCACGTTGATCCTGCTGGTCCTCGAAGGCACTAGGCGCGTCCTGGGACCGGCCCTGCCGATCACGGCGATCGCCTTCCTGCTCTATGCGTACTTCTTCACGCGCATCGAGCCCACCCGCGTCATCGATCAACTCTACCTTTCGACGGAAGGCATCTTCGGCCAGCCGCTGGCTGTCTCCGCGTCGTACGTGATGATCTTCGTGCTGTTCGGCGCGTTCATGGAGCGGACCGGCACCGGCCAGCTGTTCATGGACTTCGCCATGGGCATAACCGGTCATACCGCGGGCGGCCCCGGCAAGGTGTCGGTGGTTTCGTCCTCGCTGTTCGGCACCATCTCGGGCTCAGCAGTCGCTAACGTCATGGTGGACGGGCCGATCTCCATCCCGCTCATGAAGCGGACCGGCTTCAAGGCGCATTTCGCGGCCGCGGTGGAGGCGACCGCATCGACTGGTGGCCAGATCATGCCGCCCATCATGGGTGCTGCCGCCTTCGTTATGGCCGAGTTCCAGGGGGTGAGCTACGCGCAGATCGTAATCTGGGCCACCATCCCCGCGGTCCTTTACTACGTCGCCTGCTTTGCGGCGGTGCATTTCGAAGCCAAGCGCCAGGGGTTGCTGGGTGTGCCGCGCTCCGAGCTGCCCCGGCTCAGTCAGACGCTGAGCTCACGCGGACATCTGTTCATCCCGGTCTGCTCGATCCTGTTCGTCATGTACTCGGGCTACAGTGCGCCGCTCGCCGCGCTGACCGGCACGCTGCTGTGCTTCCCGGTGGCGTGGTTCGGCCCGGTGGTGCTCTACCTCATGCCCTTGCTGGTGGTGCTGCCGCTGGCGTTGCCCTCGATGCCGCAATTCATCCCGACCATCGTCGGCGTGCATCCGCTGGTCGAGGCGGCGTTGCTCGCGGTGCTGATCACCGCGTGGCTGTGGGCCGTGCGCGGTAAGATCATTCTGCTCAGGATCGAGCTGCGGCCTGTCATTGATGCGCTGACCGACGGAGCGCGCAACACGCTGCCCGTTGCGCTCGCCTGCGCCTGCGCCGGCATTATCATCGGCATCGTCATCCTGACCGGCCTTGGCATCGTCTTCACACAGTGGGTCATCGGACTGGCGCAGAATACGCTGCTGCTGGCGCTGCTGCTGACGATGGCGGCGGGTATCGTGCTTGGTATGGGCATGCCGACCACGCCGGCCTACATCATCATGGTGTCGCTGCTGGTGCCGGCGTTGGTGAAACTCGGCGTCGTCAAGCCAGCGGCGCATATGTTCGCCTTCTATTTCGCGATCCTGTCGGCGATCACGCCGCCCGTGGCGCTGGCGGTGTACGCGGCCTCGGGTCTCGCCAAATCCGATATCTGGAAGACGGGCTGGGCGGCCGTGAAGGTGGGGGCGGCGGGCTTCGTGGTACCCTTCATGTTCGTCTACGAGCCGGCGCTGCTGATGATCGGCGACTGGCCGACCATCATCTGGCGCTTCATCCTGTCGTGTGTAGGCATCGGCATGCTGGCCGCCGGTCTGCACGGCTATCTGCTGCGAGCCATGTCTTATTGGGAGCGCGGCGTTGCAATCGTCGCGGCCCTTCTTCTCGTTGCGCCGGAGCTGACGACCGATATGATCGGCCTGACCCTGATGGTCAGCCTGGTCGCCTTCCAGTACTTTGGCGTGCGAGTCGCCAAGCCTGCTAGCGTTGGCGCCGCTGCCACCGATCGCCCACAGGGCCCTCACGCATGACCAAGAAAAAGACAGTCGAAGATCTCCGCAGCCATCGCTGGTTCGGGGTGCAAGACCTGCGCTCGTTTGGACATCGCTCGCGCCTGCGCCAGATCGGCTATGACGCCCAGGACTGGGGCGGCAAGCCGGTGGTCGGCATCATCAACACCTGGAGCGACATCAACGCCTGCCATGCCCATCTGCGCGCTCGCGCCGAGGACGTGAAGCGCGGCGTGCTGCAGGCCGGCGGCTTTCCGCTGGAACTGCCGGCGATCTCGCTGGCCGAGCCGTTCGTCAAGCCGACGACCATGCTCTATCGCAACTTCCTGGCGATGGAGACCGAGGAGCTGCTGCGCTCGCACCCCATCGATGGCGCGATCCTGCTCGGCGGCTGCGACAAGACCACGCCGGGGCTCATCATGGGTGCCATCTCCATGGGGCTGCCCGCCATCTTCTGCCCGGCTGGCCCGATGCTGCGCGGCAATTGGCGTGGCCAGCAGCTGGGCTCGGGCTCGGACGTCTGGAAATACTGGGACGAGAAGCGTGCCGGCCGCATCAGCGAGGACGACTGGTCCGAGATGGAGAACGGTATCGCCCGTTCGTTCGGCACCTGCATGACGATGGGCACGGCCGCCACCATGATGAGCATTGCCGAGGCGATGGGGATGACGTTGCCGAATGCCTCGGCCATGCCGGCGGCGGACGCCGGTCACCCGCGCATGTGCGCAGTCGCGGGTCGCCGCATCGTCGAGATGGTGTGGGAGGATCTCACGCCAGACAAGATTCTAACTCCGGCTAGCTTCGAGAATGCCATCCGCGTGCACATGGCGCTCGGCGGCTCGACCAACGCCATCATCCACGTCGTGGCCATGGCACGGCGGGCCGGCATCGCGCTGTCGCTCGAGCAGTTCGACCAGATATCGCGCACGGTGCCGGTAATCGCCAACATTCGCCCGTCCGGCAAATACCTGATGGAGGACTTCTTTTATGCCGGCGGGCTGCCGGCCGTGATGAAGGTGCTGGATGGCAGCCTGCACGGTTCCTGCCTCACCGTCAGCGGCCGCACGGTTGCCGAGAACATCGCGCGGGCCGAGGTGTTCAACGACGACGTGATCCGCTCGCTCGACAAAGCCATCTACGCGGAAGGCGCGACCGCGGTGCTGCGCGGCAATCTGGCTCCGCGCGGCGCGGTGATGAAGCCGTCGGCCGCAGAGGCGCGCCTGCGCAAGCATCGCGGCAAGGCGCTGGTGTTCCGCGATTACAATCACATGGCAGCCGAGATCGAACGCGACGATCTCGACGTGACGCCCGATCATGTGCTCGTGCTGCAGAATGCCGGTCCCAAAGGTGGGCCAGGCATGCCGGAGTGGGGCATGCTGCCCATTCCGAGGAAGCTCGTTAAGGCCGGCGTGCGCGACATGCTGCGCATCTCGGATGCACGCATGTCCGGCACCAGCTACGGCGCGTGCATTCTGCACGTCGCTCCGGAGAGTTTCGTCGGTGGCCCGCTGGCGTTCGTTGAGACCGGCGACGAGATCGAGGTCGACGTGGCCAAGCGCCTGCTGCACCTGCATGTCTCGGACGAGGAGCTGGCCCGGCGTCGCGCCAAGTGGGTGGCGCCGGCGCCGCGCTATGAGCGCGGCTACGGCCGCATGTTTCAGGAACACATCGGCCAGGCTGACGACGGCTGCGATTTCGATTTCCTCGAGCACGGCGCCGACGTCCCGGAACCCGAGATCCACTGAGCAACTCGCCATTGGTGTGGTGGACGTCGTGACAGCGCGAGCTTGGGCTGATCTGCAGTAATTGCTGCTGCGACGCTTCCACATTGCGTCCACATTGCTCTGCAACAACGCGCCATTCCGACAGAGTTAGTCCTGCAAGAGCCAACTCGCATGTTGTCATGCGTCGAGGAGGTGTGAATTTGTCTGGCCGGAAGCACGCGTGTCGATTGGTGGCAAGCGCAGTCGCTGCAGTGATGAGCAGTGTGTTGGCTGTATCGGGTGCTGTCGCTCAAGGCAGCCCGCGCCTCGATGTGCCGTCCGACATAGACCTGGACGCACAGTTTCTCGATCTAGGCGATCTCGACGCACCGGCGAGCTCGTCCGGTTCCCGCCCGGACGCGAAGGCGGCAGGTGCGGCCCTGCCGGTGAAGCCTTCGGCGCCAAACATGCGTCTGGAATGGGTGGGGGTCGCCAAAGAACCGGCGTTGGACGGCAAGGCCGACGCGGCTGCCATGCCCACCGACTACGGTGTGCAAGTCAAGATGCGACCACCCATTACCGTGGGAGTGCTGGCTCAGTTTGCGCAACCGGGCGAGACCTATCGCGGACCGGGGTCTCTTGCCGACCAGAAGCCGTTGACGGCCGCGGTTGCCAGTATGCAGGTGCTACCGGGATTGTCGCTCGACACGCGCACGGCCTGGGGGCAGTTCGAGCCGGACGCCAGTGCCAGTGGTGGTCATACGGGTCATCGCCGCACGGTCGACGTGCGCCTGGCGCAGAACGGCACCTTCGGAGCCTGGCGCTTTTCTCCGAGCGTCAGCCTCAACTACTTGGAAGAGCGTCGCAATGCGCCAGCGGCGGAGACCGAAGCAACGCCAACGACGGGAGCCGGCCGCGTTGATGTGCGGCCCGAAGTCGCCTACCGGTTCGACCTGCAGAATTCGATGTTCGTCGAGCCGAAGGCCATGCTCGGCGGCTTCTGGGGCATCGGGGAGCCGGCGGCAACGGGCTCGGCTGCCCATTCGCAGTTGCGGCTGAAGGGCGAGGCATCCGTCACGATCGGCAGCATGCAGGGCGCCAAGGTGGAAATTGGCGGTGCCGTCGAGGAGGGTGCGGTGCGTGAACCCGACGTGTGGAGCGGCCGGCTGCAGCTGAGCGTCCCGCTCAAATAGTCGGTTCGTGCCATGCGTGTCAGGACGGCGCCGTGACAGCCGGCCAATGCTCCGCGGCAGTTAGATAACCCGCTGCACCGGCGTATTCCTGGCGCAGGCGGGCCACGCATTCCGCCACAGTCGGCACGTCGGTAATGCTGCCCACCCCTTGGCCGGCGCTCCAAATGTCGCGCCAGGCCTTGCCGGTCGATCCGAAGTTCATCTTGGACTTGTCGCCGGTCGGCAGGTTGTCCGGGTCGTGTCCGGCCGCCGCCACGCTAGGCTTCAGGTAGTTGGCGAGTACTCCTGAGAACAACGACGTGTAAACGATGTCTGCGGCTGTCGTGTCGATCAGCATCTGCTTGTATTCGGGCTTGGCGTTGGCCTCGCGAGTGGCGATGAAGCGCGTGCCGACATAAGCGAGGTCGGCACCCATGGCCTGGGCGGCCAGCACGGCCGAACCATTGGCGATCGCGCCCGACAGCACGATGGTACCCTTAAACCAACTGCGCACCTCCGCCATCAGGGCAAACGGGCTGAGCCCTCCGGCATGGCCGCCGGCGCCGGCGCAAACCAGGATCAGCCCGTCGACGCCAGCTTCTGCCGCCTTGCGGGCATGGCGCACGTTGATGACGTCGTGCAGCACGATGCCGCCGTAGGAGTGCGCGGCCTCCACCACCGACTGCGGCGCGCGCAGGCTGGTGATCATGATCGGCACCTGGTGCTTCACGCACACGCTGATGTCATGCTCCAGCCGGTCGTTGGAGGCGTGCACGATCTGGTTAACGGCAAACGGCGCCACGCGCTTGCCGGGGTTGGCGCGGGTATAGTCGGCCAGTTCCGCCTTGATCTGCGCGATCCATTCTTCAAGCAGCTCCTTAGGCCGCGCATTGAGAGCGGGAAACGAGCCGACGATGCCGGCCTTGCATTGGGCAATCACCAGCTCGGGCACCGAGATGATGAACATCGGCGCGCCGATCAGGGGCAGCACCAGGCGGTCGTGCAGAAGCGACGGCAGCGGCATGCGGGCTTTGACCTTTGCTGTGGCTCGCGAAGAGGTGTGATCAGGCGCGGGTGGATGCGGGCTGCTGTTGGGTGGGCTCGCGCGCCTCGCGGATCATCACTAGCTCGGCCAGGTTCTCGGCGGTTATGTATCCGATCAGGCGATTGCCCGGGTCGACCACGCCCACCAAGCGCGCACCGCCGCGCTGCTGCATCAGCTTGAAAACGGCGTCGAGACAGCCGCTCTCGGGCACGGTGGGCACGTCGCGCGTCATGATGTCGAGCACCGGCGTCGCGCCTCCGGTGGATCGCAAGGCGCTGATCAGAGCTTCGTGGGTGAGCATGCCGCGCATGACACCGGTACCGTCAACCACCGGGAACTCCTTCTGGGTGGTGCGGAGCAGGAGCTGGGCAGCGTTGTCGGCCGTCGACTGAGGCCCCAGCGTCTGGAAGTTGGTGATCATGGCGTGCGAAGCGAGATAGCCGCGCGTGTAGTCGCGCATCTGCACGTAGCCGGCTTCGCCGCTGGCGGCTAGGAAGATGAATACCGCGATCAGCACCAGCAGGGGGTTGCCCATCAGGCCGATGATCGCCAGCACGACGGCGAGCCCCTGGCCGATCGAGGCGGCCACACGCGTGGCGCGTGTGTAGCCGAGGCCAGTGGCGAGTAGCGCCCGCAGCACCCTGCCGCCGTCCATTGGAAAAGCGGGGATCAGGTTGAACACGAGCAGCGCCACGTTGGCTGCGGCCAGCCGGCCCGTCAGCGTGCTCTGTGCCTGCTCGAGCTGCGCCACCTGCGTCAGATCGAACCGCGCGCCGAGCACGACCACCAACACCAGCGCGATCACCAGGTTCACGGCCGGCCCGGCCAGCGCTACCACGATCTCTTGCGACGGCTTTTCCGGCATGCGCTCGAGCGAGGCGACGCCGCCGATCGGCAGGACCGTCACGTCCGGAGTGCGGATGCCGTAGCGGCGCGCCGCGACGATGTGCCCGAACTCGTGCAATAGCACACATGCAAACAGCAGCAGGATGAAGACGATGCCGTCAACGGCTCCGGCAGGTCCGCTGCGGGCCCAGCTCACCGCGCCGATCCAGGCCAGCAGCAGGAAGAACGTGAAGTGCACGCGCACGGCGGTGCCGGCTACGTCGAACAGCTTGAAGGACCAATCCATTGGCGCGCTCCTGCCGCGTCGGTCAGTTGTCGTTGATACCACACCAAGGCGTGATCGGCCTAAGCGCATACTCCTACGGGTGTTTCACAGGAAACAGCTGGCCGGTCCCGCCCGCTGCATAGAGCTGTCATCAGCGGACGCTATGAGCGAACCGCGATCGGATTTGTGCAGCAGAGGATCTCAGGCGTGCTGATCGAAATGGAGACTGCCCGACCGGCGGCCAAGGCTCGCGTCATTGCGCTCGCTTGCTCAGGGTCCAGCGGCAGTCAGTGGCGCCCGCTGGCCGGGGCGCTTGGCCGCAGCCGCGAGCTACTGACGCCCGAGCACGCTGGGCCGGGTATTGCTGCGCGTATGGATGACGGCTCCTTCACGCTCGCGCACGAGGCTGCCCGCTGCATCAGGCTGATCGATGCTGGCGATGGCAAAGTGCATTTGGTCGGGCATTCCTACGGTGGTGCCGTGGCGCTGCAGGCGGCCCTTGCACGGCCTGAGCGGATCGCCAGCATGACACTCTACGAGCCGGCATCTTTCCACCTGCTCGATGAGCTGGGCGCCGATGGCGTGGCTGGGTTCGTCGAGATCGCGGCCATTGCGCGCCGAGTTCGCGATGCGGTGAGGGCGGGCGACAATGCTGGTGCCGCCGCGGCATTCGTCGACTACTGGAACGGGCAGGGCATCTGGCACAGGTTAAGCCCGCACGTGCAAGCCGCCCTGACGCGGTGGGCCCCCAAGGCGCCCCTTGAATTTGCTGCCCTCATGAATGCGCGCACCGTCCTGGAGGACTTTGCCGGGTTGGAGTTTCCCATCCTGGTCCTGCGCGGCGAGCATGCGCCCATGCCGACTCGGATCATCGCCGATACCCTGCCGGACGCCATGGACTGTGCACGCGCGGAGGTGCTGGCCGGCGCCGGACATATGGGCCCCATGACGCATGCCGACGTCGTAGTTGCTCGCATCGCCGCCCACATCATGAGCGCAGACGTCGTGCCGCCCCTGCACCTGCGCGCAACCGTCGATCGCCTTGTCGGTGCGGATGCGGCTTGATCAAATACAACGCAAAGGGGCCGCGGCTGCGGCCCCTTTCGAATGTCAGGTGGCGGGTTGAGCCTACGGGAACTTCCAATAGATGTTGGGCACCGTTCCGGTCGAGGTCAGGCCGCGCTGCTTGGTCGTGGCACGATTGAGCACGACCGATTTGATGTCGCCGATCACCGATGGGGTATCCACCACGTAGGAGTGGCCCAGCGCCCGCGAAGAGGACGATGCCGAGCTGGCGTCGACCGTCTCAATGCCCGGATACACGAACACGCCGCCCGTGGTCTCGCCGACACGCTGGAAGCCGTGCACGACCTTGGAGGCCATCAGCGCCAGGTCCGAGGATGAGGCATAAACCGTGGTGCGCAGGCCCTGCATGGCCGCCAGCTTCGGCGCGATCACGCCGCGGAACAGCTCGGCATTGATGTCCGGGGCGGCCAGCAGCAGCTCGCGTATCTGCGAGCCGGGCTTGCCCTTCTCCACGCGGTGCTGCAGGGCGTGGCTGACCACGCGGGTGCCCATGCTGTGCGCGACAATGTAGATGTCGGTGACGGGCAGGCTCGTGGTCAGGTCGTCGACCAGCGCTTCAAACACGCTTTCGGAGAGGCGGGCTGCCTCCTCGTCCGGTAGGTAGGCGCGCACGCGGTTGGCCGAGGGCCAGCTGTAGAAGAACGGCATGCCCGGGAATTTGAGGTCGTAGGCGATCTGCGCGGTACGCATCGCCGCGTCGGCGAAGCCTGAGTTGTAGCCGTGCACAAACACCAGCATGGACTTGGAGTTGGAGGACTTGATCTTGTCTGCCATTTCCTTGCGCGCCTGGTCGAGCTCCAGCGGCGTGACCGACTTCAGTGTGAACTGCTTCTTCGGATCGGGCTCGACGATCAGGCGCATGATCCAGTTCAGCGTCTCGATCTCGCCCGGCTTGTGTGTCGGCGGGATGGTGACCACCGCGCGCCCGTATTGGAAATTGCCCTGATAGTTCGTCCCGTACATCTTCACGGGCTCGGGCCCGCCCAGTTTGTTGCGGTTGGTGGCATAATAGGTCGTGATCTCGACGACGTCTTTCGACGCGCTGGGAGCGGGCGTCACCGAGCGCTTGGCCACGCTGCGCTTGGCCAAAACGGGCTCATTGCCGGTCAGGCAGTCGATCTGGAATATGACCTCGAGCAGGTCTTCCTGCATTTTGCGCACCGCCGGCGTCGTCTGATGGCCGAAGCGCTTCAGGTCCTGCTCGAGATTGGTCTTGCGCGTCTGCAAAGACTGCAGCGTCTCGTTAGCGGCTGAGCGGCAATCCTCCGCTCCGCTGATCGCCTGTGAGGGCTGTGCTTGCACGGCTCCAGCGCCGATGGCCAGCATGCCCAAAAAAAGCAACAGCTGACGGGCCACGTCATACCTCCGTTATCACAACGCAATTCTCACACGAGACCGCGACGCGCCAGGGCTCGCACGCCTGCCTATCGCGTTCGTTGAGTAATCGCACGCACTGCATCGGGATCCCCCAACCTGCCTGGTCCCTGACGACGTGTTTCACACTATTACACGCTATTGCGGCGGGCCAGCGACGTTGCAAGCCGGCTGGTCAAATCGCAGCGATGCCAGCGGTGGTCAATTGCAGCGGCCGATCAACAGCCTCGCCAGCACAAGTCCGTCCAAGGCAAATTGCCGTAAAGGGCAACCTGGAGGGCAACTACGGCCACCACCGCCGAAACCGAGTTGGAGAGGGACACCGTTCTGCCCCGCGCAGCTCGCGAAGTCGACCGCTCATGGTGTCGGCTCCACGCAGCAGCGCCCCTCTCCGTTTTGCGCGCGGCGGACACGTACGCCAACGAGGATTGCGCCTGCAAGTAGGATAGATATGACACGTGGGGGGCGGAAATTGCGCGTGATTGGCGCGGGCGCCAAAATCGCGCCACCGCATCGCCAAATTCGGCGCCGGCCTCTATCTGCGGTTGAATAGGAGGTCGCGAACCAATGCATCTACGTGTTCGATCGACCGCAGCGCCGCGCGCAATCGGTGTTTGTCGCGTTCGGTAAGGCTCTTTACGACAACCGTGTTGGTCGGTGCACGGCCGTGCTGCATGTCCGCGAGCTGCTGGGCCAGGATCAAATCGAGGAACAGAGCTTGGGCGTCGAGCATGGCGTCGAGGTCGCGGGTGGCGCCGATGCCCAACGCCTTGATGCCGGCGATGCGGGCTGGCGTTGAGCGGGCGACGACGTGATGGCACACGGCGAGCGCGCGCGCGGCCGAGACGATGCCGAACAGGCCGGACTTTTTTAGATCCACACGGCCGCTACTGGTTTTCAGGCCGCCGAGCCAGCCTAGCCCCGGTTGGTTGGAGCCTGCCGTCTCGACCAGCTGCTTGGCGAAATCCGCCTTGCCGCGCGCGGCGGCAAAGGCCTCGCGCCAAAGCATGTCGGCGAGGTGCGTGGCACCCTGCACGCCGTACAGGTCGAAGAAGATGTCAACAGACAGCAGATCCTGCGGCTGGGAGCGGTCGATCCAGCTGCCGATCCGTGTCCGCCAGGTGGCGAGCGAACCGCGCCAGGCCGGGTTCTTGGCCATCACGCCGCCTCTGCAGTAGGGCACGCCAACCTCGTGCAGTATGTCGGCGAGGTGCACGCCGAGTTCGCCAAACCAGCGATCTTCGAGTCCGTCCGGATCGCCCTCGGCAAACACCAGCGCGTTGTCCTGGTCCATGGCAAGCAGGCTCTCGCCGCGACCGGCTGAGCCGAGCACGGCAATCGTATACGGGCAAGGTGGAGGTCCGCGGCCCGCTGCCAGGAGGCGCTGCTCGGCGATGACGGCCGCGCGCCGCGTCAGGTCGCAGAGTTCGCTTGAGATGACGGCGGCGACATCGCGCCCTGACACGCCCTCCCGCACCAGGCCTGCGCCAACCTGCGCCAGCCTCGACCAGGCGTTGCCGAGGCCGTGCACATCCTCAGCGGCATCCAGCTCGTCGCCCAGCATGACCGCGTCCTCGGCCCGAAGCCGCAGCAGGTCGCGGGCCGAAAGGGCGCCGGACACGCGACCGGCCTCGTCGGTGACGCCGAGATGGCGTGTGCCGAGGCGGCTCATCCGACCGATGGCGCGATAGACGAACTCCCGGCCCGACAGGGCGGCGAGCGGGCGGCTCATGATGCCGGACACGGGGGCTTCGAGGATGGCGGGGCCCGACTCGGCCAGCGCGCGCAGCACGTCCCTCTCGGTGACGATGCCGGTTTCGGCGGGGCGTGGCGGATGCTCGGCGTCGCCTGCTGCGACGAACAGCGAGGAGACGCGCTCGCGTGCCATGGTCTGCAGCGCAGCACCGATGCTGGTCTGCGCGGCAATGAATTTCGCCGGCGCGCTCATCACGTCGCGAATACGATGCCGATATGGATAGCTGTCGATGCGGCCGAGCATGCGCTCGGTGTCGCCACGCGGAGATCCGACGGCCTCCACCCAGCCGGCGCGATGCTGCTGGTCCAGTACATCGGTCAGGGCGCGGCAGGCCGTCATCGCCTCGGCCAGCGTGCGGATGCCGCGCTCGCGCAGCCGTGGCACGAGAGCCTGGAATATGGCCGCGGTCGTCAGCGCGTCACCTTGCGCCGAATGCCGGCCGGACGCCTCGACGCCGAGCCAGCTTGCGACCTGATCGAGCGAATAGCCGGCAAGATCGGGCTTGGCCACCTGCGCCAGCAGACGCGTATCGATCAGGCACGGGTGGTGCCAGGAAAGCCCGGCCAGCTGACACTCGCGCTTCAGTACGGCGATATCAAATCCCACTGTGTGGCCGATGATGACGCGGTCGCCGATCTGGGCGGCAAGCTCGGGCCACAGCGCGGCAAAGCCCTGCGCGTCCGCCAGCTTGGTCGCATCGATGCCGTGGATGGCCGTCGCCGCAGCGGGGATCGGCTCGCCCGGTTGCACGAGCCGACACCAGGTGCTGTCCGGTTCGGGGCGTCCGCCAGCGACGCGCACCACGGCCACCTCGAGCAGGCGCGCCTTGCCGGCTTCGAGGCCTGTCGTCTCGGTATCGATGACGACCGCGTCGATCCCGATCAGCGGTGCTGCCCTGCCGGTGGCGACCATTGTACGTCCCCCCGATCGGTGCCTTCGGAGAGATCAGTGCGCGGAGGCCCGCAACTGTTCGCTCACTGCCGCAGCATCCACGCGCTTGCTGAACTCGTCATGGATGTTGCACATCGTCACCCTGAGGTAGTTATGGATGGTGGGTGCCTCGTTCATTTTCAGCTTCTTGTGGATCGGCATGATATCGAAATAGGCCTTCGCGAATGGCTCGGGAATGTCCTTGGCGAATTTCGGTGCATGCAGGCCGATATGCTCAAGCCGACTTGCAAGCTCGCGTCGCTCCGCGCGCCAGTCGTCTTTACTCAGCGTCGACGGCACAGGGTAGCGGTCGAAGACGGAGAGAGTGAGCGTGCGAAGCGCGCCAAGCTGGTGGAGACGATCGTCACCTGCCTGGGGGCGCAAAACCCCTTCTACGAGTTCGGCGACCATCGCGAGCCCAAGCGGATAGGCGCGCCAGCGCGCGCGGTCGACGGCGGCGATGAACTCGGGCTCCTTGAACAAGACCTTTGCATAGTGCCCGGCGCGAGCGCGCGAATACTCGTAGATGCCCTTTTGCGAGACGAAAGCCGACTGCTCATCAATGAAATCGGCAAGTTCTCCGACCCCCGTAATCGGCGGCCACGGCCGTATAACTAACTCGTAAATTCTTTTGAGATTCATGGCCCTTGCCGATCCGCCGTGCCCGGAGTTGATGTTTTTTCAATAACGCAAATTGACCTTTGATTCATGGGTTAGCGACCGAGGTTGAACCAAAGTCTTATACGGGGGCGTAGTGACATGATGTTAGCTTTTTTACAAATCCCGAATCCGGCTTCAAGACCGGTGCCTTGGGGTTGGGGGGTACGTCCGGATTGAGCACCCGTTCCTCCCCGCAACGCATTCAATGTGCAGCGCATTCCTGGGAGGCAGCGAGGCTCATGCAGAAATCCAGCGACGAAATTCATTGGAAGAGGACGACCAACCTGATGTTGGCGCACCTCTTCATCTGGTTCTTCTTTGGCTACATCATCCACATGTTCGTCAATGTCCTGAACCAGTTCACCATCCCCATCCTCAAGTTTCCGCTCGGCTTCTACATGGCCGCGCAGGGCTCGCTGATCGTGTTCGTGGTCATGCTGTTCGTGTTCGCCAAGCAGCAGGACAACATCGACCGCCAGCACGGCGTCGCTGAAGACGACTGAGGGAGGGGAAACCATGGCTACTCAAACAGCGGCTGAACGTCAGTCGTTTACGAAGAATCTTGGAAGACTGTACGGCCTGTATACTGGCGGCTTCCTCGGTTTCATCGTTCTACTCGCCGTGCTCGAGCAGGTCGGTGTGCCGAATCGGGTTCTGGGCTACCTGTTCGTGTTCTTCACGCTGGCCGTCTACGGCATCATCGGCGTGGCGATGCGCACCGCGCAAGTCTCTGAATATTACGTGGCTGGTCGCGTCGTGCCGGCTTTCTACAACGGCATGGCAACGGGTGCCGACTGGATGTCGGCCGCTTCGTTCGTTGGCATGGCGGGCTCGCTGTTCCTGCTAGGTTACGACGGTCTCGCCTGGGTGCTCGGCTGGACCGGCGGCTTCGTGCTGGTGTCGATCCTGGTCGGACCGTACCTGCGCAAGTTCGGCGCCTATACCGTGCCTGACTTCATGGCGTTCCGGTACGGCGGCAACTTCGCCCGCTTCCTGGCCGTGGTCGTGCTGGTATGCTGCTCCTTCACGTACGTGACGGCGCAGATCTACGGCACAGGCATCATTGCCTCGCGCTTCCTCGGCATGCAATTCGAGATCGCCGTGTTTGCCGGTCTCGTCGGCATCCTGTTGTGTGCGATGCTGGGCGGCATGAAGGCGGTGACCTGGACGCAGATCGCCCAGTACATCGTGCTCATCGTCGCCTACCTCGTGCCGATCGTGATCCTGTCCACCAAGCGCTACGGCGTTCCGCTTCCCGAGTTCACCTACGGGTTTGCGATCCAGGAGATCACGGCGCGCGAGCAGGAATTGATCCGGTCCGGATTGGCGACTTTGTGTACGGCCGCGAACTGCGGACCGACCACGTTGAAGCCGCACATCCAGCCGTTCATGAACTATACGCCGCTGAACTTCTTCGGCATCATCTTCTGCATGATGGTCGGCACCGCCTCGCTGCCGCACATCCTCATGCGCTACTTCACCACCCCGTCGGTGCGTGAGGCGCGCGTGTCGGTAGGTTGGTCGCTGCTGTTCATCTTTCTCTTGTACTTCTCGGCGCCGGCCTATGCGGCGTTCTCGAAGCTGGAGGTGTATACGAACATCATCGGCCGTGACATCACGCAGCTGCGGCCGTGGCTGTTCACTTGGGGCGAGCTTGGACTCATCAAGGTATGCGGCAAGGATGCCATCAATCTTGATGCAGCCATCGCCGCCTGCAAGGCGATCGCCAACCATCCAGGCGTGCTGCGCTTCCAGGACTTCTCGATCAATACGGACGTGATCGTGCTCTCCACCCCGGAGATCGCGGGCCTTCCGTATGTGATCTCTGGCCTGGTTGCGGCCGGCGGTCTCGCCGCCGCGCTCTCGACCGCCGATGGCCTGCTGCTCGCCATCGCCAACGCGCTCAGCCACGACATCTACTACAAGATGCTGGACCCGAATGCGCCGACCGTCCGTCGGCTCACGGTAGCCAGGGTGCTGTTGTTCTTCGTGGCGATCGCGTCGGCGGCGCTTGCGGCCACGAGACCATCGGACATTCTGGCCATGGTCGGTTGGGCGTTCTCGCTCGCAATGGCGGGGAACTTCCCAGCTCTTGTGCTCGGCATCTGGTGGAAGCGGACCACCACGACGGCCGCGATTCTCGGGATGGCTGCCGGATGGGGCATCTGCCTGTTCTACCTCGTTACCACGAGGTATTTCCCGCAGATGGGCATTACCTACTTCGGCATGACGTCGCTGCTGAATCCGGAGACGAGCAAGCCGTTGGTCGACATTGCTGCGATCATGAAGGATCCGCAGTGGATGAACCAGTGGCCGGCGCTGGCGACCAATCCTCTGGCGAACAGGGTGGGCTGGTTCGACCTTAACAACATCAACTGCGGGCTGCTGGGTATGCCGCTCGGCTTCTTCGTGATGTGGGTCGTCAGCCTGATGGGCAAGCCGCCATCGGCGGAAATGCAGGCTCTCGTCGACGAGATCCGCAAGCCGCGTGGCAAGACGGTGCTCGAAGAAAAGGCGTAGTCGGACATCCGACACGGCAACGGAGCGGGGTCCTTCGGGACCCCGCTTCTTTTTGGTTGTCGGCATCTGGCGATGCCGGCATTGTTCGGGTTGCAATGACGGGGTGCTGGCACCGATGGACGGATCAGTTTTTTCGTACTGGTACTATCACCTGCCGAACTTCATTTTGGCGGCGCTGATGTACACATTGCTCGGGCGCGTGCTGCTCAGCCTGTTCCTCGACGAGGATTCCACCAACTACATCTGGCGCTTCTTCTGCCGCATCACCGACCCGGTGATCGACATAGTTGCCCTGGTCACGCCCAAGGCGGTCGCGCCGATCGTGTTGTGGCTGTTCGGAGTCGTGTGGCTGTTCTGGCTGCGCGTGCTGCTGCTCTATCTCTTCGTGACCTTTGGGATCGCCCCTCGAGCAAGCTGAGCCGCGCCATGGACCGTAATCTTTACTATATCGGCATCGCCTTCTTCGGCATGATCAACGGCATCTTCAACCCCCTGATGCCGTTGGCCTACGTCTTCAGCAAGGTGCTGATGTATGTGCCGCTGTTCGGCAGCGAGAGCCTCATCTTCTATTTCGGCGCGCTGATGCTATCGACCGCCACCCTCATCCTCGGAGGCATCCCGGCCGCGATTTATGAGCGTATTCAAGGCGCCAAAGACGACTCGACGGAGGGATCGCTCTGGGTTTGGCTGGCAGGCACGGGCCTGCTGACCATCCCGGCCATGAGCCGCTTTTTCCAGATCGGCCTGTGATCAGGAACTTGCCCACGGCATTGTGAATTCCTGGAAAAAGCGGAAAATCGCAAGATTGGGGGCTAGGGAAGTGTAGTTCCTCTCCTGTCTTCGGAGGTTCCCTCGCCTTGGAAGCGATGCGCCAAATAGCCTATGAGACGGTTACGCGGGCCTGCGGGTTCGGCTCGCTTGCCATCTTCTGCATCATGGTTGGCCTTTCGTTCGATCCCCTGGTGGCCTTCCAGTCCGGCGGCGTGCTCACCATGGTAATGACCGGCATCCTGGTGCTGAAGGCCTTTGAAGCCCGCACCAAGCCCTATCGCCGCACGGAAATGTGGCTCTATCTGCCCAAGGAGCAGCGTCCGCCGGAAGCAACCGCGCAGCGGCTCACGGCGACCCTGATGCGCGAGATCTACCTGACGTTCGCGTTGTGGACGGCCGGTATCTCGATCGGTTTGTGGGTCTGTGCTGCGCTGGTCTCGTTCGCTGGCATCACATCGTCCATGCAGCCGTAAGCCCCGTAGCCGCATCACACCTGCAGCGGGTCACCAGCGAGCCATGCGCGTCCATGCGTATAGAGCTCCTCGACCTCCGGTCCCCTGAGGCCCGGCATATCGGGTTTGACGCGGTAGCCGATCGCGGTCTGCAGATAGGCAAGGTGGCGATAGCCCACGGGAAAGCGCTCCAGCCATTCGGTATCGAGCTCGAGCTGCGCGGCCGGATTGACCGGGTCCATGCGGTCCTTCTCGTAGATCGGCTGGCGCAGCACGATGGCCCATCGATCGCTGCGCTTTTCGAAGAAGTCGTAGAATCGGCCGGTGCAGACAACGTCCACCAGCACGTCGTGCACGAAGGCGCGCTGGGAGATGGTCATCTTGGTCTGCGAGATGGCGCGGTTGCCTGCAACGTCGACCGAGTTGCCGCCGAGGAAGTGCAGGATGCTGACGCCTTTCTCGAAGCCGGCGCGGCTGACGGCGATGAACTCCTCGGCGCTACCCTGGAACCAGGTCGCCATCATGCGACCATCGTCGTGCCAGACGCCGCGAAAGCGCGTCCAGTCGCCGGCGTCGCGCCACACCACCCAGTTTTCCACGACTTCGCGGATGGCATCGCGGTCCGTGCTGCCCATGCCCATGGTCGTCGTCCTTGCCTCACCCAGCAAAGGCCATGTTCTATGGACGCAGTGCCATGCTGGCAAGAGACGCGCTGAGGGCTGGGCGAACGGGGCCAGTCTCCTCATCGCTAAATTCGTCGCCACTCGCGGCTGACATTAAACGAATTTTGCGAACGAATTTTGCGATCTGAAGGACACTAGGTGAATCAATGGGCTAGTGCGATTCAGATCGAGAAAGTCCGCCTCTCGACCTTGCCGCACGCCTGGTTGCGGACTTTCGCGATCATCGCACTAGTCCAGGTCGCCCATTACGGCCTGGCGGAACCCGAACACGCGGCGGCTGCCCGCGAACGGGACCAGGCTGACCTCGCGGGTCTGGCCCGGCTCGAAGCGCACGGCGGTGCCGGCGGCGATATCGAGGCGGCAGCCGCGCGCCTTGGCGCGGTCGAATTGCAGGGCGGGGTTGGTCTCGGCGAAATGGTAGTGCGAGCCGACCTGGATCGGGCGGTCGCCGGTGTTGGCGACCGTTACGGTGATGGCCGCGCGGCCGGCGTTGAGCTCGATGTCGCCGGCTACGGTGATGATCTCGCCCGGGATCATGGCTGCCCCCTTAGATGACTGCGAGTGCGATGCCGCAGGCGGCAACGAGACCGCCGGCGGCACGCACCAGCATGCTGCCCTCACGCGCCGGCAGGAAGGCGATGCCAAGGCCCACGGCGTGCAGCAGTGCGGTCGCCAGGGCAAAGCCCGCAGAATAGGAAATGGCCGCCGCGGCCGCGGGCAGCTCGGCGCCATGCGCGTGGCCGTGCAGTACTGCGAACACGCCGACCAACAGGGCACCGACTGCGACCGGAACGCGGGCGGCGGTCAGCACCAGCAGTCCCAGCACGATCACAGAGGCAAGGATGCCGGGCTCCACCAACGGCAGCGTGAGGCCCATCGTGCCGAGTGCGCCGCCGACCAGCATCACGCTGACGAAGGCGACGGGCCACGCCCACACCGCTCGCCCGCCGTTGACGCCGGCCCACAGGCCGACTGCCACCATCGCCAACACATGGTCAGGGCCGGTCAGGGGATGCAGGAAGCCGGACCAGAACGAGGTCGCATGCTCCAGGCCGGTGTGAGCGAGCGCCGGTGTTGCGCCGGTCACGGCCATCATCAGCGCGGCGAGAGCGGCGCTGATCTTGCGTGTCGGTGTCATGAGTATGCTTCGTCCCTCTCGCGAATGCTGACCTGTTCCTACCTGATCGGCTTGTGCACCGTCACCAGCTTGACCCCGTCCGGGAAGGTGGCTTCCACCTGCACATCGTGGATCATCTCGGCGATGCCGTCCATCACCTGCGCGCGGGTGACGACGTGGGCGCCCGCTTCCATCAGGTCGGCGACACTGCGGCCGTCGCGCGCGCCCTCGACCACGAAGTCGGAGATCAGCGCCACCGCCTCGGGATGATTGAGCTTGACGCCGCGCTCCAAGCGCCGCCGCGCCACGATCGCCGCCATGGAGATCAGCAGCTTGTCCTTCTCGCGTGCCGTAAGGTTCATCTGCGCCCTCTCGACATTCTATTCAGCATCGCCACACGCGTGGCAGCGGGCGTGCGGCCAGGAACTCAAGTAGTGGCGCGAGATCGCCCTGCAGCGTGCGGCCGTCGCTGGCATAGCCCCGTGCCACCAGCAGGCCATTCCAGCTACTCATACCCACAATGCTCCGCACCCCCTCCAATAGCGCACGCGCCGGCTCAAGGCGAGCAGCGGCATTAGCCCCTGCATAGAGGACCAGGGCCGTCGCTCGCGTGCCGCTAAGAGCGGCCGGGCGATCGAGGGTCTCGGCAATGGCTCCATCGAGCAGCAGGCTGTCGGCGAACGCCAGCCGGCCCTCGCGGCGTACGCGCCAGGTATCGCGGCAAAACCCGCGGTGCACATCCTCGCCCATCGCCGCGCGGCCGAAGATGAGCATCTCGACGGCCAGGAAATGCGCACCGGCCGCGAGGTCGACTTCGGTGCGGCGGTCGAAGCGCGCGGCATTGAACAGGATGGTCGGCTGCGGCAGCCAGCTGAGCTGCGCGCCGCTTTCGACATCGAGGTGCACGCGAATGGCTGCCTCCCCGTCGCGGGCCCGGTAGATTTTCTCTGCCGCCGCGGAGGTGACCGTCAGCGAGGTGCCTTCGCCCAGCTTCACGTCGATGTCGAGTTTGTCGCCGCCCGTCAGGCCGCCGGCCGTGTTGACAAGCACCGCCTCGGGCGGCTCCTGCGCTTGTGGCTTGGGGAAGCGCGCGCGCAGCACGCCAGCCTGGTGCAGCACGTCGAGAGCCATCCGCTCATTCTGAAGTTGGAACGCCAGACGCAGCGATCCCTCGGACCGTGGCAACCATGAACGCGCCTGTAGCATCCGCATCTACCCGCACATGCAACCGTCAGACGGTAAGGTAGCGGCGAACGTCGCTTTCCACCATGGTCGATCCGGAGCCGGCCAGCACCACCTCGCCGCGCTCCATGACGGCGTAGGTGTCGGCCAACGCCCGGGCGAAATCGAAATATTGCTCGACGAGCACGATGGCCATCCTACCCTGGTCGCGCAGGTAGGAGATGGCGCGGCCAATGTCCTTGATGATGGACGGCTGGATGCCCTCGGTCGGCTCGTCCAGCACCATCAGCTTGGGCTGGGTGACCAGCGCGCGGGCGATGGCAAGCTGCTGCTGTTGGCCGCCCGATAGGTCGCCGCCGCGGCGGCCCAGCATGGACTTGAGGATCGGAAACAGCTCGAACAACTCGCCCCCGATCTTGCGCTGCTGGCGCGGCAGGCGGGCGTAACCGGTCTCCAGGTTTTCCTGTACGGTCAGCAGAGGAAATATCTCGCGACCCTGGGGCACGTAGGCGATGCCGCGCCTTGCCCGCTCATAGGCCTTGAGCTTGGTGATGTCCTGCCCGTCGAACAGGATCTTGCCGGCGCTGACCGGCTGGTGGCCGACGATGGCGCGCAGGAGCGAACTCTTGCCCACGCCGTTGCGGCCGAGCACGCAGGTGATCTTGCCAGGCTCGGAGGCCACCGAGACGTGACGCAGCGCCTGCGCCGCGCCGTAGTGCAGATCGATGCCCTCAACCGTCAGCACTTGCTTCTCCATCTGTCATCCCGACCCTAGCGCGTCAGCACGCAGGGCCCGGATTTTGGTACGAGTTGGTGAGGGGGAATTTCCAGCTCAGTGCGAAGCGGCCCCCTCGTCCGCCTCTGGGCAAGCAATCCCCCGTCAAGAGAACGTCACCGCTGATGAAGCCAGTTGTTGCATCCGCGCTGTCATCAGCGCCCGAGGTACACCTCCACCACGCGCTCGTTGGCGCTGACCTCGTCGATCGACCCTTCGGCCAGCACCGAGCCTTCATGCAGCACGGTGACTTTCACGCCGAGGCGGCGCACGAATTCCATATCGTGCTCGACCACCACCACCGAATGGTCCTTGGCGATCTCCTTGAGCAGATCGGCCGTGGTCATGCTCTCGGCATCGGTCATGCCGGCCACCGGCTCGTCAACCAGCAGCAGCTTGGGATCCTGTGCGATCAGCATGCCGATTTCTAGCCACTGCTTCTGCCCATGCGACAAGGATCCGGCCTGGCGATGCCGGTGTGCGGCAAGGCCGATGGTGTTGAGGATCTTGCTGATCCGATCGGCGTCCCCGGTGCCGGCGTTCCACATCAGGTTGCACAGCACGCTGCGGTCACTTTTCAACGACAGCAGCACGTTGTCCTCGACCGTGTGGTTCTCGAACACGGTCGGCTTCTGAAACTTCCGGCCGATGCCGAGCTGGGCAATGGCGGACTCGTCCTTGGTCGTCAGGTCGACCATGCCCCGGTCGAACAACACGTCGCCCGTGTCAGGCCTGGTCTTGCCGGTGATGATGTCCATCATCGTCGTCTTGCCGGCGCCGTTCGGGCCGATGATGGCGCGCATCTCGCCGGGCGCCAGCTCGAGCGACAGGTTGTTGATGGCGCGGAAGCCGTCGAAGGCGACGCTGACGCCGTTCAGGTACAGCAGGCTCTGCGTGACTTCGGGGGTGTCTTTGACTGCGGCGTCCATGGCTCCTCACTCCGCCGGCTGAGCGGCCCGCCGCTCGCTGGCTGCCACATCGGACTTGTCGCGCGAGATGCGCTGCGGCAGCAGGCCCATGATGCCCTTCGGCAGGAAAATAGTGACGAACACGAACAGGGCTCCCAAGGCGAATAACCAGTACGGCGCCAGCAGGCCGGTCGTGAAGGTCGACTTGGCATAGTTGACAAGCACGGCGCCGAGCGCCGCGCCGACCAGGGTGCCGCGCCCGCCCACAGCCACCCAGATCACCATTTCGATGGAGTTGGCAGGATTGAACTCGCTCGGGTTGATGATGCCGACCTGCGGCACATACAGGGCGCCGGCCAGGCCCGCCATGCATGCCGACAGCGTGAACACGAAGGTCTTGTAGTTCTCCACGCGGTACCCGATGAAGCGGGTACGGCTTTCCGCGTCGCGGATCGAGATCAACACCTTGCCGGCCTTTGATTGTACGACCGCGCGTGCGATCAGGTAGCCCAGCGCCAGGGCCAGCGCCGAGAACACGAACAGCACCACGCGGGTCTGCTGCGCCTGCACGTTGAAGCCGAGGATGTCCTTAAAGTCGGTCAGCCCGTTGTTGCCGCCGAAGCCGAAGTTGTTGCGGAAGAAGCCCAGCATCAGCGCATAGGTCAGCGCCTGTGTGATGATCGACAGATAGACGCCGGTGACGCGGCTGCGGAACGCGAACCAACCGAACACGAAGGCCAACAGCCCCGGCACCACGAACACCATCAGCATGGCGAACGGGAACATGTCGAAGCCGTACCAGAACCAGGGCAGCTCCTTCCAATTCAGGAACACCATGAAGTCGGGCAGGATCGGGTGGGCATAGACGCCGCGCGTGCCGATCTGGCGCATCAGGTACATGCCCATGGCGTAGCCGCCCAAGGCGAAGAACGCGCCGTGGCCTAGCGAGAGGATGCCGCAGTAACCCCATACAAGGTCGAGCGATAGCGCCAGCAGGGCGTAGCAGAGATACTTGCCCCACAGCGCTACCATCGAGGTCGACACGTGCAACGGCGAGGAGGCCGGCACCATCAGATTGAGGAGAGGCACGGCAATGGCGGCCACTCCCAAGATGGCGAGAAAGATCCAGCCACGCCCGTCCGGTGCCTCGAGGAGACGCCGCGTTATCATGCTTCCACCGCCCGGCCCTTCAGCGCGAACAGTCCGCGCGGACGCTTTTGAATGAACAGGATAACGAGCACCAGCAGCAGGATCTTACCGAGCACGGCACCGGCGTACGGCTCGAGGAATTTGTTGGCCACACCCAGCGACAGGGCACCGACCAGCGTGCCCCACAGGTTGCCGACGCCGCCGAACACCACGACCAGGAAGCTGTCGATGATGTAGCTCTGCCCGAGGTTGGGCGAGACGTTGTCGATCTGCGACAGTGCCACGCCGGCGAGCCCTGCGATGCCTGAGCCGAGCGCAAAGGTCAGCGCGTCGATGCGGCCGGTGTTGATGGCCATGGCGCTCGCCATGCGCCGGTTCTGCGTGACGGCGCGCATCTGCAGGCCGAGCGCCGTGTAGCGTAGGGTCGCCAGCAGCGCCGCAAAGATCAGGCCGGCGAAGACAATGATCCACAGGCGGTTCCAGGTGATGGTGAGTCCGCCGAGCTGGAAGGCGCCCGACATGAAATTGGGAGCACCCACTTCGCGGTTGGTAGGTCCGAAGGCCGTGCGCACCGCCTGCTGCAAGATCAGGCTGATACCCCAGGTGGCGAGCAGCGTCTCGAGCGGCCGCCCGTACAGGAACTGGATGACGCCGCGTTCGATGGCAATGCCGACCAGGGCCGCCACCAAGAACGCCAGCGGGATGGCGATCGCCAGTGAATAATCGAACAGTCCTGGCGCGCTGGTGCGGATCAGCTCTTGCACCACGAAGGTGGTGTAGGCGCCGAGCATCACCATCTCGCCGTGCGCCATGTTGATGACGCCCATCACGCCGAAGGTGATGGCAAGGCCGATGGCAGCCAGCAGGAGCACGGAGCCGAGCGATAGCCCGTACCAGAAATTCTGCGCCACGTTCCAGGCCGCGAGCCGGTTGTCGATGGTAATAATGGCCTCGGTCGCGTCGTCCTTGTAGAGGATGACCGCGGCGCGCGCCTGTTCGAGTGCGCGCTTGGCGCGCGAGTCGGTTTCCTTGGCGATCGCCGCATCGAGCGCCGGCAGGGCCGCTGCCTCGCGCGACTTGAACACCGCCTGCGCCGACGCAACGCGCTGGCGCGGATCGGGCGACATCAGCGTCAGGCTGCCGAGCGCCGCATC
>DASTOW010000400.1:0-27135 GCA_035762425.1 Hyphomicrobiaceae bacterium | reverse complement strand
CGCACCAAGGTCGTCAACGAGCTGGAGCGCTATGCGCTGACGCAGGCCTACAACGTGCCGATCCTGTGGTGGCAGCGCATCATCGTCTACAACAAGAAGATCCAGGGCTGGTACATGACGCCGAGCCACTACCTCTGGCAGGACCTCGGCGACGTCTGGCTGCAATAGCAACGACGTAGTATGGCCGGCGGCTTACATGTGGGGCCGCCGGTTCCCTCTCGGGCTTCGATAGACCAATGATCTGGTACATCATTCGCCGCCTGCTGCTGGTAATCCCCACGCTGATCGGCGTGGCGGTGGCCGTATTCTTCCTGATCCGCGTCATGCCGGGCGACGTGGTCGTGGTGAAGCTGCGCGCCGATGGTGCCAACGTCTCCGACGAGATGATCGAGGCCGAGCGCAGGCGCCTCGGGCTCGACAAGCCGCTGTACGCGCAGTTTGCCGACTACATGGTAGGCCTTGCGCACTTTGATCTCGGCAAGTCGCTGTGGACGGGTGAATCCGTCAACAAGGAGATTGCGCTGCGCGTGCCGGTGTCGTTCCAGATCGCGGTGATGGCCAGCATCATCGCCGTGCTGATCGCCATTCCGCTCGGCACCATATCCGCGCTCTACCGCGATACCTGGATCGATCACGGGGTGCGCGTGCTGGCCGTGTCGGGGCTTGCCATCCCCTCGTTCTGGCTCGGCATGCTCATCATCCTGACTCTGCTGATGCTGTTCAACTGGCTGCCGAAGATCGGCTACGTGTCGATCTGGGAGGACCCGATCGCCAACCTGTCGGTGACGATCTGGCCGGCGCTGTCGGTCGGCTACCGCTACGCTGCGGTGGCGACCCGTATGATGCGCTCCTCGTTGCTTGAGGTGATGCGCGAGGACTACATCCGCACGGCGCGCGCCAAGGGTGTGTGGACGAGGCTGATCATGCGCCGGCATGCATTGCGCAATGCCATGCTGCCGGTGGTGACCGTGATCGGCCTGGAGTTCGCGTTCCTTATCGGCGGTCTGGTTGTCACCGAGCAGGTGTTCAACATCAACGGCATCGGCAAGTTGTTCGTGGATGCGACCACGCGCGGCGACTTCAACCTCATTCAAGGCCTGGTGCTGTTCATCGCCACCATGTTCATATTCGTCAACCTGGTCGTCGACCTGCTCTATGCGTGGCTCGATCCGCGCATTCGCCTGAGCTGAGGAACAACGCCCCAATGGCTACCGTTGCCAGCACACCATCAGCCGACACGCTGCCCAAGCGGGCCAATCCGCTCTGGCAATTTGTGAAAGTGCAGCCGCTCGGCGTGATCGGGTTCCTGATCATTCTGGTGTATGCGGCCTGCGCAATCGGTGCAGGGTGGATTGCGCCGTACGATCCGGAGGAGATCGATTTCGCCGCCATGCTCGGTGCACCGAGCGCCCAGCACTTCTTCGGCACCGACCAGTACGGCCGCGACGTATTCAGCCGCATCGTCTACGGCTCGCGCACGGCACTGGCGGTCGGCATCCTGTCGGCGGTGTTCGGCTGCACGGTCGGAGCCTTCATTGGCGCTGCATCCGGCTATTTTGGCGGACGCATCGACAACTTCATTCAGCGTATCGTCGACATCATGCTGTCGTTTCCCATCATCGTGCTGGCGATGGTGGTGGTGGCCGTGCTGGGCAAGCGACAGGCCCTCGGTATCGACTGGAACTTGATCGCGGCCATCGCCCTGCCGATCATCCCCAAGATGGCGCGGGTGGCGCGATCCTCGACCTTGTCGATCGTGGCCATGCCGTTCATCGATGCGGCGCGGGCGGCGGGCTTCTCGCACAAGCGCATCATCATGCGGCACATTCTGCCGAACATCGTCGCGCCCTACCTGATCATGGTGACGGCCTTCATGGCACAAGCGATCTTGCTGGAGGCGAGCCTATCGTTCCTTGGCCTTGGCGTAACGGAGCCGACGCCGGCCTGGGGCCTGATGCTGTCAGGCACATCGGCGGATTTCTATCAGACGGCGCCGTGGATGATCCTGTTCCCGGGACTTGCAATTACTCTCGCAGTGTTCGCCTTCAACCTGTTCGGCGACAGCCTGCGCGACTGGCTCGATCCGAAGCTCAAGAGCTGAAGCTAGAGGTTCCAGGACCGGCGATTGGGGTCGGAGCCCTGGAGCCTGGCCCTATACAACCTTCTTTACTTCGAACACCTCCATGATGCGTGCGCCTTTGTGGGGCCCGTCGCACACGAACTGCCACTTGCCCTCGCTGTAGGTGTCGCACAGCTTGACGCCCTTGATCAGCACCCAGTGGCCCTCCTTGCCCTTGTGGATAGCCAGAATGTAGTGCGCCCAGGCGTTGCGCGGCTTCTGCATCCAGGACCACAGCGAGGGCCGCTCCTTGCGGGCCAGGTGCAGATAGCTCTGCTTACGCTCCATGGTGTAGCCGAAGTGGGCGAGCGCGGCCGCCACCTCCTCCGAGTAGGTTCCCTTTACGATCGGCTTGGCGTCAGCGTCGGGGTTGCGGAAGGCGCGGACCTCGTCTTCGACCTTGCTCACCGAATAGCCCGTGATGGCCGAAAGTACGATTGGACCGCAGAAGGCGATGCGGCCTGTGTCGTTGTGGGCATCATGGAGCGCGGAGGTCAGGCGCGCGCCGTCGGCGAAATCGCTGGGCATGGTGGGTCCCGAGAGAGGAAATCAGCTGGTTAAAAGAATCTTTCCACGTGTTCCTTAACGAAACGTTATCCCTAGCTAACTGCGTGTGTCGCCTTCCTGGCACCATGCGCCCCAGCCTAGGATGGCCGGCTTCGATGGGAGATTCGGGCAGGGTGGCTCGGCCACACCAGTCCGTGCCAAACAGCGGAGGGGAGAGTGTTTCCGCTATCGCACATGCTGAAATCGTTCGTGCGCGTTGGCACGCTGAAGGTCGTGGATGCGCGTGGCCGCGAGCATGTCTTCGCCGGCAGCGCCGACGGACCGAGCGTCACGATGCGCCTCACCGATCGCTCGCTGTATACCAAGCTATTCTTCAATCCGGAGTTGCATGCCGGCGAAGCCTACATGGACGGCCGCCTGACGTTCGAGGATTCGACGTTGCGCGACTTCCTGACGCTGTTTTCCGTCAACCGGGTGGCGCTCGGCAGCTATCCCTTGCAGAAGGTGCTGCGTCGTATTTCGAAGGCGCGACGTGCCATCCAACAGGCCAATCCGATCGGCAAGGCGCGCGAGAACGTCGCCCATCACTACGACCTCGGCAACGATTTCTACGCGTTGTTCCTCGACGAGGGCATGCACTACTCGTGCGCGTACTTCCTGGATGATACCGACAGCCTGGAGATCGCCCAGCTCAACAAGCTGCGCCTGATCGCCTCCAAGCTGAACCTGAAGCCGGGCTTGAAGATTCTCGACATTGGCAGCGGCTGGGGTGATCTGGCGCTGTATCTGGCGGCCATGGAGGACGTGAGCGTCACCGGAGTGACGCTGTCGCGCGAGCAATACGCGCTGTCGACCGAGAAAGCGCGCCGGGCTGGATTGTCGGACCGCGTGCGCTTCGAATTGCGCGACTATCGCGAGCAACTCGACCGCTACGACCGAATTGTGTCGGTCGGCATGTTCGAGCATGTCGGCGTGGGCCATTACCCCGAGTTCTTCGATAAGGTCAACGAGCTCTTGAAGGACGACGGGGTAATGGTGCTGCACTCCATCGGCCATATGAGCCCGCCCGGCACGGCCAGCCCCTGGCTTCGGAAATACATCTTCCCAGGCGCCTACTCGCCGGCGCTGTCCGAGGTATTCGAGGTGGTCGAGCAGAAGAGCTTGTGGGTGACGGACCTGGAATTCCTGCGCCTGCACTACGCCAAGACGCTCAACCACTGGTACAAGCGCTTCGAGGCCAATCGCAGCAAGATCGCGGCCATGTACGACGAGCGCTTCTGCCGGATGTGGGAGTTCTATCTGGTGAGCGCGGAAGCCATGTTCCGTACCGGCAGCCAGATGGTGTTCCAGATGCAACTCGCCCGCAAGCGCGATGCGGTGCCGATCGTGCGCGACTACATCACCGACGTGCAGCGCCGCTATCTGGAGGTCGAGGCACAGCGCATGCACCTGCCAGCCAACGCCGAGCTGCCGCCCGAGGTTGAGGTGCTGGACTAATGGCGGATCGCCGGCGCTAGAGCGATCGGGCTACGCGAAAGCCGCCATTGCCGAAGCGGAAGTCGGGCTGGTAGCCGCCGCGCACGGCCGAACGCAGAACGCGCGGCGCTCCGAGCCACGAGCCACCACGCAGGACGCGCGAGCAGCCATCCAGCGAGAGGGCAGCAGCGCCGTCGGGCGCTGCGTTGGCGTAGGTGTCGCGGTAGCAGTCCTGCACCCATTCCCAGACGTTGCCGTGCATGTCATGCAGCCCGAAGGCATTGGGCCGGAACGATCCGACGGGCGCGGTCTTTTGGCCATCCCAAGGGCTGCCGCATCCGCTGCAATTGGCGTTGCTGGCACCGATCTCGTTGCCCCAGTGGTAGGTCGTGGTCGTGCCGGAGCGCGCCGCGTACTCCCATTCGGCCTCGGTGAGCAGTCGATAGGCCTTGCCGGTCTTGCGCGACAGCCAGGGCAGATACTCCCTGGTGATGTCATCCCAGGATACGTGGATGACCGGACGGGTGCCCGACCCCCAGCCTTCGTTGTTGGGCCTGTGCCTGCAGCCGCCTTGGTTGATGCAACCTTCCCACTCCGCAAACGTCACTTCGAACTTGCCGACCGCGAAGGGCCGGGCGACCGTCACCTTGCGTCGCGGGTCTTCGTTGTTGGACCGATCAGCCTCGCCTGCGGGTGATCCCATCAAGAACTCGCCGGCCGGAAGTAGCACCATCTGCGGGCACTCCTGGCATTCCTTGAACTGATCCGTGGGCTTGAGCTCGCGCTCTTCGGCCACCGACAACGGCCGCACCGGCCGCGATGGCGGCAGGTTCGATGGCCCCGCCTTTTCCTGTGCCAGCGAACCGGTCTTCTGCTCGGCCGACGGAGCAGGCTTGCCCGTCTGCTGTAGCGCTGGCTGCTGCGCCTTCAGTTCGGTGATGCGTGCACGCGCCAGCTCGGCATAGAACGTGTCTTGGTAGCGCACGACGAATGCTTCGAGCGCGGCGACGCTGGTGGTGCGCTCGGCCGCGGCCCAAGCCTCTGCAGCTTCGCTCAGCCGTGCCGGGGCTACCTTCGGCGGCTCCACGCCGGCGGCCGCCGCGCTGAAATAGAAGCGGCCGGTCAGAGCTGAGTGCTCCCACGGCACCTGCTTGCGTTGCGTCTCCTTCATCACGTCATTGCGGACGGTGATCAGCATCGCGCTCAAATCATCGTTCGCGGTCAGGATCTGTTTGACGAGCGCGCCGGCGAACGGGGAGTTGCGCCCTGTGCCATCGAGGGCAACGTTGTCGGGCTGGGTTGAGAAGCTGATCAGCGTGCCGACGCCCGATTGGATGCTCGACAGTCCCTTGCCGATGTCGGAGGAGCGCGTACCCATGCTGCGTGCCAGATTGCGCGCCAGCGGATTGTCGCGGCAGGCGTCGAGAAACAGGATGTTGGTGTTGGTCTGCTGTTCCATCACGCGGTGCACGACGTCGACGCGCAGCATCTCAAACTCGAGCGCCGCAGCGTTGCCGAGTTCAGCATCGATCGGCACAAGATAGTTGCGCCCGGCGACCTGCAGGCCATGTCCAGCGTAGAAAAACACCCCCGCTTCGGCGCCGGACAGCGCGTTGGCGAAGTCGCGCACCTTGCGCTCGAAGTCGGCCTTGTTGAGGTCGAAGCCTTCGATGACCAGGAAGTTGTGCTTCTTCAGCGCGGCGACCATGTCGCTCGCGTCATTTCTGGGATTGGCGAGCTTTGCCGTGTGCTGGTAGGCGGCGTTGCCGATCACCAAGGCGACGCGCTTTTGCGCCAACGCCGGATGGGCAAATAGGGTCAGGACCAGCAGGACGACGGCTGCCGGCACACGCGCGAGCAATCGAGCCATGGTAACCCCATCCGGAAAATGGGGCCATAGTATCGCCGACCGTGGTGTCATCAAGGCGCCGCCCGGCGCGCGCCCAGCGATACGCAACCACCCGCCTGAGCGCGCGCCCCTTGCGGGGTCCGTACCGTCTCTAGCCCTTACCGGCGCCCATCGCCGGGCCGCCGGTACACCACGGATTCGATCTCGCTGCGGTTGATGCCGATGTCGTGCAGCATTTGCGCGTCCATGGATTGCAGCATCGCCACCGCGGCGCGGTTGGCACGGTATTCCCAGTAGCCGTTCCAGGCATTTGCCACCACGGCGCCGAGCTTGTGCAGCCCCGATTGGCTGTGCGTGGCCGGTGCGGTGTCTGTCCAGGTTGGCATGATGTCCTCCATCAGCTTGACGGTTGTGGCGAGCTACAAGCTCGGTTGCAGCGGCGCGAAGGCTGAGCGGCGCTCGGTATTTGCCTGGCGCCGCCACCTGAAGAGGGCCCTCCAGATCTCGCGCATCGCCTCGGCGCGCTCCCTGTGCGCCTGACGGACCAAAGCTTGGATCTCCTCGGCAGTCGGCGGGGTGTAGGCTGTTCCCAGAATGGTGCGCATTTGAGTATTCCTCATCGATCGAGTATCGTGATGCCTATGTACGCCGCCAAAAATTGCGCTACAAACGACGATTCCTCGCCCTTGAGATGAAGGAAACTAAAGCGTGCGCCGCCCCCTCCCGCCGCTCAATTCGCTGCGCGCCTTCGAGGCCACCGCCCGGCATCTGAGTTTTTCCAAGGCGGCCGAGGAGCTGCACGTCACGCCGGCCGCTCTTAGCCACCAGATCCGCGGCCTGGAGGACCTGCTCGGGTTGAAGCTGTTCCTGCGCCGCCCCCGCTCCATCGAACTGACGGAGGCGGCGCGTCTCATCCAGCCCGGCATCCGTACGGCCTTCGAGAGCCTGCGTGTGGCCATGGATCAGCTCGACCAGGGCCGCAGGGACCGGGTACTGGTGGTCAGCTCGACACCTGGGCTAACCGCCAAGTGGCTGGTGCCGCGGCTGTATCGGTTCCTGGCCGAGCACCCCGACATCGACACGCGCATTACCGCCAGCGTTGGCTATGCAAACTTTGCCACCGATGGTGTCGACATAGGCATCCGCCTGAGCTCGGGCGCGCATCCCGATTTGTACGTCGAGAAGCTTTCGGATGAATGGCTGCTTCCCTTGTGCAGCCCGCGCCTGCTGGAAGCGGATCCACCCCTGCGCGGTGCGGCCGACCTGCCGCGCTTCAACCTGATCCAGATCGACCTGCCTGGCATTGTCCCGTCTTGGGCCGACTGGATGCAGCTCGCCGGCATCGAAGGCATCGACACACGTCGCGGGCTGCGCCTCAACGTGGCCGATCATGCGCTGGATGCGGCCAGCGAGGGCGCGGGCGTCGTGCTGGGCTACAAGGTGGTGGCGTCGCACGACCTGGCCCTTGGCCGTTTGGTGGCGCCGTTCGGTCCGGAAATCCCGGTGCCCGGGCGATCCTACTATTTCGTTTGCCCCAAGGGGGAGGAAAAGCGCCCGGCCATCAAGGCGTTCCGCGACTGGGTGTTTGCCGAGATCGAGCAGACTTCGGCCCTTCTCAAGCAGGTGACGCAGGATCTGGCCAAGCCCCCGCCCGCACGGCGCCGCTCGCGCTGATGCGAGCGGCAGCTGTGCCGGTAATACTCCTACAATTTTTATTGGAACCGGTTCCGCCCGTCGGCGTTTCACGTCGATTCAACTGCGCGTTTGGGGGAGGGAAGCGTTGCACACCGTGAAGCTTGCCGGAGGCGAGGAGCTGCAGGCCCTTCTGCATGGGCTTAAGGCTCTACAAAGCGGCGACCACTCGGTCCGTCTGCCCACGGGGTGGAGCGGGACGGCGGGCGAGGTGGCGCGCGCCTTCAATGAGGTAGCTGCCAAGGCGCCGGTCGTGAGCATCGCCGAGCGCCCCTCGCACGGTAACGGGCATGCTGGCCCAGCCCACAGTCTGAACGGTCACGCCGCCACCCTGCTCGGCGCACTGCAGGCGGTCAAGAAGGGAGACGCTTCGGTGCGTCTACCTCTCGACTGGACCGGCATCGATGGCAAGATTGCCGACGCGTTCAACGACATGGTGGAATTGAACGCCCGTACGCAGGCGGAACTGGCGCGGCTCAGCCGGGTGGTCGGCAAGGAGGGCAAGCTCAAGCAGCGTGCGTCGCTGGGCGACGTGACCGGTTTCTGGCGCGATTGCGTCGAGAGCATCAATTCGCTCATCGAGGATCTCGTACACCCCTCGAGCGAGGTGGCACGCGTCATCGGCGCGGTCGCGCAAGGCGATCTGTCCAAGAGCATGGCGCTTGAAGTGGAAGGCCGCCCCCTGCAGGGCGAGTTCCTGCGCACGGCGCGTACCATCAACACCATGGTCGATCAGCTCGGCACGTTCGCCCGCGAGGTGACGCGCGTTGCCCGCGAGGTCGGCACCGAGGGCAAACTCGGCGGCCAGGCCGACGTGCAGGGCGTGGCCGGTACCTGGAAGGACCTCACCGATTCGGTGAACTCGATGGCCGGCAATCTGACCGGCCAGGTGCGCAACATCGCCGAAGTGACCACCGCCGTGGCACGCGGCGACTTGTCGAAGAAGATCACCGTCGACGTGAAGGGCGAGCTGCTCGAGCTGAAGAACACCATCAATACCATGGTGGACCAGCTGCGCTCGTTCGCGGCGGAAGTGACGCGTGTTGCCCGCGAGGTGGGCACCGAAGGCAAGCTCGGCGGCCAGGCCGACGTGCAGGGCGTGTCGGGTACCTGGAAGGACTTGACGCAAAACGTCAACCTGATGGCCAGCAACCTGACCGGCCAGGTGCGCAACATCGCCGAGGTGACCACCGCCGTGGCGCGCGGCGAGCTGTCGAAGAAGATCACCGTCGACGTGAAGGGCGAGCTGCTCGAGCTGAAGAACACCATCAACACCATGGTGGACCAGCTGCGTTCGTTCGCGGCCGAAGTGACGCGCGTTGCCCGCGAGGTCGGCACCGAGGGCAAGCTTGGCGGTCAGGCCGACGTGCAAGGCGTTGCCGGTACCTGGAAGACGCTGACCGACTCCGTGAACTCGATGGCCGGCAACCTGACCGGCCAGGTGCGCAACATCGCCGAGGTGACCACTGCGGTGGCCATGGGCGACCTGTCGAAGAAGATCACGGTCGACGTCGCCGGCGAAATCCTCGAGCTTAAGAACACCATCAACACCATGGTGGACCAGCTGCGCTCGTTCGCTGCCGAGGTGACGCGCGTGGCGCGCGAGGTCGGCACCGAGGGCGAGCTGGGCGGCCAGGCCGACGTGCAGGGCGTCGCCGGTACCTGGAAGGACTTGACGGAAAGCGTCAACTCGATGGCCGGCAACCTGACGGCCCAGGTGCGCAACATCGCCGATGTCACCAAGGCCGTGGCCGCCGGCGACCTGTCGAAGAAGATCGCCGTTGACGTGAAGGGCGAGATCCTCGAGCTGAAGAACACCATCAACACCATGGTGGATCAGCTCAGAACCTTCGCCGGCGAAGTGACGCGCGTTGCCCGCGAAGTCGGCACCGAAGGCAAGCTCGGTGGCCAGGCGGCCGTGCAGGGCGTGGCCGGCACCTGGAAGGACCTGACGGACTCGGTCAACTCGATGGCCGGCAACCTGACCGATCAGGTGCGCGGCATTGCCCGCGTCGTCACCGCGGTCGCCAACGGCGACCTGAAGCACAAGCTGACCGTGGAAGCCAAGGGCGAGATCGCGGCGCTCGCCGACACCATCAACGGCATGACCGATACGCTCGCCACGTTCGCCGACCAGGTGACGACGGTGGCGCGCGAGGTCGGCGTCGACGGCCGGCTGGGCGGCCAGGCCAAGGTGCCAGGCGCCGCCGGTACCTGGAAAGGGCTGACGGAGAACGTCAACCAGCTCGCCGCCAACCTCACCACCCAGGTGCGCGCCATCGCCGAGGTGGCGGTGGCGGTGACGCAGGGTGACCTGACGCGGTCGATCACCGTCGACGCGCAGGGCGAGGTGGCCGTCCTGAAGGACACCATCAACGAGATGATCCGCAACCTGCGCGACACCACGCAGAAGAACACCGAGCAGGACTGGCTGAAGACCAACCTCGCCAAGTTCAGCCGCCTGTTGCAGGGCCAGAAGGACCTTGTGGCGGTCGGCCAGATGATCCTGTCGGAGCTGGCGCCGGTGGTAGGGGCACAGCAGGCGGAATTCTACGTGAACGACAGCGAGGCGGCCGAGCCGCGCCTCATGCTGCTGGCAAGCTACGCCTCGGCCGGGCAGACCGCGCACGGCAAGACGGTACAGTTCGGGCAAGGCCTGATCGGTCAGGTGGCGCTCGACAAGCGGCGTGTGCTGCTCGAGAACCTGGACGGGCCGAGCGTGCGCGTCGTCACCGGCCTGAGCGAGACCAGACCGCGCAACATCCTGGTGCTGCCGGTCGTGTTCGAGGGCGAGTGCAAGGGCGTGCTGGAGCTGGCTTCGGTCGAATGCTTCAGCCCGAGCCACCAGGCCTTCCTCGACCAGCTGACGGAAAGCATCGGCATCGTCATCAACACGATCAAGGCCAACATGCGCACCGAGGATCTGCTGACGCAGTCCCAGTCGCTGGCCAAGCAGTTGCAAAGCCGCGGCGAGGAGCTCCAGCAGACCAACGAGGAGCTGCAGGACAAAGCCAAGCTCTTGGCGCAGCGCAACCAGGAAGTCGAACGCAAGAACAACGAGGTTGAGCAGGCACGGCAGGCGCTGGAGGACAAGGCCATCCAGCTTGCGCGCACGTCCAAGTACAAGTCGGAATTTCTGGCCAACATGAGCCACGAGCTGCGCACGCCGTTGAACAGCTTGCTCATCCTGTCCGACCAGCTGTGCCAGAACCGCGACGGTAACCTGACCGGACGCCAGGTCGAATTTGCCAAGACCATTCACTCGTCAGGCAACGACCTGCTCACCCTCATCAACGACATCCTCGACCTGTCGAAGATCGAGTCCGGCACCGTGAACGTGGATGTCAGCGAGCTGCGCTTCGACGACCTGCGCCACTATGTCGAGCGCACATTCCGCCATGTCGGCGAGTCCAAGAACGTGGAGTTCCTGCTGCGCGTCGATCCGCGCCTGCCCAAGTCGATGGTGACGGACGCCAAGCGCCTGCAACAGATCCTCAAGAACCTGCTGTCGAACGCCTTCAAATTCACGCACGAAGGCCAGGTGACGCTGAGCATGGAGCCCGTGAAATCGGGATGGACTTCCGACAACGAGGACCTGAACCGCGCCATCGAGGCCGTCGCGTTCCACGTCACCGATACCGGCATCGGCATCTCCAACGAGAAGCAGCAGATCATCTTTGAAGCCTTCCAGCAGGCGGACGGCAGCACCAGCCGCAAGTACGGCGGCACCGGCCTGGGGCTGGCCATCAGCCGCGAGCTGTCGAAGCTGCTGGGCGGTGAGATCCGGCTGGAGAGCACGCCCGGCCGTGGCTCGAGCTTCACGCTCTACCTGCCCCTGACCTACACGCCCTCGCGCCTCTATCGCCGGGTTACGCCGGCCGGAACGGGCGAGCTGGCACCGTCCGAGAACGGCCAGGTGTTCGACAACGCCAAGGTGTTGGCGCAACAGGCGCCCGAGCCGACGCTGCTCGCCAACGAGGCGATGGACGACCGCGACAACATCCAGCCGGGCGACACCGTGCTGCTGATCGTGGAAAACGATCTGGCATTTGCGCGCTTCCTGCTCGAGGCGGCGCGCGAGCAAGGTTGCAAGGCGCTCGTCACCTCGCAAGGTGCGGCGGCCCTGGCGCTGGCGCGCGACTACATGCCGGATGCGGTCACCCTCGACATCGTGCTGCCCGACATGGAAGGCTGGCGCGTGATGGATCGCCTGAAGCACGACCTGGCGACCCGGCACATCCCGATCTGCGTGGTGTCGACGGAGGATGCGCGCGAACGTGCCTTCTCGGCCGGCGCGCTCAGTTTCCTCACCAAGCCGATCCAGTCCAAGGACGTGCTGGATGAGGGCTTGCGCAACCTGCTCGCGCTCATCAAGCGGCCGTGCCGGCGCGCCCTGGTGGTGAGCGCCGATGCTGCCGAACGCAACGACATCTGCCAAGCCATTGCGGGCGAAGATCTGATCGTAAGCGCGCACGATCCTTCGGAGCTCAAGGAGGTGCTGCAGGAGGTGGACTGCCTAATCGTGGACGCGCGCACCCAAGCGGCGATTGCCGACATTGCCGAGGCCGTCCAAAGCCGGCGGCACGGTTCGGCACGGCTGCCGGTGCTGGTGCTGGCCGACGCCAAGCGCGAGCTGGAGCGGGCTTTGCACAATTGCGAGGGCATTACGCTCCGCCACGTGCACACCCGCGAGCGGCTGGTCGATCTCGCCGCCTTCTTCCTGCACCGGCGCGTGACGCGCTTGCCGGCCAAACAGCACAGAATGCTGGAAGAGATGCATCAGTCGGATGCGGTGCTGAAGGGCCGCAAGGTGCTGGTGGTGGACGACGACATCCGCAATATCTTCGCGCTGACGAGCGTGCTCGAAGAGCACGACATGTGCGTGATCTCGGCCGGCAACGGCCGCGACGCCCTGCGCATCATGGCGACCGAAGCCCCCATCGACCTGGTCCTGATGGACATCATGATGCCAGAGATGGACGGCATGGCCACCATGCGTGAGGCGCGTAAGCTGCCGTCCTGCCGCGATCTGCCGATCATCGCCGTGACGGCCAAGGCCATGAAGGGCGATCGTGAGCGGTGCATCGAAGCTGGCGCCTGGGACTATCTGTCCAAGCCGGTGGATCCGCATCACATGCTGGCTGTCATGCGCTCATGGCTCTATCGGTAGCGGCGACGTTGAGGGAACACTTATGGACTGCGTCGAGCGCGCCGACATCCTGATTGTCGACGACCTGCTGGAGAAGCATCTCACCTATCGGGTGAGCCTGGAGGACCTCGGCCAGAACATCGTCACGGTTACGTCGGGCGAGGCAGCGCTGCAACTCTTGCTGGAGCGGGAGTTCGCGGTGATCCTGCTCGACGTCAACATGCCAGGCATGTCGGGGCTTGAGACGGCGGCGCTGATCCGCCAGCGCAAGAAGTCGCGCCACACGCCAATTATCTTTATCACGGCCTTCGCAGACGATACGCAAACGGCGGAAGGCTATGCGCTGGGTGCGGTCGACTACATCCTGACGCCGATCGTCCCCGAAATTCTGCGCGCCAAGGTGAAGGTATTCGTCGAGCTGTTCCAGATGCGCGCCGCGCTCACCCAATCGCACAGCCTGCTCGAGCAGCGTGTCGCCGACCGCACCGCGGAACTGGAGCAGAGCGCCGAGCAGCTGCGTGCCGAGGTGCATGAGCGCAAACGGGCGGAGGAGCGCCTCACCATCCTGGTGCAGGAGCTGGCGCATCGGGTCAAAAACCTGCTGTCCGTGTTCCAGTCCATCACCTCGCGCACCCTGACCGGCACGCGCAGCGTCGAGGAGGCGCGCGAGATGCTGATCGGCCGCCTGCAATCGCTCGGCCATGCCCACGAGCTGTTGACCGAGACGTCGTGGATGGGCGCGGATCTAAAGGACATCGTGCAGGCGGAGATCGCGGGCTTCACCGAACGGGTTCGGTTCTCGGGGCCGACCGTCTCGCTGAGCCCGTCCGGCGTGCAGACGTTCGCGCTCATCGTGCACGAGCTGTCCACCAATGCCGCCAAGTACGGCGCGCTGTCGAGCAGCAACGGCGAGGTGGCGGTCGACTGGCAGCTCGGCGGGACAGGCAGCGGCCGCTACATGGAGTTTTCCTGGCGCGAGAGGGGGGGGCCGCGGGTCATCCCCGCCACGCACGAAGGCTTTGGCCTGTCGCTGATCAATGCCATGGGCAGCAACGCCACGTCGCGGCCGACCATCGATTTCGCGCCGGAAGGGTTCCGTTGCACGCTGCGTGTGCCGCTGGAGACGATTGCGCCGACACGCTACGACCGAGCCTCGCCGATGCTCGCCGCCGGCCACGCGCCCGCGCGGCGCACTGCCGCGGGCGGCTGTGCCTCCTGATCACCGGCTTGCGATGGGCACGCGCGGGCCCGGCGTGGCATAACAACCGGGAGTGCGGGCTCAAGGAGGCGTCGCGTGGCCAAGCTGCAGTCGCAGGGCGTCCATCACATCACGCTGGTCGGTGCCAACCGGCAGACATCGGTCGACTTCTGGGAAGGCGTGCTCGGCATGCCGCTGGTGTTTGAGCAGCCCAACCTCGACGCTGCCGAGCAGACCCACCTCTATTTCGATCCGGGCGACGGCCGGCTCATCACGATCTTCACGAACGAAGCTGCAAAGCCCGACAGCTGCCCGAACCCGACTGCCGTAGGCAACCTGCATCACCTGGCGTTTGCGGTGTCGCGTACCACCTACACGCAGGCCGTTACGCGCCTGCGCGAACGCGGGATTGCCAATTCCGGCGAGGTCGACCGCGGGTTCATGTACTCGATCTACTTTCGTGAGCCGCTCGGCCAGCTGCTGGAGCTCGCCTGCTACAAGTTCGAGCCGCCGCTGGGTGCGACGCATGCCGACGTGCTGCGCGAGGCGCACAACATTCGCGTGGCGGCCGGCGCCCGCAGCATCGCTGACGAGCATTTGGCCGATGCCATAGAGGTGCTGTCGCGCAAGCCGGCGCCGCAGGCGGCCAATACCGATTGACGTGCGCCGAGACCGGCGGACGGCGTCTTCGCGAGGGGAAGATGGACTTCGCATGGCTTTGGTCGCTGCTGGCAGAGGGGGCGGCATTTGCCCTGCGCTGGCTGGGCAAGCAGCCTCCGCTTGCCCTTCTCATTGCCGGCATCGCGGTGTTCCTGACAGTCAAAGTCACGCGATGGAGGCGGCGCAGGCGTCGACCGGCTGCTATCGTCAAGAGCGCGGACGGGCCACCGGTGGAGACCGCCCAATCGCTCAAGGAGCAGCTGCGGTTGCGGCTGGCGGAGGCGCCGGCCCTGCTGACGGGGCCGGTGATCGGCGGTCCGACCATGGGCGCCAGGCAGGCCTTCGAGGCGGACATCGATGCGGCGGCGACAAGCGTCCTGCCGGAGGCAGGCGGGCTGCGCGCCAAGGCCAAGCAACTGCTGCGGCGCAAGATCGAGGACAACGGCTCGGGCCATGGCGCGCTCAATGGCAGCGAAACGCTGTACTGGCGCCAGCTCGGCGCGTTGTCGCTGATCGACAGCACGCGCGAGGCGCTGGCCGCCTATTCGCGGGCGGCCGACCTTGCTCCTGATGATGCCGACACGCAAATGCTGTTGGGTGTGCTCAGCCTGCGCGCCGGCAAGCTCGATGTCGCGCAAGCCGCCTTTCGCCGCCAGATCCAGCTGGCCAGCAAAGACCAGGGCGCGGTGGCGCGCTATCGCGGGCGCACCATGCTGGGCGACGTGCTTGCTGCGCGCCAATCGCTCGACGAGGCGCTCGATGCCTACCAGGAGGCGCAGCGCGAGGTGCGCGCCCTGCTGGAGCAGGACGCCGGCAACGGCGCCCTGCAGCGCGATCTGTCCGTGACCTGCGACCGGATCGGCGACGTCCAGCTCGCCAAGGGCGATACCGCGGCGGCGCTGGATAGCCTGCGCGGCGGCTTGCAGATCGCGGAGGTGTTGGCCAAGCGCGATCCGGAAAACCTGGCTTGGCAGCACGATCTCTCGGTCAGCCTCGATCGCGTCGGCGAGACGCTCGCGCAAGCAGGCGACCTGGAAGGAGCGCTCGACTGCTACCGCAAGGGCCTGGCGATCGCCGAGCGCTTGACGGATCGGCAACCCGATCGGCTGGAGTGGCGATGGGACCTCTCGCAAAGCCATGACCGGCTCGGCGACATCCTGATGGCGCAGGGCAAGGCGGCAGAGGCGCTCGGTCACTATCAGCACGGCTTGCTGGAGGCGAAAGCGGTGGCGGCGCGCCATCCCGGCAACCTGCAATGGCAGCGCGATCTGGCGGCGAGCTTCCACAAGGTCGGTTCGATCGAGATGGCGCGTTTCAACTCCGCCGAGGCGCGCGATCTGCTGGAGCAGGGCCGGGCCATCATCGCGCGCCTGGAGCGGGTCGGCTCCTACCAGGCGCAATGGCGCTCCGACCTGTCTCGCTTCGATGCGGCCCTGCGCACGCTTGGCTAGCAATATCCGAGCATGCAGTGGGTGCGAGCCTGCTATGGCTGTCACCGCCTGATTGACCGTCAGGGGGGCACAGGCGCCAGCCGGACCTACTGCGCCGGGCCGGTCTCGATGGGCAGGGCCGGATCGCCGCCCCATTCGGTCCACGAGCCGTCGTAGACGGCAGCATCGGGACGGCCGAGCATGGCGAGCGCCAGCGCAATCACGCCGGCCGTGACGCCAGAGCCGCACGAGGCGACCACCGGCCGGTTCGGATCGACCTTGGCGCCGGCGAATATCTGGCGCAGCTGAGCGGCGGGCTTCAACGTACCGTCGGCATTGAGCAGCGTCGTGAAGGGCACGTTGCGCGAGCCTGGGATATGCCCGGACCGCAGTCCCTGGCGCGGTTCGGCAACGCTGCCCTCGAAGCGGGCCGCGGCGCGGGCATCGACGATCTGGGCGCCCTTGCTGCCGATCAGGCCTTTGACGTCGGCAACGTCGCGCACCAGCTCAGCGTGGAAGCGCGCCGTGAAATGACGCTCGGCGCGCGCCGTCGATGGGCCCCCATCGAGCACACGACCTTCGGCCTTCCATTTTTTGAGGCCGCCGTTCAGCACCGCCACGTCATCATGGCCCATGGTGCGGAACATCCACCACACGCGTGCCGCCGAGTAGAGGCCCTCGCTGTCGTAGGCAATGATGCGCATGCCGTCGCCGATGCCCATCTTCTTCATGCGGCTGGCGAACTTGGTGGGCGAGGGCAGCATGTGCGGCAGCGACGAGGTCTCGTCGGCGATCTCGTCGATGCTGAAGAACAGTGCGCCGGGGATGTGTTCAGCCAGATATTCGGCCTTGGCGTCGCGCTTGGTGGTCGGCAGGTGCATGGAGCCGTCGAGCACGACGATGTCGGGCGCGTCGAGGTGCTCGGCGAGCCAGCTCGTCTCAACCAGCCATTTCGATGCATTGTCCGCCATGGGTTGCCTCCCTGTATTTTCTTGAAGTGAAGCGCTTCAGCGGTTCTGCGCGAACCGTGCGACGATGGCCGACATCGTTGGCTCGAAGCCGCCGGGCACGAACAAGTTGAGGCGGCCGGCCTGCGTGCCGGCGGCGCTGGGCGCAGCCGCCATCCGCAAACGCCACGGCGTTCCTCCGGGCGCGGCGGCATCGGCTTGGCAGGCGGCGCTCAGGGCACCCATCGCGTAGCGCCGGCCGCCGCCGCGCGGAAGGAGAATTGCTGCCTCGGGTAGACCCATCGCCGGCTGGTTTCCTCTCGATGGTCGTCAGGCGAACGAGACGCGGATGCGCCGGTTCATCTTGCCCTTATTCTCGATCTTGGTGACGGCAACCGCGCCGATCTCGCCGGTGCGCTTCACGTGCGTGCCGCCGCACGGCTGCAGGTCAACGCTGCCGTTCTCGCCGATGGCCACGAGGCGGACGCGGCCGGTGCCCATCGGCGGCTTGACCGACAAGGTGCGTACCAGACCCGGATTGGCCTCCAACTCCGCGTCGCTGATCCAGCGGTCGCCGACCGGGTGATCGGCGGCGATCAGGGCGTTGATCTGGCGCGTGAGAGTGTCCTTGTCGACTTTGGCCGGGTCCTCGATATCGAAATCGAGCCGGCTGTCGTCGCTGTTGACCTGGCCGCCGGTGACCGGGAATTTCACCAGCGAGCACAGCAGATGCAGGCAGGTGTGCATGCGCATGAGGCGATGGCGCGTATCCCAGTCGAGCACGGCGCGCACGCTTTGGCCGGCGACGGGCAGCGCACTGCCAACCGGCGCCACATGCACGATGCCGGTCTTGTCGGTGTCGTAGACGGTGGTGGCAATCGGGCAGCTGCCGCCGCCGTCCAGCTCGATCACGCCCTTGTCGCCGGGCTGTCCGCCGGCGGCGGCGTAAAAGACGGTGCGGTCGAGAATGATGCCGCCGCGCTCGTTGACGCCGAGCACGCGCGCGCTGCAATCGCGCTGATAGGCATCGGCCCTGTAGAGCTGCTCGGTCATGCCTAAGCCTTGTCAGGGTCCACGAACATCTTCGGCATTGCGGTGCGCGGCTTGTCGAGCCACTCGGGCACCTGCAGGTTCTTGGAGCGCAGGAACTCCGGATTGAACAGCTTGGATTGGTAGCGCGTGCCGTAGTCGCAGAGCACGGTGACGATGGTATGGCCCGGCCCCATCTCCTTGGCGAGGCGGATGGCGCCGGCGACGTTGACACCGGTGGAGCCGCCCATGCACAGACCTTCCTCGTGCAGCAGCTGGAAGCAGATCGGCACCGATTCGGTATCCGGAATGAGATAGGCGTGGTCCACCACGGCGCCTTCGATGTTCTTGGTGACGCGGCCCTGACCGATGCCTTCCGTGATCGAGGAGCCCTCGGCCTTCAGCGCTCCCGTCGTGTAGTAGCTGTAGAGGGCCGCGCCGGGCACGTCCGCGAGCGCTATTTTGATGTCCTTGCGCTTGCCCTTGAGGCCGTCCGAGCAGCCGCCCAGCGTGCCGCCCGAGCCGACTGCCGACACGAACCCGTCGACCTTGCCGCCGGTGTCGGCCCAGATCTCTTGCGCAGTCGTTTCGATATGCGCCTGGCGATTGGCGGTGTTGTCCCACTGGTTGGCCCAGATGGCCCCGTTCGGCTCGGTCTTGGCCAACGTCTCGGCCAGGCGGCGCGAATAGTGCACGTACTGGTTTGGGTTCTTGTAGGGCACCGCCGGCACCTCGATCAGCTCGGCGCCCAAAAGGCGTAGGGCATCCTTCTTCTCCCGACTCTGCGTCTCAGGCATGACGATCACGGTGCGAAAGCCGAGCGCGTTGCCGATTACGGTCAGGCCGATGCCGGTATTGCCGGCCGTACCCTCAACGACCGTGCCGCCGGGGCGCAAGGTGCCGCGCCGTATTGCGTCCTGCACGATGTACAGCGCCGCCCGGTCCTTGACCGATTGGCCGGGGTTCATGAACTCGGCCTTGCCCAGAATGGTGCAACCGGTTTCCTCAGAGGCCCGCCGAAGCTTTATGAGCGGAGTACGGCCGACCGCTGCCACCACACCGTTGGAAATGTGCACGCCCGGGCCTCCTGAAGCGAAATCCTTGCCTCATCGAGCGTCGGCTTCGACCAGGCAGGGTAAATCCTGCTCTACTCAGAATTGGCGTCACCCTACTGACGGGGGGTGGGGGCCGCAAGCCGATGGCTGCAAAGCTTCGTTGCAGCGCATGCAACTTGCCACGGCTGGCGCCGGCAGGCTGGGCGTTGCGGCTGGCACCTACTTCGGGATTGATTTCAAGGGACATGCCCCGATATATGTCCGTCCAACCTCCGCGAAGGCGTGTTCTGGCGCAATGATCGGGTCTAGAACGGCCGGATCACAGGTTGCGCCGGGCTACCAGGTACGGCAAGCGCGAGCGGGGCAGCGGGTGCCTGCGGGCGTGGCGGAATTGGTAGACGCACTGGATTTAGGTTCCAGCGGTGCAAGCCATGGGGGTTCGAGTCCCTCCGCCCGCACCATCTGTGAGCGTAGAGTTACGAGTTTTGAGGCCGGCCAGGAGCATACGCTCCGTTGCGGCGGACGAGGCAGAAGATGCAGGTTACCGAGACGAGTTCCAGCGGTCTGAAGCGCGAACTGAAGGTGGTCATCGCGCAGGGGGAGCTGGGTGAACGCTTTGCCAGCCGCCTCGACGAGGTTAAGGACCAGGTCCAGCTCAAAGGCTTCCGCAAGGGCAAGGTGCCGCTGGCGCACTTGAAGAAGCTGTACGGCCGCTCCCTGATGGCCGAGGTGCTGGAGAAGACGGTCGAGGAGACGAGCCGCAAGGCCTTGTCCGACCGCAATGAGCGCCCCGCCCATCAGCCGGCCATCAACCTGTCCGAGGACAAGGCGGAGATCGAGCGCATCCTGGAGGGCAAGAGCGACCTCGCCTTCACGATGGCGTTCGAGATCCTGCCGCAGATCGCCATCACCGATCTCACCGCGCTGAAGCTGGAGCGCGAGGTGGCCGATGTGGCCGACGAGGCCGTCGACAAAGCGCTCGGGGATCTCAGAGAGCGCGCCACCCGCTACGAGGTCGAGGCTGACCGGCCCGCCGGCGAGGGTGATCGCATGACCATCGATTTTGTTGGCAGCATCGACGGCGTGGAGTTCGAGGGCGGCAAGGGCGAGGATGTACAACTCGTAGTCGGACAGTCCCAGTTCATTGCGGGCTTTGTCGAGGGCATCGTTGGCGCCAAGGCCGGCGAGGACCGCGACGTCAAAGTGAAATTCCCTGAGGACTACGGCGAGAAGTCGCTGGCGGGCAAGGACGCGCTGTTCAAGATCAAGGTCAAAGAGGTCGCCAAGCCGATCAAGCCGGAGGTCGACGACGAGTTCGCCAAGACGCTGGGCGCCGAGTCGCTGCCCAAGTTGCGCGAGCTGGTCGGGGCCCGCATCGCCAGCGAGTACGCCAATGTCGGGCGCGGCAAGCTGAAGCGACAGGTTCTCGACGCGCTCGACAAGGCGCACGAGTTCGCGCTGCCGGAAACGTTGGTGGACGGCGAGTTTCAGGGTATCTGGCAGCAGCTCGAGCAGAACTTGAAGGCCGAGGGCAAGTCGCTGGCCGACGAGGGCAAGCCTGAAGAAGAGCTGCGCGCGGACTATCGCAAGATCGCCGAGCGGCGGGTGCGCTTGGGCCTTGTCATCGGCGAGATCGGCGAGAAGAACAACATCCAGGTCAACCAGGACGAGCTGCGCCAGGCCCTGATCGCGCAGGCGCGCCGCTATCCGGGCCAGGAGCGGTTCGTCTACGAGTACTACGAGAAGAACCCGGCCGCGCTCGTTGAGCTGAGGGCGCCGCTATTTGAGGACAAGGTGGTCGACTTCATCGCAGATCAGGCCAAGCCGTCGACCAAGAAAGTGTCGGTGGACGAGCTGCTCAAGCAGGATGTGGAGGACGAGCCGCACGGGCACCATCATCGCCATCACGGCCACGATCATGATCACCACCATCATGATCACGACCATCACCATCACGGCCACGACCACCATCATCACGACCATGATCATGACCATCACCACCATGGCCATGAGCACCACGACCACAGCCACGAGAAGAAGTGATCGCCTTGAAGTCAGCGGTTGGGCGCACCACTCTCAAACAGGCAAGCGCGACTGACGTTCAGCCACAGGGGTAGCCATGTCCGATCCGGTATCCACGCTCACAAACACCTTCTGGCCGATGGTCGTGGAGCAGACCAACCGCGGCGAGCGCGGCTATGATTTGCCCTCGCGCCTGCTGAAGGAGCGCATCATCTTCGTGACCGGACCGGTCGAGGACCACATGGCGGCCTCGATCTGTATGCAGCTGCTCTACTGCGAGTCCGAGAACCCGAAGAAAGAGATCTCGATGTACATCAACTCGCCGGGCGGGGTGGTGACGGCCGGCATGGCCATCTACGACACCATGCAATTCATCCGTCCGCCGATTGCCACCCTGTGCATCGGCCAGGCTGCCTCCATGGGCTCCCTCCTCCTATGTGCCGGCACGGCAGGCATGCGCTACGCGCTGCCCAACGCGCGCATCATGGTGCACCAGCCGTCAGGCGGTTTTTCTGGGCAAGCCAGTGATATCGAGCGGCACGCGGAAGACATCATTAAGATGAAGCGCCGACTGAACGAGGTTTACGTCAAGCATACCAAGAAGAACTATGAGACCATTGAAAAGACGCTGGACCGCGATTACTTCATGACCTCCGATCAAGCCAAGGACTTCGGCCTGATTGACAAAGTCATCCAGAGCCGCGATGAAGCTGAAGGCTTGATTGCTACCGGCAAGCCGTCCTGAGCGCCCGCCAAACCGCTGCCGATTGTGTGAGCTGCGGCAAGCGACCGGCCGCGATTTGGCCCTATATTTGCGGGGAGTATGACGCGGTTGGTCCGGGGTGCCTTGCCGGACCGACGCCCACCAGGGCAACTTGCGCTGGAAAACGCCAGCTGCTGGGACGGGTGACGTGACAGAGTTGTTAATCCAATCTTGATCTGGGCGCCGGTACCATGCTCAGATTGGGCTAAGGATTCCTTTATAGCCCCGCGGTGAGTGCCGCATGCGCCGAGCGTGACAGGGCTGAGTGATCGGCTCTGGACGAAGGGGATTGACCGCCCGAGAGGGGTTTGAGAGACCGGATGGCCCAGGAAAAGAACACCCTTTACTGCTCATTCTGCGGCAAGAGCCAGCATGAGGTCCGCAAGCTGATTGCGGGCCCGACGGTATTCATTTGCGATGAATGCGTCGAACTGTGCATGGACATCATTCGCGAGGAGAACAAGAACACCCTCGTCAAGTCCCGCGACGGCGTTCCGAGCCCGGCCGAGATCTGCTCGGTGCTGGACTCCTATGTGATCGGCCAGGACCACGCCAAGCGCGTGCTGTCTGTCGCAGTGCACAATCACTACAAGCGGCTGAACCACGCAGCCAAGAACAACGACGTCGAACTCGCCAAGTCGAATATCCTGCTGGTCGGCCCGACCGGTTGCGGCAAGACGCTGCTGGCGCAAACGCTGGCGCGCATCCTCGACGTGCCCTTCACGATGGCCGACGCCACCACGCTGACCGAGGCCGGCTACGTCGGCGAGGATGTGGAGAACATCATCCTCAAGCTGCTGCAAAACGCCGACTACAACGTCGAACGGGCACAGCGCGGCATTGTCTACATCGACGAGATCGACAAGATCAGCCGCAAGTCCGACAACCCGTCGATCACCCGCGATGTATCGGGCGAGGGCGTGCAGCAGGCGCTGCTCAAGATCATGGAAGGCACGGTCGCCTCCGTGCCTCCGCAAGGCGGCCGCAAGCACCCGCAGCAGGAATTCCTGCAGGTGGACACGTCCAATATCCTGTTCATCTGCGGGGGTGCGTTTGCCGGTCTTGAGAAAATCATCTCGCGCCGTGGGCGTGGCTCCTCGATCGGCTTCGGCGCCAAGGTGACCGGCCCCGACGAGCGCCGCACCGGCGACATCCTGAAGGGCGTCGAGCCGGAGGACCTGTTGAAGTTCGGCCTGATCCCGGAGTTCATCGGCCGCTTGCCCGTGATCGCCACGCTCGAAGACCTCGATGAAGCGGCGCTGATGCAGATCCTGACCGTCCCGAAGAACGCGCTGGTCAAGCAGTACCAGCGTCTGTTCGAGATGGAGGACGTCCGCTTGACCATTACGCAAGACGCCCTCAAGGGGATCGCGCGCAAGGCCATCGAACGCAAGACCGGCGCTCGTGGATTGCGCTCCATCATGGAGGCCATTTTGCTCGACACCATGTTCGAGTTGCCCGGCCTCAAGGGCGTGGAAGAAGTGGTGATTGGGCCGGAAATCGTGGAAGGGGGAGCGCGTCCGTTGCGCATCTACTCCGATCGGGCTGGAGAAAAGGGTTCCAGCGCCTAGCCTAGTCCGCGGCTGTTGGTTGCGTGCCACAGGGCTGGTCCGGGCCGGCCCTTGATGGAGGTCCCGTGGGTGACCATCTGTTGCCTATGGGAAGCACGCCGGAGGAAGGTCTATCGCGCCATCTGATAGCCTCGATCGAGGCGGTGCGACTGTAAGACCGGTTGGTGCCAGCTGTGGTGCCAGCCGGGGTGTTGCGAGGAAGCGACGCTCAGTGGCGGAGTTGTGACACGCTACTTGGCCAAATCAGGGGCCTCACGTAAGCCCTGTAGTTCGGCGAAAGAGAAAGAGCATGAGCGAAAGCAAGCAAGCGAAAGACAAGGGCGGCAAGGAGATCTATCCGGTCCTGCCGCTGCGGGACATTGTCGTCTTTCCGTACATGATCGTGCCGCTGTTCGTCGGCCGCGAGAAGTCGATCAATGCGCTCGAGGAAGTGATGCGCGCCGACAAGCAGATCCTGCTTGCCGCGCAGAAGAACGCCGGCGACGACGATCCGGCGCCCGATGCCATCTATCAGATGGGCACGCTCGCCTCCGTGCTGCAGCTGTTGAAGCTGCCGGACGGCACGGTGAAGGTGCTGGTCGAGGGCACCGCGCGTGCCAAGGTGGTGCGCTACACCACCAACCCCGACTACTTCGAGGCCGAGGTCGAGCGCATCTCGGATACGCTTGGCGCCAAGGATGAGATCGAGGCGCTGGCCCGCTCGGCGGTGTCGCAGTTCGAGAGCTACGTCAAGCTCAACAAGAAGATCTCGCCGGAGGTGCTCGGCACGATCAGCCAGATCGAGGATTACTCGAAGCTGGCTGACACGATCGCTTCGCATCTGGCGATCAAGATCTCCGACAAGCAAGACATCCTCGAGATCACCACGGTGTCCTCGCGCCTGGAGCGCGTCTACACGCTCATGGAGAGCGAGATTTCCGTGCTGCAGGTGGAGAAGAAGATCCGGTCGCGCGTCAAGCGGCAGATGGAGAAGACGCAGCGCGAGTACTATCTGAATGAGCAGATGAAGGCCATTCAGAAGGAGCTCGGCGACGGCGACGAGCGCGACGACATCCAGGAGTTCGAAGAGAAGATCGAGAACACCAAGCTGTCGAAGGAAGCTCGCGACAAAGCACTGGCCGAGCTGAAGAAGCTCAAGCAGATGAGCCCGATGTCGGCTGAGGCGACGGTGGTGCGCAACTACCTCGACTGGTTGCTGTCGATTCCGTGGGGCATCAAGGGCAAGGTCAAGAAGGACCTGGTCGAGGCCCAGGAGGTGCTCGACAAGGAGCACTATGGCCTGGAGAAGGTCAAAGAGCGCATCATCGAGTACCTTGCGGTGCAGTCGCGCACCAACAAGCTGAAGGGTCCGATCCTGTGCCTGGTCGGCCCTCCAGGTGTCGGCAAGACGTCGCTCGGCATGTCGATTGCCAATGCCACGGGCCGCGAGTTCGTGCGCATGTCGCTTGGCGGCGTGCGCGACGAAGCGGAGATCCGCGGTCACCGGCGCACCTACATCGGTTCGATGCCCGGCAAGGTCATCCAGTCCATGAAGAAGGCCAAGCGGACCAATCCGCTCTTCCTCTTGGATGAGATCGACAAGATGGGCTCCGACTTCCGCGGTGATCCGGCGGCGGCGCTGCTCGAGGTTCTCGACCCCGAGCAGAATCACACCTTCAACGATCACTACCTGGAGGTCGACTACGATCTTTCCAGTGTGATGTTCGTGACCACCGCCAACACGCTGAATATCCCGCCGGCCCTGATGGACCGCATGGAGATCATTCGGCTTGCCGGCTACACCGAGGACGAGAAGGTCGAGATCGCCAAGCGCCACCTGATCCCCGAGCAGCGCCAGAACCACGGTCTGGAGCCGGGCGAGTGGGAGGTCGAGCTTGGCGCGCTGCAAGGCGTCATCCGCCGCTACACCCGCGAGGCGGGTGTGCGCAGCCTGGAGCGTGAGATCGCCAAGCTGGCCCGCAAGGCGGTCAAGGAAATCCTGATGGGTAAGAAGCAGACCGTCACGGTCACTGCGGAGAACCTGGAGGAATACCTTGGCGTGCCGAAGTACCGGTACGGCGAAGCCGAACTGGAGGACCAGGTCGGCGTGGTGACCGGACTGGCGTGGACGGAGGTCGGTGGCGAGATCCTGACCATCGAAGGCGTCATGATGCCGGGCAAGGGCAAGATGTCGGTGACCGGCAACCTGCGTGACGTGATGAAGGAATCGATCCAGGCGGCGAATGCCTACGTGCGGTCGCGCAGCCTCGACTTCGGCATCTCCACGTCACTGTTCGAGCGCAAGGACATCCACGTGCATGTGCCGGAGGGCGCGACGCCGAAGGATGGTCCGTCGGCTGGCGTCGCCATGGTCACCGCCATCATCTCGGTGATGACCGGCATTCCGGTGCGCAAGGATGTCGCCATGACCGGCGAGATCACCTTGCGCGGCCGTGTGCTGCCCATTGGCGGGCTGAAGGAGAAGCTGCTGGCGGCACTACGGGCCGGCATCAAGACGGTGGTGATCCCGGAGGAGAACGTCAAAGATCTGGCTGAGATCGGCGACGAGGTGAAGTCGCACCTAACGATCGTGCCGGCCTCGCGCATGGATGACGTGCTTAAGGTTGCCCTGCAGAGGGCGCCGAAACCGCTCACCGTCGAGGAAGATGCGGCTGTGGCGGCCGCTTCCGCAGCCAACGAGCAGTCGCGGGCAACGGCCCACTGATTGGTCAGGCCGGTCTGATACAAGCGTTAAGGCGAGGGCCAGAAGTAGCTCTCGCCTTTTCGCATATTGCACTGCACACAAGGGCTCGGAACCCCTCGAAAACCCCCGAAAAATGGCGATATTTCGCTGTTTTTCCGCTTGACGACGGTGTTCTTTGGGCGTTGTTTCGCGCTCGTTGCTGCATGAAAGCGGCTTAGAACCGGCCCTCCGGGATGTTTTGGACCATCCCGCCCCGGGCACTCCCTCCCAAGGTTTCCAGGTCACAAGGACGGACGAGATGAGCAAGAAGGATTTGATTGACGCCGTGGCGGAGGCGACCGAGCTCACGAAGGACAAAGCTGGCGTAGCGGTGGACGCGGTGATCGCTCACATCGAGAAGACCATGAAGAAGGGCGAGGAGGTTCGCCTGCCGGGCTTCGGCACCTTCAAGGTCACCAAGCGCGCGGCGCGCAAGGCGCGCAACCCGCAGACCGGCGTGGAGATGATGCTCAAGGCCGCTCTGGTCCCCAAGTTCCAGGCGTCGAAGACTTTGAAGGACATGCTGAACTAAGAGGCCTCGTATTGCTGGCTTTCTGGGCGCGCCCGCATTATCGCGAGAGCGCGCCCTTTTTGTTGGGGCAGTGGGCCAATGGTGCTGCGTTCTGCACTTGACGGCTGCCCATTTCCCAATGCTATTGCCTCGTCCTTGCGGGCCCGGTGCGGGCGGTTAGCTCAGTGGTAGAGCGCTTCGTTTACACCGAAGATGTCGGGAGTTCGACCCTCTCACCGCCCACCATCTTGCAGGCGACAACTCCGGCGCGGCGTATGCTTGACGGGCTGTCCGGGGTCACGTAAACGAAGCGCCTCGTGGCGGCGCGCTTGGCCAGGGCGCGCTTTTTTAGAGATTGCGGGCGTAGCTCAGCTGGTTAGAGCGCCGGCCTGTCACGCCGGAGGCCGCGGGTTCAAGTCCCGTCGCTCGCGCCAT
>DASTOW010000399.1:0-3848 GCA_035762425.1 Hyphomicrobiaceae bacterium | reverse complement strand
ACGCCAAACATTTTTCGCCGCCGCGGCGAACCTTAACGGCCGTCCCGAGTTGAACCGTGGGCTGTGCCTGACCAGGCGCGGCCCCAAGTCGCCAGCGTTTCCTGCGGCTCTTTGCGAGGGGTTTGCCAATGCTTCAGACAGCTAAGCCTTTCTTGTTCGCGAGCTTTCTGCTGTGCGTTCCGTTTACGTCCGCCATCGCCGCCGAGCGCGAGGACGTGCGCAAGGTCATCAATCTCGTGACCTCGGTGAAAATGCCATACCCGGAAAGCCTGTCGCGCAATCGATCGCGCACGGAGCGCGTGTGGTTGGAACGGGATGGGCTGACCGTCGGCTGCATCCGGATGGAGGAGCGTCGCTGGTGCTACGAGCACATCGCGCCGAACGGCAATCGTGCTGAGATGCTGCGCATTCGCAACGAGCCCTCGCGCGGCGTCTACATTGACGCCTTGTTCTATTACATGGTCGATTTCGACCTCGACGGCCTGATCGATGTTGGATCGACGACCGAGATCGAAGCCGTCGGCCGTCAGGAGCGCACCCCGATCGGCCACGTCACCCAGTTCTTCCACCGCAGCACAAAGCGAGGAGACCAGTTCCAGGGCGACTTCCAAAAGATGTACGATGAGGGCATCCAGATCGCCTTGAAGTACTTTGGCGAGTAGGTCCGTCATCCCGGCCTGAGCACAGCTCAGAGCCGGGACCAGAACCCTAGCGTCCTGGCCATTAAGATCTGGGTTGCCGCGCCTACGCCGGCTCGACCGCGCGCAGGAAGGTGCGCTCCTCGGCCAGGATGAAACGGCCCGCCTCGGCGGTCATGAAGTTGGCCGCACCGTCCTTGTCGCTCTTGATTCGTGCCCGATAGGTTTCGTAGGCCGCAAGGCTAGCGAACGAGATCAGCGCGAACGCGATGTTGTTGGTACCCTCGTGCGGCATCCAGTAGCCGAGCAGGTTACCCCCGCAGTTGGGTATGATAGTCAGCCAGCGCCGAGCGTAGGCCTCGAACGCCTCGCGCTTGAACGGGTCGATCTGGTATCGAATGAAAACGGTGATGGTCATTGCACCCTCCATGCGGTTCATGCCTGGAGCGTGCACGAGACCAGCTGGCGAAGCTTCGAGCTTCGCCGAAGCGACGAATGAGGAAGCCGGTGAAAGCGGTGCGCACCGATCGGGAACTCGAGTGCCCGGCCGTCGATGCGGGCCTGCGAGCGCGCGGCGTCGATTTGGTGACCTTGCCCGATGGCGTCTCGGAGACCGAACTCGCACGCGAGGTGGCCGACGCCGACCTGCTTTTGATGTGCTACACGCCCGTCACGGCACGCGTGATCGACGCGGCTGCGCGGCTCAAGGGCATCGTCAAGTACGGTGTCGGCATCGACGCCATCGACATCGCGGCTGCCATGCGGCGCGGCATCCCGGTGGTCAATGTGCCGGAGTATGCCGAGGCAACGGTTGCCGAGGGTGCCTTCGCGCTGATGATCGCACTGGCCAAGCGACTGCCCGCGATTGCCGGCGCCGTCGCACGCGATGGCTGGATCTGGCCCGAACGGCGCTGGCTGGCCAGCGACCTTGCCGAAAAGACCGTCGGCCTGGTGGGGCTCGGCCGCATAGGGCTGAGCATGGCGCGCATGGCCGGCCAAGGGTTCCGCGCGCGCGTGCTGGCCTTCGACCCTCATGTCGACTCCGCCACCATGCGAGCAGCCGGCGTGGAGAAAGTCGACCATCTGCCGAAGCTGCTGGCCGCCTCGGATTTCGTCTCGGTGCACTGCGTTCTGAACGAACAGACCCGGCACTTGATTGGCCGCGCAGAGCTGGCCTGCCTCAAGCCCTCGGCGATCGTCGTCAACGTCTCGCGCGGCGCCCTTGTCGATGAGACCGCGCTGGTTGAGGCCATCATCGAGGGGCGCATCGCCGGCGCCGGCCTCGACGTCTATTCGGTCGAGCCGCTGGCGCAAGCGGGCCACCCGATGAGCCCGCTGTTCGGCCGCGACAACGTCATCCTCTTTCCGCACCTCACCTTCTACACCGTCGAGGCGATGCAGCGCCTGGAAGAGGACACGCTCGCGCGTTGCGCCGAGGTTCTCGAAGGCCGGCCGGTGACCGTGCGATCGAATGACCCGCGGCTGCGTGCGCAGGCAACGGGCGTCACCTACCTCTGAGCGCCGCCGCTGGCTGCCACGTGGTCAAACTCACGCCGGCAGCGGGTTGCGCTCCGTGAAGCCCGTACGCTGGTGCCAATAGGGATAGATCGGCGTCGTCTCGCTCGCCGCATCGAGCTTGGCCACCTGAGCGGGCGTCAGATTCCAGCCGACCGCACCGAGGTTCTGCCGCAACTGCTCCTCGTTGCGCGCGCCGATGACGATGGAGGAGACGGTCGGCCGTTGCAGCAGCCAGTTGAGGGCAATCTGCGGAATGGTCTTGCCGGTTTCCCTGGCAACCTCATCCAACGCATCCACCACGCGGAACAGGTGCTCGTCGGCAACCTGCGGTCCATACTCCGCCGAGCCGTGCAGACGGCTGTCCTTGGGCAGCGGCAGGCCGCGCCGGATCTTGCCGGTCAGGCGTCCCCAGCCGAGCGGGCTCCATACCAGCGCACCGATGCCCTGGTCGAGACCGAGCGGCATCAGCTCCCACTCGTATTCGCGCCCGATCAACGAGTAGTAGGTCTGGTTGGCCACATAGCGCGGGTAGCCGTAGCGGTCGGCCACGCCGAGCGACTTCATCAGGTGCCAGCCGGAAAAGTTGGAAACGCCGACGTAGCGGATCTTGCCGGCGCGCACCAACGTATCGAGGGTCGACAGCACTTCCTCGGGCGGCGTCAGCGCGTCGAAGCCGTGCAGCTGGAACAGGTCGACATGGTCGCTGCCGAGCCGCTTCAGCTGCGCATCCACGGTCTTGAGCAAATGAAAGCGCGAGGAGCCGACATCGTTGGGCGCCTCGCTGAAGCGGAAGGTCGCCTTGGTGGATATCAATACGCGATCGCGCCGCCCCTTGATGGCCTCGCCGAGGATGCGCTCCGACTCGCCGGCCGAATACACGTCTGCGGTGTCGAACAGGCTGACACCCGCTTCCAAGCAGATGTCGATCAGGCGCCGCGCCTGAGCCACATCGGTGTTGCCCCAGGCACTGAACAGGGGACCTTTGCCGCCGAAGGTACCGGTGCCGAAACTCAGCACGGGGACCGTCATGCCGGATGCGCCGAGACGTCGGTATTCCATGGATGTGCTCCTGAGGATGCTCGTGGCGTGACACGTGGCGCCTCGCCTGGCCGTTTGCCACGGCAGCGCCATCACAATTCGCTGATGGCCCGGGCTGGTGTGCGTCGGCAACCAAGCCGGCCGGTGGGCAGGCACCGGGAGCGCCAGGCCGCCGCAAGCGCTGTGGGCTAATCCTTCTTGTCCTCGCCAAACAGGCTGTCGGTCAGCGTTTCCTTGTCGGAACGCGCTACCAGCACCGTGCGCACGGTTTCGAGCAGCAGTTGCTTGGCGCGTGGATTGATCCTCGCGTACTCGGCCCAGGCCGTCTTCTGCGCCAGGGCCAGCCAGGCCAAATAGTCGTCGTGGCTCATGCGCCAGATCGCCACCCCGCGGCGGCGCAGTGTTCTTTCCATGCGACGCGTAAGATCACGCTCGGCCGCGTCGAAGTAGGCGTCCGATATGGCGGCCGCCTCCTCGAATGCCTTTCGCTGCTCGGGCGTCAGCTTCTTCCAAGCCGTGAGCGACATCACCAGCGGGCAGAAATCCATGAACAGCGAGCTGCCGATGGTGGCGAACTTGGCGTGCTCGGCCAACCCCAGCGACATGAACGACTCGTAGGTAGTGATAACCGCGTCGAGCTTGTCGGACCGCATG
>DASTOW010000398.1:0-7925 GCA_035762425.1 Hyphomicrobiaceae bacterium | reverse complement strand
ACGGGGGCGGCGATCTCGACGTTCGAATCCATCTCCTTTGGCTCGATGTCGATCTGGATGAACTTCTTGGGCGCGTCGCCCCAGTTCTTGCCCTTGCCGTGCGAGAGCAGCCAGTTGAGCCGGGCGCCGATCATCATGACGACGTCGGAGTCCTTCAGCACCGTGGAGCGGGCTGCGCCTGCGCATTGCGGATGGGTGTCGGGCAGCAGGCCCTTGGCCATGCTCATCGGCAGGAACGGCGCGCCGCTCTTCTCGACGAACGCCTTGACGGCTTCGTCCGCCTGCGCGTAGGCGGCGCCCTTGCCGAGGATGATCAGCGGGCGCCTGGCGCTCTTGAGCACGTCGAGGGCGCGCTTGATGGAGTCCTTGGCAGGAAACTGCGCCGGCGCCGGATCAATCACCTTGACCAGCGACTTCTTGCCGGCCGCCGCGTCCATCACCTGGCCGAACAGCTTGGCGGGCAGGTCGAGGTAGACGCCGCCAGGCCGCCCCGACACCGCAGCGCGAATGGCGCGCGCGATGCCGATGCCGATGTCGGCCGCGTGCAGGATGCGGTAGGCGGCCTTGCACAGCGGCTTGGCGATGGCGAGTTGGTCCATCTCCTCATAGTCGCCCTGCTGCAGGTCGACGACCTCGCGCTCGGAGGAGCCCGAGATCAGAAGCATGGGGAAGCAGTTGGTGGTGGCATGCGCCAGCGCCGTCAGGCCGTTGAGGAAGCCCGGCGCCGACACGGTGATGCATACGCCCGGCTGCTTCGTCAGGTAGCCGGCGATGGAGGCGGCATAGCCGGCGTTCTGCTCGTGGCGGAACGACAGCACGCGAATGCCTTCGGCCTGCGACATGCGCAGGAAATCGGTGATCGGGATGCCCGGCACGGCATAGAGCGTCTTGATGCCGTTGAGCTTGAGCGCGTCGATGATGAGGTGGAAGCCGTCCGTCAGCTCCTGCTCGCCTGCGGCGTTCGCATCCACGTTTTGCACTGTTGCGGCCATCTCGCTCCCTTCCGCAAAATTCTTGTCTGCACGTTCGGGGCGCGGTGCCTGGTAAGGCTGCGACCCGCTCGAAGTCTCGGGCTTGGTGCGTCTAGACCACCACATGGTCGTCCACGACCATGCTGCCTTCCCTGGCCCTGGCCCTGGCCCCGGCCCCGACCCTGGCTCTGCGCGTGTTGTCAGCCGACATCGGCAACCTCCTCCATTGGGCTCGAATTGGCGTCCCGTCCCGATCAGTCGATTTCTACGAAGCGATCGACGTGATCTCTCAGTCGCAATGTGTGCTCGCGCACCAGACGCTCGGCGCGCTCGGTGTCGCGCGCCTCCAGCGCCGCCACAATTTCCTTGTGGTCGACGATCGAGCGCTTGGCGCGATCCTGTTCGAAAATGGTGCGCTGGCGGATGGCGCGCACATGGAAGAACAGCTTGTCGGTCATGTCGCCGATCAGCTGGCACTTGCCAAGATTGATGATGGCCTGATGGAAGCGAATGTTGGCGTCGGAATACTCGCCCATTTGCCTGGCCACCACGTCGGTAGAGAATGTGTCGACCAGGTCGTGCAGGCTCGACAGCTCGGCGTCGGAGGCTTCCTTGGTGGCCAGCCGGGCCGCCATGCTCTCGAGCGCCGCCCAGACCGTGATCATCTCCAAGATCTCGGCCTTGGTCTTGCGCACGATGAAGATGCCGCGCCGCGCCACGATCTTGACCAGGCCTTCCTGATCCAGCTGCGCCAGCGCTTCGCGCAGCGGCGTGCGGCTGACGCCGAAGCGCTGCGACAGGTCGCGCTCGTCGAGGCGAAGCTCCGCCTCGTGCGCGTAGATGTTCATATTTGTGATGGCCGCCTTGAGCGCGTCGTAGGCGCGCGCCTTCAGGCTGATCCCCTCGCCGATCGGGGTGATCTGGAGCTGTGTATCAGCCAACTCGGTCACTCGATTTTCCATGGACGCGCGGACCGCCAGCCCTCGTGGTTTTTGGTATACCATACGCCACGTTTTCTTCCTCGCCAAGCCATGGGCGATGAAATTTTCTCGAAATCAAAGCAGATTCGCATGTTGCGCTCTTCAAGCATTTGGCACATGGTATACCACGCGCAAGAACAGTAAGGCCAGCAAGGCAGCGGATAGTATGCCCCGACTTGGGGCGCGAGGAAACGACGGGAAGGCCAAGCGTGGACGAGATTACTTCGCTTATCGGCGGCTTCAAAGTCGCGCTCTCCTGGTACAATGTTGCTTTGATGCTGGTGGGCATCCTGCTGGGCGTCATCATCGGGGTGTTGCCGGGTCTTGGGGGAGCGAACGGGGTCGCGATCCTCCTGCCCTTGACCTTCACGATGCCGCCGACCTCGGCCATCATCATGCTCTCCTGTATCTATTGGGGGGCGCTGTTCGGCGGGGCGATCACGTCCATCCTGTTCAACATTCCGGGCGAACCTTGGTCGGTGGCGACCACGTTCGACGGACATCCCATGGCCCAGCAGGGCAAGGCCGACGAGGCGCTGACGGCAGCCTTCACGTCCTCGTTCGTGGGCGCGCTGGTGGCGGTGGTGCTGATCACCTTCCTGGCCCCGCTGGTGGCCAAGTTCGCCTTGCAGTTCGGGCCAGCCGAGTTCTTCTCTGTATTCTTCCTGACATTTGCCAGTTTCGTCGGCATGGGCAAGGGCTCGCCCTTCAAGGTGCTGGCCTCGATGTGCCTGGGCTTTGCGCTGGGCTCGGTCGGCCTCGACAAGATGACGGGCACGCTCAGGATGACCTTCGGGCACAGCGAATTGCTGGTCGGCTTCGACTTCCTGATCGCCGTGATCGGCCTGTTCGGCATCGGCGAGATCCTGTCCTCCATGGAGAGCGGGCTCAAGTTCTCCGGCAGCCACGCCGTTATCCGTCTCGGCGCCGTGCTGCACACCTGGAAGCTGCTGCTCAAGTTCTGGGTAACCTCGATCAGAAGCTGCATTGTCGGCTGCTGGATGGGCATCACGCCGGGCGGCGCGACGCCGGCCTCCTTCATGAGCTACGGCCTTGCCAAGCGCTTTTCCAAGAAAGGCGACAACTTCGGCAAGGGTGAGATCGAAGGCGTGGTGGCGCCGGAGACCGCCGCGCATGCCGCGGGCACAAGCGCGCTGCTGCCCATGCTCACGCTCGGCATCCCGGGCTCCCCGACCGCCGCCGTGCTGCTGGGCGGGTTGATGATCTGGGGCCTGCAGCCCGGGCCCATGCTGTTCGTGGAGCAGAAGGATTTCGTGTGGGGCCTGATCGCCTCCATGTATCTTGGTAACGTGGTCGGCCTGATCGTGGTGCTGACCTGCGTGCCGCTGTTCGCTGCCATCCTGCGCATCCCCTTCTCGATCATCGCCCCGGTCATCCTCGTGATCTGCGCGGTCGGCGCCTACACGGTGCACAACTCGATGTTCGACGTTTGGATGATGATGGTGTTCGGCGTGGTGGGGTATATTTTCCAGAAGCTCGGCTATCCGCTGCCGCCCCTGGTGCTGGCCATCGTGCTGGGCGACAAGGCTGAGGAGTCCTTCCGCCAGGCTATGCTGGGCAGCCAGGGCAGCCTGACGGTGTTCTTCTCCAACTGGCTGGTCGGCTCTATCATGGCGCTCGGCCTGGTCCTGCTGCTGTGGCCGCTGATCACCTGGCTGCTGCAGAAGGCCAAGGCGCGTCCGGGCACGCTGGCCCCAGCTTCGGCGGGGGCGGCCGCCAATCTCGACCACCGATCCTGAGCAGGACGACCTGCCGCTCAGACTTGAACAAAACCAACAAGCAGGCAACCAAGGAGGAAATCCAATGCTAAGAGGTCAAGACCGCAAATACCGCTTCGGACTCGGTCTGGCGCTGGCCGGTGCAGCCGCGCTGTTCAGTGCGCCGGCAGCGGCGCAGAGCTGGGAGCCGACCAAGCCGGTGCAGTTCATCATTCCGGCCGGCACCGGCGGCGGCGCCGACCAAATGGCCCGCTTCATCCAGGGCGTGGTAGCCAAGAACAACCTGATGAAGCAGCCGCTCATCACCGTCAACAAGGGCGGCGGGGCCGGCGCGGAAGGCTTCCTCGAGGTGCAGAAGTCGAAGGGCGACCCCCACAACATCATCATCACGCTGTCGAACCTGTTCACCACGCCCTACGGCACCGGCGTGCCGTTCTCCTGGAAGGACATGACGCCGGTTGCGATGCTGGCGCTCGACCAGTTCGTACTGTGGGTGCCGGCCGACACGCCCTACAAGACTGCCAAGGACTACATCGACGCCGTCAAGGCGGGCGACGACAAGTCCTTCAAGATGGGTGGCACCGGCTCCAAGCAGGAGGACCAGATCATCACGGTGGCGCTGGAGAAGCTGACCGCGCCCAGGAAGTTCACCTACGTGCCCTACGGCGGCGGCGGCACGGTCGCCACCCAGCTGGTCGGCAAGCATGTCAACTCCTCGGTCAACAACCCGATCGAGGCGGTGTCGCAGTGGAAGGCCGGCGCGCTCAAGCCGTTGTGCATCTTCGACAGCAAGCGCTCGACCTACACCGCCAAGGTGACGGCCGACATGGCCTGGTCGGACATCCCGACCTGCCAGGAAGCCGGTGTGCCGACCGAGTACCAGATGCTGCGCGGCATCTTCATGTCGCCGGACGTGAAGCCCGAGCAGGTGGCGTTCTACGTCGACCTGTTCAAGAAGGTGATGGCGACCGACGAGTGGAAGCAGTTCATGGAGCAGGGCGCCTTCAACCAGACCTTCCTGGCCGGCGACGAGTTCAAGACCTGGGTCGCCAACGCCGACAAGCAGCATCACGAACTAATGAAGGAGGCGGGCTTCCTCGCCCCCGGCAAGTAACTTCAGGACCCCAGACCCGGTTGCCGTCGCGGGGACGGCAACCGGTAATTCTCGCAGCGAAGATCGCTACTGACCGAGGACGCGAGGCATCATGCACAGCAGCGACGAAGGCGCCGACGACGGCCGGCCCCTGTTTTCCAACCGCGCCGCCGACATCGTGGTGGCGGTGTTGCTGCTCGTGGTCTGCGGGATCGTGATCTACGACAGCAATCGCATCGGCTTCCACTGGATCGAGGGCGAGGGGCCGGCGCCGGGCTACTTCCCGTTCTACATTGCCGTGGTGCTCGGCGTGTCCAGCCTGATCAATCTCGTTTCGGCGGTCCGGGCGCCGGGCTCCAGCGGCGTGTTCGTGTCGATGCGGCCGTTCGGCCGCGTGCTGGCGGTGCTGATCCCGAGCCTGATCTTCGTGGCCATGATCGGCGGCATCTCGATTGGGCCGGTCGATATCCCCGGCCTCGGCATCTATGTGTCCGCGGCGCTCTTCATTTTCAGCTTCATGCTGGTGATCGGCCGCGAGAACATCTTCAAGGCGCTGCTCGTCTCGGTCGGTGTGCCGCTGGTGCTGTTCATGATGTTCGAGCGCTGGTTCCTGGTGCCGCTGCCCAAGGGACCGATCGAGGCGATGCTCGGGTTCTGATCTGGGGTTCTGATCTGGGCCGCACAAGCTTCGACCCAGCATTGCGCCCTCGATGGTTGGCGCGCACAGCCGAAATCAACAAGAGCCGGGACCGCGACCGATTGGAAATGTGGGGCCCCGGATAGTCTCGGCGCAGGCGCCTCGGCTTCCGGGACATGGCTAGCCTCCGGCATGATGGGTCAATCATTTGTAGCCTTCCGGAGCGCGGAATGAAGAAGGGGCTCAGGCCACGTGGCCTGAGCCCCTTTTCGCATTCAGGACTGCATTCAGGACTGGGCGAAGCCCGCCTATTCGGCGGGACCGCCTTGGTGGCCGGGCACGCCCACCGCGCCGCGGCTACGGCGCCGCATCAGGTACCAACCGACAGCCAGCACGAAGGCCGTGCACAGCACGTGCATGCTGGTGAGCAGCATCTTGTGCGACAAGCCGTACGCGGCGGCGAGGGCATCGAAGTAGGGACCGCTGACGGGATCCTCGACCATCAGCTCGCCGGCGATCCAGCCAAGCAGACCCGCGCCCGCCCACACCAGGATCGGGAAGCGGGTCAGCAGCGCCATGATCAGCGTGGCACCGGCGACGATGAGCGGGATCGAGATCGCCAGTCCGAAGATGATAAGCGACATGTTGCCGTGCGCGGCGGCGGCAATCGCCAGCACGTTGTCGAGACTCATGACCACGTCGGCAATGGCTACCGTGCGGACAGCGCCCCACAGGTTGTCGCTGCTCTCGACGGAGGCCTCGTCGGCCTCGTCCTGCACCAGCAGCTTGATGGCGATCCACAGCAGCAGCAGGCCGCCGATCAGCCGCAGCCAGGGCAGCTCGAGCACGTAGGCCAGGATGATGGTGAAGAAGATGCGCAGGCCCACGGCCGCGCCGGCGCCAAGTATGATGCCCCAGAAGCGCTGCTTGGGCGGCAACGCCCGACAGGCCAGCGCAATCACGATGGCATTGTCGCCGGAGAGCAGGATGTTGATCCAGATGATCTTAAGAACCTGGACACCAAGCGGCCCGTATTCCCCAAGGCCCATCGTGACTTGCGAGAACAGCTGATCGATCAACTTACCTAGCCTCCCACGCTATTTTGTTCGGAGCCGCTGCGGGCCCTGCGCCAGTGACATTGGGGACACGCTTATAGGCATATTCCCCCACGTATGTATACGATACCGGGTTGCAATGGTGGCGAGCCCCGGATGCCCTTCCATTTTTGATGCTGAGGTCCGCTGCGGTCGCCGGCCGCAGTTTGGATGGCATATGGTATGCCAACGGCAGGTTTTTGCAAGGTGCGATCTGAGGGTGGCTTTTTGCCTGGTCTTGAACCGTTGGGGCGATATCTGACAGCAGCCACGGCGACCAGCGAATGGCCGGTCGCAATCGCGCAAGGTCGGCGATGACGGCAGCTCAATCCGCCGTTATGCCGGCGGCCCTGATCACCGCGGCCCACTTGGTGATCTCGGTTTTGACGAACTCAGCAAGGTACTCGGGGCTTCGACGGTCGGCCTGCGGGATCGTGACGCCCGCGCGCTCCAGGCGCTCGCGTACCGATGCAGTCTCGACAGCCTCGTTGCTGGCTTGGGCTAGCCGCCGGACGATCGCGTCCGGCGTGCCCTTCGGCAGCATCAGGGCGGACCAGGAATTGCAGTCGAGTTCGGCGATGCCAAGCTCCTTGGCCGTCGCCAGGTCGGGCAGCACGGAAACGCGGCCCGGGCCTAGCACGGCGATGCCTTTGACGGTCCCGCCCTCGATCTGAGCCACCGCGGTCGAGATCTGCTCGCAGATGAAATCGAGCCGGCCGCCGATCAGGTCCTGCATCGCCTGGGCCGTGCCGCGATAGGGCACATGGGCAATCTTGGTGCCGTTGATCGCATCCAGCAGGGCTGCGCACACATGAGCACCCGAGCCGTGGCCCGCAGACCCGTATTGCAGCTTGGCCTGATTTGATTTGGCGTGCGCGTTGAACTCGGCCAGCGAACTGGCGGGAAAATCCTTGCGCGCGATCAGGATGCGGGCGGAATCGGCGAACAGGGCGACGGGCGCGAAATCGGCCACCGTGTCGTAGAGCGGCTTCTTGTAGATGGTCTGGTTGAACGCGAACACGGAGTTGGTGCCGAACAGGAACACGTAGCCGTCGGGTGCGGCCTTGGCGACGCGGCTCGCGCCGATCATGCCGCCTGCCCCGCCGACGTTCTCGATCACGACCTGCTGCCCGAGGATTTCGCTGAGGCGGGCCCCAAGAATGCGACCGATGGTGTCGACGGGTCCGCCGGCTGCAAATGGCACCACCATGGTGAGGGGCCGGCTGGGCCAGTCCTGCGCGTGCGCGGTGCCGACCAATGCCAGTGCCAGGGCCGACCCCAGGGCAAATGCGGCACGCAAGCGTCTCAGCATTGTTTCTCCCTCCCTTGTGTTCGGGCCACCACTATGCGGGCGCCTCGTTGTTTCAGCGTCGTACTCAGGGTTCCCCCTTGCGGTCGTGCCCTTGCGGTC
>DASTOW010000397.1:0-9301 GCA_035762425.1 Hyphomicrobiaceae bacterium | reverse complement strand
ATGGGGAGCCGCGATGCGGACGACTGTGATCTCAGGCCTTCGCGGCCTGGCAATTGTTGCGGCGCTGGTGGTCTCGAGTTTCAGCTGGGGGCACGACGCGCTGGCGCAGAGGGGGCAGGGCTACCAGGCGGGCGTGTTCGACTATTACGTGCTGGCGCTGTCGTGGAGCCCGACGTACTGCGCCGGATTGGACGACAACCGCTACGATCCGCAGTGCCATGGTCGCGAGCGGCGGCCGTACGCATTCGTGCTGCACGGGCTGTGGCCGCAGTTCGAGCAGCGCTGGCCCGAGTTCTGCCGCACGTCGGAGAGCAACTTTGTGCCGGAGCAGGTGGCACAGCGCATGCTCGACATCATGCCGAGCAAGCGGCTCATCTTTCACGAGTACCGCAAGCACGGCACCTGCTCGGGGCTGGGCGTGGACGGCTATTTCGACCTGTCGCGCCGGCTGCATGATTCGGTCAAGATCCCCGAGCGCTACATCGGCCTGCAGGACGACCGGCTGACGGTGACCCCCGACGAGTTGATCGGCGAGTTCATGGCGGCCAACCCGAAACTGACGCGCGACATGATCGTGGTGGAATGCGGCGGGCCGGGCAACCGCCTCAAGGAAGTACGCGTCTGCTTCAACAAGGGCGGCGGCTTTCGCGCGTGTGGCCGCAACGAAGACCAGCGTCGGTTGTGCTCAGCCGAGCGCATGTACGTTCCGCCGGTGCGCGTTGGTGGCGGCGGCGAGCGCGCGGCTCCGCAACGGCGTCCGCCGCGCGAGGACCGCCAGCCGCAATCGCAGTCGAAATCGGGCGGCGAGATGCTGCCCGGACCGCGTTGAGGCCGCGCTGAACGCCTGAATTCAGGTGTCCGATATCGGTTGTTCTGTGGATAACTGGGATAAGCCCGGAACGTCCACAATTGCGGCCATGTCCTGGTCTTGATGCCCGACGCTCTCCCAGCGAGGGTGATCTCATGCCGTCGAGTCGTGCAGCGGGGCGGCGGTATGAGGGAGGCTCATGCTTCGCGGGGAACAGCAAGAGGGCCTGGGGTCCAGCGGGGGATCTCGGCAACAAGATCGCGGGATGGGGGCGGCGGCCTCCACCCCGCAGACACCAGGACGGAAGCGTCGCACCGGGGTCGGATTCGCCCGGTTGTTGGGGGCGGCTTTCCTGCTTGGGGTCTTTGTCACGGGCGCCATGGTCAACTTCGACATGCGCGCCGATCCGGCGGCGACGGCGGACTGCACTGCCCTGTTACTCGATCGTGACACGGGGCGGACAGTGGCAGTGCCGTGTGCGGGGACCATCCCGTCGCTGCCCGGCACGTTGACGGCGCTACTGCCAACCGGGCTCCCGGAAGACGTAGCGGCCACTCGTTAGATGCAGCGGGGCAGTTGCCCCGCTGCTTTCCTGCTGCGCAGGCCAGGCGAGGGGCACGGTAGGTGCTGCGCCGGCGGCACTCCTTCGGCATTTGCCATTGCACCAGCATCGTCTTGATCGATGCAGCACGTCGTTGCGGCCGGGCTCGCGAAGGCCTTCCGAGTTGACCAGACCCAGGGCCGCAACTCCTGCAAGCGCGGTCTCTGTCGCGTGAGGGACGAGGGCTGCTCACTGCCGTGATTGGCCAGCCCACCCCTGGCCGGTAACTGGCCAAGCAGCGCGGCTAGCAGGTGGGCTTGCCGGCGCCTTGCGGTCGCAGATGGGCAACGTGGGCTGGGTCAGGTACAGCACACACCACCCATGCCAGCGCCAGCCCCAGCGGCGGCGCGTTGCGATAGCGCTGGCGCCAGTTCCGGGAAGGCGGACGTTATTTCATCGTCGGGATGACGAACTCGGCGCCTTCCTTCAAGCCGGACGGCCAGCGCGAGGTGACCGTCTTGGTCTTGGTGTAGAAGCGCATCGAGTCCGGGCCGTGCTGGTTGAGGTCGCCGAAGCCCGAGCGTTTCCAGCCGCCGAAGGTGTAGTAGGCCAGCGGCACTGGAATCGGCACGTTGACGCCCACCATGCCGACGTTGACCTTGGCAGAGAAGTCACGCGCGGTGTCGCCGTCGCGCGTGAAGATCGCAACTCCGTTGCCGTACTCGTGGTCGTTGGCGAGCTTGAGGCCCTCCTCGTAGGTTTTGGCGCGCACCACCGACAGCACGGGCCCGAAGATCTCCTCTTTGTAGATGCGCATGGAGGACTGCACCTCGTCGAACAAGCATCCGCCCATGTAGAAGCCGTTCTCGTAGCCCTGCATCTTGAAATTGCGCCCATCGACGCGCAGCTTGGCGCCTTCCTTGATGCCGATGTCGACGTAGTCCTTCACCTTCTTGAGGTGGGCGGCGGTGACCATGGGTCCGAAGTCGGCGTCGGTCGACGTCGACGGGCCGATCTTCAGGGATTCGACGCGCGGGATCAGCTTCTCAACGAGCATGTCCGCCGTCTTGGCGCCGACCGGCACGGCCACCGAGATCGCCATGCAGCGTTCGCCGGCCGAGCCGTAGCCGGCCCCCATCAGGGCATCGACGGCCTGGTCCATATCGGCATCCGGCATGACGATCATGTGGTTCTTGGCGCCGCCGAAGCACTGCACGCGCTTTCCTGCCGCGCAGCCGCGCGTATAGATGTATTCGGCGATCGGCGTCGAGCCGACGAAGCCAACGGCTGAGATGTCGGGATGGTCGAGGATGGCGTCGACCGCTTCCTTGTCGCCGTTGACGACGTTGAGGATGCCGGCAGGCAGACCGGCTTCGATCATGAGTTCGGCCAGCAGCAATGGCACGCCCGGATCGCGCTCTGAAGGTTTGAGAATGAAGGCGTTGCCGCAGGCAATGGCCGGGCCGAACTTCCACATCGGGATCATGGCCGGGAAGTTGAACGGCGTGATGCCGGCCACCACGCCAAGGGGCTGGCGCATGGAGTAGATGTCGATGCCGGGGCCGGCGTTGTCGGTGAACTCGCCCTTCATGAGGTGTGGCACACCGCAGGCGAACTCGATCACCTCGATGCCGCGCTGGATGTCGCCTTTGGCGTCGGCGATGGTCTTGCCGTGCTCACGGGCGAGGACGTCGGCCAGCTTGTCGTTGTCGCGCGCGACAAGTTCGATGAATTTCATGAGGACGCGGGCGCGCCGCTGCGGGTTGGTGGCGGCCCAGGCCGGCTGTGCGGCCTTGGCGTTCTCGACGGCGGCGGCCACCTCGGCCTTGGCGGCCAGCGGCACCCTGGCACGAAGCGACCCATCCAGCGGTTGGTAGACGTCGCCGAGGCGGCCGGACGCGCCCTTCACGTGCTTGCCGCCGATGAAATGCGTGAGCTCTACCGCCATGGTAACGTTTCCTCGAAGTGTCGGGTTGGCTATTGCCGGCTATCCTAATGGATAGACACAGGCCCTTCCACGCGACAATTGCACGGGTTTTCAGGGCGCTCCGCCTTGAGCCAGGCGCACGATCCAGCCTAGATAGACTGGGAAGGGTCGGACGCGGTGCAGACGTGAGCGCGATAGAGGAGCTTCGAAAAGTCGCTTTCTGGGCCGACGCGCTCACCGAGGCCGAGGCTGCCCGCACGCTGAAGGGCATCACCGAGCGGCGTTTCCCGGCCGGCAGCTACATCTGCCATCGGGGCGACAAGCTCGATTATTGGATCGGACTGATCAGCGGCCTACTCAAGATCAGCGCCATCTCGGCGGACGGCAAGGCGATAACTTTCGCGGGCGGCGGGGCGGGTGGCTGGATCGGCGAAGGCTCGGTGCTGAAGAACGAGGAGCGCAAGTACGACCTGGTCGCGCTGCGCGATACGCGGCTCGCCATGTTGAATCGCGCCACCTTCATGTGGCTGTTCGAGACCAGCGCCGGCTTCAATCGCGTCCTGCTGCACCAGTTCAACGAGCGCATGGGGCAGTTCATCGGCACCATCGAATGCGACCGCATGCACGACCCAACTGCCAGGGTCGCGCGACACCTCGCCTGGCTGCTCAACCCGGTGCTGTATCCGAACGCCAGGAGCTACATCGAGATCACGCAGGAAGAGCTGGCCCTGCTGGCCGGCGTGTCACGCCAGGTGGCCAACAAGAGCCTGCTGCGGCTGGAAGCCGAGGGCCTGCTCGTTAACGAGCGCGGCGGCATCCGCATTGTCGATGTGGAGAAGCTGTCCCGCTTCGAGGGATGAGAGGCTTTCCCTAATCGTCAGCCTCGACCAAGCAGTGCCCGACCAATTGATGACAGTCAGGCAAGCAGAAATGCCTTAATAATTGTACCAGATAACACCTGCTCTGTCTGTCCAAAATCGCGTTGAGCAGCACCGTTATTTGTGTCTAGTTTACCACAGTCGTCGAGCCGGCTGCTTTGCCGTTCGAGCATGCAACTGCGGGCGCCTGCTGTCCGTAGCCAATGAAGACCACCCCCAAGGGTGGCTCGGGCTGACAAGGGAGGAATGACACCGTGAGCACCATCGGTGCGCCGGCTGCCGCCAAATCTGACTCCGCGTCTGCTGCGGTTGACACGATACCCAAGCTCCTGCTGCGCAATGCAGAGCGCTACGGCGATCTGCCGGCCCTGCGTCACAAGGATTACGGGATCTGGCAGACCTGGACTTGGGGTCGGCTGCACGATGAGGTGCGCCTGTTCGCCGTCGGCCTGCGCAAGCTCGGCATCGAGCGCGGCGATGCGGTGGCGATCATCGGTGACAACCGGCCGAGGCTCTACGCCACGTTCGCCGCCGTGCAGAGCGTGGGCGGCATCGCGGTGCCAATCTACCAGGACTCGGTGGCGGCCGAGATGGCCTATGTGCTCGAGCATTCCGAGGTGAAATTCGCCGTCGTCCAGAACCAGGAGCAGGTCGACAAGGTGATCTCGGTGGCGGACCAGCTGCCGCGGCTCAAGCAGGTCATCTACGATGAGCCGCGCGGGCTTGCCCACTACGATCCGGCGAGCCTGCATTCCTTCGAGCACGTGCAAAACCTGGGGCGCGAGGAATTGCGCCGCAACGCCGGAGCCGCCGGCTGGTGGATGGACGAGATCGCCAAGGGCACGGGCGAGGACGTCAGCGTGATGCTGTACACGTCCGGCACGACCGGCCGTCCCAAGGGCGTGATGCTGACGCACCGGAACATCGTCGTCTCCGGGCAGAACGGCAACCTGTTCGACCACTTCACGACCAAGGACACGCTGCTGGCCTACTTGCCGATGGCGTGGGTCGGCGACCACATCTTCTCCTATGGCCAGGCCTATGCGGGTGCCATGTGCGTGGCGTGCCCCGAGAGCCCCGAGACGATCATCGAGGATCGGCGCGAGATCGCGCCCACGTATTTCTTTGCGCCGCCGCGCGTGTTCGAGAACCTGCTCACGCAAATCATGGTGCGCATGGAGGACGCGGGCCGCATCAAGAAGAAGATGTTCGACTACTTTCTCGGTGTGGCGCGCCGCAGCGGCGAGCCAATTCTCGATGGCAAGCAGGTCGCCTTCAAGGATCGCCTGCTGTATCGGCTGGGCGACCTGTTCGTGTATGCGCCGCTCAGGAACCGAATGGGCTTTTCCAGGATCCGCGTCGCCTACACGGCCGGCGAGGCGATCGGGCCGGAGCTGTTCCGCTTCTATCGCTCGCTCGGCATCAACCTGAAGCAGCTGTACGGCATGACGGAAGCCAGCGTCTACATCACGCTGCAGCCGGACGGCGAGGTCTTTCCCGATACGGTGGGCAAGCCGGGTCCGGACGTGGAGATCAAGATCGCCGACAGCGGCGAGGTGCTGTTCAAGAGCCCCGGCGTATTCCTGAAGTACTACAAGAACGACGAGGCGACGGCGGAGGCCAAGTCCGCCGACGGCTGGGTGCATACGGGCGATGCCGGTTTTTTCGACCAGCGCGGGCACCTGAAGATCATCGACCGCGCCAAGGATGTCGGCCGGCTCAACAGCGGTGCGCTGTTTGGACCCAAGTACCTCGAGAACCGCATCAAGTTCTTCCCCGAGGTGCGCGAGGCGGTGGCGTTCGGGCATGGCCGCGACTTCGTGACCATGTTCATCAACATCGACCTGACCGCGGTGGGCAACTGGGCGGAGCGCAACAACGTGTCGTTTGCGAGCTACCAGGAACTGGCCGCGCATGCGCAGGTCTACGAGATGGTGGCCAAGCGCGTCGATGAGCTGAACAAGTCGCTGGCCGACGAGCCGCAGATGTCGGCTTCCCAGGTCCGGCGCTTCCTGATCCTGCACAAGGAGCTGGATGCCGACGACGGCGAGCTGACGCGTACGCTCAAGGTGCGCCGCTCGTTCATCGCCGATCGCTATGGCCCGCTGATCAAGGCGCTGTACGACGGCTCCAAGGAGTGCCGCGTTGCCACCGAGGTGACGTTCGAGGACGGTCGCAAGGGCGTGCTCGAGGGGCATATCAGGATCGTCGATATGAAGTCCTACCCCGGGCGCGTGGCCGAGCCACTGCAGGAGGCCGCCGAATGAAGGCCGATGTCGAGCCGAAGCCGGTAGCAAACAAGGCGCCCGGAGCGGGCGAGGTGCTTCTGTCGGCGGAGAACGTTTCGTTGTCGTTTGGAGGCGTGCGGGCTCTGCGCGACGTCTCGTTCGACATCCGCAAGGGTGAGATCCGCGCCATCATCGGCCCGAACGGCGCCGGCAAGACGTCGATGCTGAACGTGATCAACGGCTTCTACCACCCTCAGAACGGCACCATCACCTTCAAGGGCAAGCGTCGGCACGACATGCGGCCCTACATCGCCGCCAGCCAGGGCATCGCCCGCACCTTCCAGAACGTGGCGCTGTTCAAGGGCATGTCGACGCTCGACAACATCATGACCGGGCGTACGCTAAAGATGCGGCAGGGTATGCTGTCGCAGGCCATCTACTGGGGCTTCTCGCAGCGCGAGGAAATTCGCCATCGCGAGGAGGTGGAGCGCATCATCGACTTCCTGGAGATCGCCCACATCCGCAAGATGCCGGTCGGCAAGCTGCCCTATGGCCTCCAGAAGCGCGTCGAACTCGGCCGTGCGCTCGCCATGGAGCCGGAGCTGCTGCTGCTCGACGAGCCGATGGCCGGCATGAACCTCGAGGAGAAGCAGGACATGAGCCGCTTCATCCTCACCGTGAAGGACAGCTTCGACACCACCATCGCCCTGATCGAGCACGACATGGGCGTCGTGATGGATCTGTCGGATCGGGTGGTGGTGCTGGACTACGGCCAGAAGATCGCCGACGGCACGCCGGCCGAGGTGCAGAGCAATCAGAAGGTGATCGACGCATACCTTGGCGTTGCCCACTGAGGAGAGCTGCGTGGTTCTGTTCGGACAGTTTCTCGAAATCCTGATCGGCGGGCTGCTGTCGGGCGTGCTCTATTCCCTGGTCGCGCTCGGCTTCGTACTGATCTTCAAGGCGTCGGGCGTGTTCAACTTCGCGCAGGGCGCGATGGTGCTGCTGGCCGGCTTGGCGCTGGTGCGCTGCCTCGACTTCCTCGTGCACCGCGGGGTTGCAACCTGGGCGGCGATCGTGCTCGGGCTGCTGTTTGCCGGGGCCATCATGGCGATCACCGCTTGGCTGATCGAGCGATACGTGCTGGGGCCGCTCGTGAACCAGGACGGCCTGACGCTTTTCATGTCGACCATCGGCGCCACCTTCATCCTGGAAGGTGCCGCGCAGATGATCTTCGGCTCCGATGTGTATCCGCTGCGCTTGTTCCCGACCGACGCCTGGTTCCTGTTCGAGGGTGTTTTCCCGGGCGGCATCCTGGTCAACAAGCTGGACGTCTGGGGTGGGCTGATCGCCGGCATCCTGGTGGCCGGCCTCGCCATCTTCTTCCAGAACACCAAGACGGGGCGCGCGCTGCGCGCGGTGGCCGACGATCACGCCGCGGCGCAGTCGGTCGGCATCCCGATCAGCTGGATCTGGTTCGTGGTGTGGCTGGTGGCGGGGCTGGTCGCGCTGGTGGCGGCGACCGTGTGGGGCACCAAGCTCGGCGTGCAGTTCTCCATCACCTTCCTGGCGCTGAAGGCGCTGCCCGTTCTGATCATCGGCGGGTTCACTTCGGTGCCGGGCGCCATCGTCGGCGGCTTGATCGTGGGCGCCGGCGAGAAACTCGCGGAAGTGTTCCTCGGGCCGCATATCGGCGGCGGCATCGAATACTGGTTCGCCTACGTGCTGGCCTTGGCGGTGCTGCTGGTGCGCCCGCAGGGCCTGTTCGGGGAGCGCATTATCGAGCGAGTCTAGAGGTAGTAGGCAGTCGGCAATGGTCAGTTGGCGCTGGAAGAGAATGAAGCCGGATCACCAAACGAATTTCGCGGGCAGGCTGGCCGCGCCTGGCCACCCGCTTCTGCCTACTGCCTACTGCCCACTGCCTGCACGCGGAGCGTGAAACCATGCTGTATCGCGAGGCCGGACAGTTCAAGACCAGCTACGCAGCCGACATGGCGGTGTTTCCGATCCGGCAGGACCGGGTAGCGCTGCTGCTGCTGCTGGCGTTCGCATTCTTCGGCGTGCCGCTGCTCGCTACCTTCCACGTCTGGCCGCTCGGGTCCGATTACCTGCTGCGCGCCATCCTGATCCCGTTCCTGATCCTGTCGCTGGCAGCCATCGGCGTGAACATCCTGGTCGGCTACTGCGGGCAGATCTCGCTCGGCAGCGGCGCCTTCATGGCGATCGGCGCCTATTCCGCCTACAAGTTCGGCACGGGCGTGCACATCCCGCTGGCCTGGCTCGGCACGGAAATTTTGCTGCCGCCGCTGCCGGTGTTCTGGTCAATCCTGCTCGGCGGGCTCATGTCGGCGATCGTCGGCATCCTGTTTGGCATACCGAGCCTGCGCATCAAGGGCCTGTACCTGGCGGTGGCGACGCTCGCCGCCCAGTTCTTCTTCGACTGGGTGTTCCTCAGGGTGAAGTGGTTCACCAACTATGCGCCCTCGGGCTCGGTGTCCTCGCCCGACCTCAACTTCTTCGGGTTGATGGTGAACTCGCCGATCGAACGCTACCTGCTGTGCCTGCTGTTCGTGGTGGTGTTCGCGACCATGGCCAAGAACCTGGTGCGCGGCAACCTGGGCCGGCAGTGGATGGCGATCCGCGACATGGATATCGCCGCCGAGCTGATGGGCATCCGCCCGCTCTATGCCAAGCTGACCGCGTTCGCGATGTCCTCGTTCATCGTCGGCGTGGCGGGCGCGTTGTGGGCGTTCGTCTACCTTGGCGCGTGGGAGCCGCTGGCATTCGACATCAACCGGTCGTTGCAGCTCCTGTTCATGGTGATCATCGGCGGGCTCGGCTCGATCCTCGGATCCTTCCTGGGGGCCGGCTTCATCCTGCTGCTGCCGATCTTCCTCAATCAGGTACCGGCGGCGCTCG
>DASTOW010000396.1:0-2954 GCA_035762425.1 Hyphomicrobiaceae bacterium | reverse complement strand
ACCTGATCGCCTCGGCCTGAGTTGGGCAGTTGCATCGGCGCTGCCGTAAGGAAGCCGCAACCTTGCCTGTGTGCGATCTTTGCGAGAACCAACGAGACCTTTGTAGCGTTGTTTTGGTGGGGCGAAACCTGAAGGAGCCTGCCCATGCAACGCCTGTTGATTGCCGTCGCGCTCGCCGGTGTGTTTGCCGTCGCCGCGCACGCCCAGACCACGACCTGCAAGGCCACCGCCGCCCAGAAGAAGCTCGCCGGTGCGGCGCTGAACTCTTTCATGAAGAAGTGCGAGAAGGATGCGGCGGCCGCTTGCACCAAGGCTGCGACCGACAAGAAGCTTGCCGGCGCCGCCAAGGCCAGCAACGTCAAGAAGTGCACGAGCGACGCCGTCGGCACCTGATGTGATTAAGGTGGCAAGGTTCGATCCGAGCCCGCCGCCCGAGCAGGCGATGGCTGGCATCAGCACGCCCGATTCGGCACGCCTCGAAGTTGTTCACAGACGGGCCGGCCGAGGCTGCAGGCCAGGTGGAATCATATAGCTAGGTCGCAGTCCACAAAGGGGCGCGGCCATGGGCAAAGCATTGGCGATCGTCGTTTGCGCAACTTCCGCCGCCGTGCTCGGCGGCTGCACTGAGCTGGTTCGCCGCCAGGCTACGGGCTCGCTGAAAGATGACTTGGCGACCCCTGTGCGCGTCCTGTCTGTGCCGGCGCGGCCCGAGGTCATCAGAGAGACGATCAAAGAGCCGGCCAAGGCAGAGACGGCCAAGCCCGAGCCGGCAAAGGCGGACACGTCCATCGTCGATAAGGCCAGGGCGGAGCAGTCGGCCCGCTGCGGCCAACGCCATGTCGACCACGGCAACGGTACGCTCAAGGAGACCGAGAACGAGAAGCAGGTCGCGGACTCGATCTGCGTCGAGTTGCATAGGTACGACCACGTGCGCTGAGCCGCAGCGATGCCCGCAGACCGCCCGTCCTAGGGTGCGACCCTCCTTCGCTATCAGGGGTAATCCCGATAGGCCGTCCGTTGCGGATGATGTCTTCTTCGTGCGACGCACATTTTCCTTTGCGGCTGGGGCGCAAAGCCCTGCCGCTCGCACTGGAGACAAACCATGGCTATGCAAACTGAAAGCATGCCGCTGTCCATGTTCATGGGCCACGATCTGCAAGCGCTCGCCCGCAATTGGTGGCTTCTTCTTTTGCGCGGCATCGTCAGCGTCATCTTCGGCGTGATGGCGTTCTTCTGGCCGGGCATAACGCTTCTGGCGCTGACGTTGCTCTATGGCGCCTTTGCCTTTGTGGATGGCATCTTGTGCCTGACCGCGGCGGTGACCGGTAGCGACAAGTCCACCTCGACGGGCTGGCTCGTTCTGGTGGGCATTCTTGGCGTGGCGGTTGGTGTCCTCACCTTCGCGTGGCCTGGCATCAGCGCCTTCGCCCTGGTGATGCTGATCGGTGCCTGGGCGCTCATGATCGGCATCTTCGAGATCGCGGGTGCCATCCGCCTGCGCAAGGAGATCCAGGACGAGTGGTGGTTGATCCTGTCCGGCGCCATCTCGGTGTTGTTCGGCCTTGCCGTGCTGTTTGCTCCGGGGGCCGGCGCGCTGGCCCTGGTCTGGGCGATCGGCGCCTATGCCATTGCCGCCGGTGTCCTGATGGCGGGCTTTGCGCTGCGCCTGCGGCAGCGTCACACCGACACCACGCCGCCGGCTCACACCTGATCCCTTTACAGGCCCAGGATCGCGCCTGGGCCTGCCCGGGCCGGGTGGACGGGTTGCATTGACGAGCTGCAACCTCGGCGCGAGCCATGCACCGATGGACAGACAATCATGGCTTATCTGCGGTCAGACATGGGATCGGTGCGCTCTGTCCACAAACGGCGATGTGAAGAATTGCAGGGACTGTTCGGTCTTGTTGCCAAACATTTCTCGCCGCATGTTCGCGGCCGTCGATGGACGCGGGGAGCACCATCGCGCCCGGGGTCAACACGCTCCGGGTTGCCGATGAGGACAGGGAGTGTGGATTGGCGCCGGCCAATTCACGACACGACCTTGGCCTGACAGCAGAACCAGACGCCACTGCTGATTTCGTTGGTCGATTTGTGCTTTGCGTTTGTACGAGAGGGAAACTTTGATGAAGCGTATCGTTGAGGCTGATCCATCCTCGCAATGTGGTCGCTCGATCTGGGTGCTGGTCGGCGATCGGCTGCGCGCGCGCCGGGCGCGTCTGGGTCTGACAATTGAGAGCGTCGCCGCACAGCTGGGAGTGGAACCTGGCACGTATGAGCGCTACGAGGACGGCATCGATCAGGCACCTGCCCTGCTGCTCACCGAGGTGGCGGAGAAGCTGGGCGTTCCCGTTCTCTGGTTTTTCCAGGACGTGATTTCCCAGGATGTTCCGGAACCAGCTGGCGCCCCTGCTGTCGGCGGGAGCGCTCCCGCCTACCATGTCGCCACGGTCGAGGATCGTGTGCAGGCGATGGCCGATCGCTTCCGCAAGCTCGATTTCGAAGGCCAGCAGCATTTGCTGACCATTGCGTCAGCCCTCGCCCGATCGGAGGGCGATGCGCGCAGCCTGGCCCTGCAATACCGTCCCACCGAGCGGGCCTTCAAGACGGCGCCGCGTCGGCTCCCGCGCACCGCGGGGCTGCAGAATCGCAAATTGAAGTAGACGCCGGCGCGTTGGAGCGGCCCTCCGCTCCGATGCGTACGTCAGCGCGCGCATGCCGCGGCCAGCACCTGGCCTTGCGGCTGCGCGGCATCGCCCCGCCAATTCCATCCAGACCGTTGCAACGCGCCCGCCATTGGCACGCGAGCGACGTGTGTTGCGAACAGGTTTGCTGTTGCACGATATCCGCTGTGCGTTGCCCGCTATATTGATTCCTGCTACACGAAATTGGTGACTCGCGTCGCAGATGTATGTGCGCTGCAGGCGATGCGTCAGTGTCGCAGTTTGGCCTGCATG
>DASTOW010000395.1:0-4128 GCA_035762425.1 Hyphomicrobiaceae bacterium | reverse complement strand
CATGCGGTGCTGCTTGACCACGCCCTCGGCCAGCCAATCCGTCGTCCGCGCACGCTCCGTCGCGTAGTTGTCGAGGGCCCAGGTCTTGCGGCCATCGTCCCGCGTCATCCATCCGGGTCGCCTCGAGGCCATGTAGATCGGGTGCTCGATGCTAAAAACAAGCTGCGCGCCGACAACAAGCGCGCAGTAGACCGTGCGCACCAACCGGGCGAAGTCCTCGATGTAGTGAAAGGCGAGCGAGCTGTAGGCAAAATCAACAGCAGCCTCGGCAAGCTCGAGGTTTTCCAGGTCGGCTTTGACATAGTCGATGGCGGTGTCGCCGGTTGCCGCTCTCGCCCGCGACAGCATGTTTTCGGACAGGTCGATGGCCAGCACGTGCGCAGCACCCTCCGTCCTGGCCCAGCGGGCAAACCAGCCAAACCCGCAGCCCAGATCGAGGACGCGTTTGTCCCTCAGGTCGGGCAGCAGCGCCCGGATCGCCGGCCATTCGGGCGCACCATCAAGCCCGCGCACCGAGCGATCGAGGCGGCTGTAGCCGGCAAAGAAGGCTGGCGTGTCGTAGATGTTCTGCGCCAACGTGGCTCTCCATCGCAAGCGCCCCGGGGGCGCTGTGTCGTCAAGCGGCGCGCATCGCCCGTTCAGTGGCGCGCGTAGGCGTTCGCCGCGTTGCGCACCAAGCTGACGAATTTTCGCACCACCGCGGAGGGGTCGCCACGTCGGGCCGCGATATTGAGCACCGCCTTTGGCTGCGCGGCTCCCTTGATGCGACGGTAGGCAACGCCCTCCAGGTTCATGCGTTGCAGCGAGGCGGGCACGAAGGTCACTCCCAAGCCTGCGGCTACCAGGCTCAGCGTCGAGCCGATGCGCGGGGCTTGCTGCGTGGAGGCAGCGAGGTTGCCGACGCGCGGATTGAACCCGGCAGCCTGGCAGGCGGCAATGGTTGCATCGTACATGCCGGTTCCCGGCGGGCCATAGAGAATGAACGTCTCGTCGGCCAGGTGCTTCATGGTGATGGCCGCGTCGCCATGGCGCCGCAGCAAGGCATGGTTGCTGGGTAGCGCCGCCACCATTGGCTCTTCCAGCAGCGTGTAGACGCTGAGCTCGTTGGCTTCCGACAGCGAGGTGCGGATGAAGGCCGCGTCAATGCTTTGCTGGCGCAGCCGTTCGATGGACTCGTTGCTGAGGCACTCCTCCACCGTCAGCGCGACCATCGGGCAGGTTTCACGAAAGGCGCGAACGGAGCGTGGCACGAGCGGATGAAACGGCGTGGTGGACGTGAGGGCCACGCACAACCGGCCCTGCTCGCCGCGGGCGGCACGCTTGGTGGCGTCGATGGCACGATCGAGCTGGGCACACATGGCGCGCGCGTCGGCAAGCAGGGCCCGCCCGGCATCCGTCAGTTCCACCCCGCGCGGCTTGCGACGCAGCAGCTGCACATCGAGTTCGCGCTCCATGGCCTTCAGCTGCTGGCTGAGCGGCGGCTGCTGCATGCCCAATCGTTCGGCCGCCCGGGTGATGTGGCCTTCCTCGGCGACCGCAATGAAGTAGCGAAGCTGCCTGAGATCCATTGCCATATGCAAAACGTATGGATTTCGCCTGTCGCATACTATGGCGCAAGGAGAGCAGGGCAGCTAGCGTCAAACTGCACGCACGTTCCGGTAGCGACACTTCACGGGAGGGACAACGATCATGCTCACGCGCAGGCGCACCTTGCAGCTGGCGGCCGCAGCCATTGCTTCACCGGTGGCGCCGTCCCTTGCCCTGGCCGAAGCTGCCTACCCGGCCCGGCCGGTGCGCATCATCGTTCCCTTTCCGCCGGGCGGCGGCACCGACATCCTGGCGCGGGTGATTGCCCAACAGCTCGGCGAGCGCCTCGGGCAGCAGGTCTATGTCGAGAACATCGCCGGCGCGGGTGGCAGCAACGGCACCGGCCAGGCCGCCAAGGCGGCCGCCGACGGACACACGCTTTTGTTCGCGTTCAGCTCGTTCGTCGTCAACCCCAGCCTGTTCGCCAAACTTGCCTACGATCCGGTGCAGGACTTCGAGCCGGTGACGCTGGCCGCGCGCACGACCACGGTGCTGATCACGCATCCCGCCGTTGCGGCGGCCAACTTGCAGGAGCTCGGCGAGCTGGTGCGCGCCAGCCCCGGCAAATACAGCTATGCCTCAGGTGGCTTCGGCACCCAGGCGCATCTGGTCGGCGAGCAACTGCGCCTCGCGCTCAATCTCGATTGGGCGCATGTTCCCTTCCAGGGCGCCGGTCCCTCGGTCGTGTCCGTGGTTGGAGGCCACACGCCGGTATGCGTGACCTCGCTTGCGGCAGGGCTTGCGCAAATCAAGGATGGCCAGGTGCGGGCGCTGGTGGTCACCAGCAAGACGCGCGCGCAAGCGCTGCCGGACGTGCCGACCATGGCCGAAGCCGGCCATCCCGGCATCGTCGGCGACAGCTGGGTCGGCGTGCTGGCTCCGACCGGCACATCCAAGCACATCGTTGCCCGCTTGCATCATGAGATCGTAAAGATCATCGGGCAGCCGCAGGTACGCCAGCAGCTGGCGAGCCTGGGCTATGAGCCTGTAGCCGGTACGCCGCAGCAATTCGCCGACGACATCAAGGCGGAACTGCAGACCTGGGCCGACGTGATCAAGGCTGCAAGCATCAAAACCCAGTAGAGTTGGGCCGCAACATGAAGAGGTGGCTGGCCCGGGATGGCGGAGGAGATGTGTCATGCACAATCGCGTGGAGCAACATTACGCGATCGGCGGCCTGGCCGACAAAATTGCCGGCGCTCTGCAGGGCGCCGGCAAGGACCTCGCCCATCTGACGACGGCCGACCTGGCGCCGGTCGACGAGTTTCATGTGCGCGGACGACAGGCCACCCTCGAACTGGCGCAACGCATGGAATTGCAGGCGGGCGCGCGGGTGCTCGATATCGGCAGCGGTCTGGGCGGTCCGGCGCGCACCTTGGCCGAGGTCTACGCATGCCAAGTCACGGGTATCGATCTGACGCCGGAATTCTGTGCGGCGGCGCAGGAATTGTCGCGCTGGGTCGGCCTTGCGCAGCGCGTGCGGTTTTGCCAGGGCGATGCGACCGCACTCGACTGCGAGCCCGCATCCTTCGATGCAGCCATGACCATTCACATGGCGATGAACATCGCCGCCAAGGATCGCGTCTACGCCGGCGTGCATCGCGCCCTGAAGCCCGGCCGCATCTTTGCCGTGTACGATATCCTGCAGGGCGAGGGCGGCGCAGTGCACTACCCGGTGCCGTGGGCGCGCGACCCAGCCATCAGCCATCTGGCCACGCCGACCCAGATGCGCAGCCTGCTGCAAGGTGCGGGATTTCGCATCCTGGATGAGATCGACCAGACCGAGCAGGGCGAGGCCTGGTTCAAGGCGGCGGCCGCGCAAGCGGCCGGGCCGGTCAAGCCGCCAATCAGTCTGCGCCAGCTGCTCGGCAGCGACGCCGCCGACATGATGCGCAACCAGGTGCGCAACTTGAGTGAGCGGCGCATCCGAACCGTGACTTTCATCTGCCGCAGCTGACGCGCGCCAGGGACGCCAGACCATGCCGAGCATCGGCAGCCCGATCTGGTTGCCGCGGCCTGCGGTGGGTCTTGCCGCCGACCAGGCGCAATGACGCCGGCGGTGATCGACGGGCCATCGGCCGCGCCACCCGCGCAGCCCGTTGGTGGGCGGGCTAGCGGGCGGGCTGCTCAAGCTCAGCTTGGGCCCGATGAGGGCTGGCCCGTCGCCGAACGATGCGCTGCAGCCATGGCGTCGCGTGAAACGCGCTCATCAGCGCGTACATCAAGGCCATGGCGTTGAGCGCGAACGCATCGTGCCTGGACGTACACAGCACATCCGGCGGTCCGCCCGACAGCGCTGTCCATAGCGCCATCAGCGCGAAGGTGGGAGCGGCCGCCAGGCCGAGCCAGTCGGCTGCGCCGGCAGCGACGGCATGGCCGCTGCCGGCGCATTGACCAATGGGCCTGCCACTCGCCCTCGCGTTGTTCATGGTGGCCACCTTCAGCTGCCAGCCTTGCAGCAGGCGGCGTCTGCCGGCCCAGCCACCCGCGCTTGCGGCTCGTAGCGGTCGTGGTGGCGCACCCATTGCATCTTGTGCAAGG
>DASTOW010000394.1:0-11674 GCA_035762425.1 Hyphomicrobiaceae bacterium | reverse complement strand
CCCTGATGAAATTGGACCTGGCGGCCGGCGTCGACGTCGAGATCAAGCTGTAAGGCTCCAAGCCTAGGAAGGAATACGGAACATGCGTTCCGGAGTGATAGCGCAGAAGGTGGGCATGACCCGCATCTTCACGGAAGCCGGAGAGCACATCCCGGTCACCGTGCTGAAGCTTGAGAATGTCCAGGTGCTGGCGCACCGCACCGATGAGAAGAACGGCTACACCGCGCTGCAGCTCGGTGCCGGCACCCGCAAGGCGAGCCGCGTCACGCGCGCCGAGCGCGCGAGTTTCGCTGTCGCCAAGGTCGAGCCGAAGCGCAAGCTCGCCGAGTTCCGCGTCAGCGCCGACAACCTGATCGAGGTGGGCGCGGAGATCACCGCCGACCACTTCGTCAAGGGGCAAATGGTCGACGTGACCGGCACCAGTCAGGGCAAGGGCTTCCAGGGCGCCATGAAGCGCTGGAACTTCGGAGGTTTGCGCGCCACGCACGGCGTCTCGGTCACCCACCGCAGCCATGGCTCGACCGGTCAGCGCCAGGATCCCGGCAAGGTCTTCAAGGGCAAGAAGATGGCCGGCCATATGGGCGACACGCGCATCACCACGCAGAACCTCGAGGTTGTGCAGACCGACAAGGAGCGCGGCCTGGTCCTGGTGCGCGGCGCCGTGCCCGGCAGCAAGGGCGGCTGGGTGCTGGTGCGCGATGCCGTCAAGCGGCCGCTGCCGAGCGATGCGCCCAAGCCCGGTTCGTTCCGCAAGGGCAGCGCCCCGGCCGAGGCTCAAGCCAGCGCGGAGCAGAAGTGATGAAAGCCACCGTCAAGAAGCTGGACGCGACCAGCGCGGGCGAGGTCGATCTCAACGATGCGATCTTTGGCCTGGAGCCGCGCACCGACCTGATCCATCGCATGGTGCGCTATCAGATGCTGAAGCGCATGGCCGGTACGCATCATGCCCAGGACCGCTCGGAAGTTACGGTCACCGGCAAGAAGATGTACAAGCAGAAGGGCACCGGCGGCGCCCGCCACGGCGACAAGTCGGTGCCGCAGTGGCGCGGCGGCGGCAAGGTGTTCGGCCCCAAGCCGCGCAGCCACGCCATCGAGCTGCCGAAGAAGGTTCGCGCCCTGGCGCTGCGGCATGCGCTGTCCGCCAAGGCCAAGGCTGGCGAGATCGTGGTGCTGGACAAAGCCGAGTCGACCGATGGCAAGACCAAGGGCCTGAAGGATCAGTTCGGCAAGCTTGAGCTCACCAATGCGCTGATCATCGATGGTGCCGAGATCGAGCCCGGTTTCGCCCGCGCCGCACGCAACATTCCCAACATCGACGTCCTGCCGGTGCAGGGCATCAACGTCTACGACATCCTGCGCCGCAAGAACCTGGTGTTGACCAAGGCGGCCGTCGAGGCGCTGGAGGCGCGCTTCAAATGAGCAAGAAGCACAAGAAGAAGGACGCGCACGACATCATTCGCGCGCCGGTCATCACCGAGAAGTCGACGCTGGTGTCCGAGCACAACCAGGTGATCTTCAAGGTGGCGCGCGATGCGTCCAAGCCTGAGATCAAGGCTGCGATCGAGACGCTCTTCAACGTCAAGGTGAAGGCCGTCAACACGCAGGTCCGCAAGGGCAAGCTTAAGACCTTCAAGAACATTCGCGCTCTGCAGAGCGACGTCAAGCGCGCGGTCGTGACCCTCGAAGAGGGCCACACCATCGACGTGACGACCGGCCTGTAGGGGAGAGGCGGCCATGGCACTCAAAACCTTCCGTCCCACCACGCCGGGCCTGCGTCAGCTCGTGCTGGTTGATCGCAGCCATCTGTGGAAGGGCGCGCCCATCAAGATGCTGACCGAGGGCAAGACCAAGTCCGGCGGTCGCAACAATTTCGGGCGCATCACCACCCGGCACATCGGCGGCGGCCACAAGCAGGCCTATCGCAAGGTCGATTTCAAGCGCAGCAAGCACGACATCTCGGCCAAGGTCGAGCGTCTGGAGTACGATCCCAACCGCACGGCCTTCCTCGCGTTGCTGAAGTACGAGGATGGCACGCATGCCTACATTCTGGCGCCGCAACGCCTGGCTGTTGGCGACATGGTGGTGTCGGGTGTGAAAGCCGACGTAAAGCCCGGCAACGCCATGCAGCTCGCTTCCATGCCGATCGGCACGATCGTGCACAATATCGAGTTGAAGGCGGGCGGCGGCGGCAAGATCGCCCGTTCGGCCGGCACCTACGGCCAGTTGGCCGGTCGCGACTCGGGCTGGGCCATCCTGCGCCTCAACTCAGGCGAGACGCGCCGCGTGCGCGCCGAGTGCATGGCCACGGTCGGTGCGGTGTCCAACCCGGACCATCTCAACGAGTCGACCGGCAAGGCCGGGCGCACGCGTTGGCGCGGCACCCGCCCGACCGTGCGCTCGATCGCCATGAACCCGGTCGATCACCCCAATGGCGGCCGCACCAAGGGCGGCAAGCACTGGGCGACCCCGTGGGGCAAGAGCACCAAGGGTGCCAAGACGCGCAAGAACAAGGCGACCGACCGGTTCATTGTCCGGCCGCGTCACGCATCCAAGTGAGGAGCTGAAAGTGTCACGCTCAGTCTGGAAAGGCCCGTTCGTCGACGGCTATCTGCTCAAGAAGGCGGAGAAGTCGCGTTCGTCCGGTCGCAACGAGGTCATCAAGATCTGGAGCCGGCGCTCGACCATTCTGCCGCAGTTCGTCGGACTGACGTTCGGCGTCTACAACGGCCAGAAGCACGTGCCGGTCAACGTGACCGAGGACATGATCGGCCACAAGTTCGGCGAGTTCTCGCCGAGCCGGACCTTCTATGGCCACGGCGGCGACCGCAAAGCGGTGAAGGGGAAATAAGATGGGCAAGGCCAAGCGCGAGCGCAAACTCCCCGACAGTCACGCCCAGGCGGTGGCCAAGAATCTGCGCGTGTCGCCGCAGAAGCTCAATCTGGTGGCGCAGATGATCCGCGGCAAGAAGGTGGACACGGCGCTGTCCGACCTGGAGTTTTCGCGCAAGCGCATCGCCCAGGACGTCAGGAAGTGCGTGATGTCGGCGGTCGCCAATGCCGAGAACAATCACGGCCTCGACGTCAACGAGCTGGTGGTGGCCGAGGCCTACGTCGGCAAGAACCTGGTGATCCGCCGCTTCCACGCCCGGGGCCGTGGCCGCATGAGCAAGATCGAGAAGCCGTTCGCCCAGCTGACCGTGGTCGTCAAGCAGGTCGAGCAGGCTGCAGCGAAGGAAACCGAGTAATGGGTCACAAAGTCAATCCGGTCGGGCTTCGCGTCGGCATCAATCGCACGTGGGACAGCCGCTGGTTCGCCAGTCGCGGCGAGTACGGCAAGCTGCTGCACGAGGACATGGCGATCCGCGAGCACATCATGAAGCAGCGCCGTCAGGGCGGCATCTCCAAAGTGGTGATCGAGCGGCCGCACAAGAAGTGCCGCGTGACGGTGCACACGGCCCGTCCGGGCGTCCTGATCGGCAAGAAGGGCGCCGATATCGAGAAGCTGCGCGGCGAGCTTGCCAAGCTGACGGCCTCCGAGGTGCATCTGAATATCGTCGAGGTGAGGAAGCCCGAGATCGACGCCACGCTGGTGGCCGAGACGATCGCCCAGCAGCTCGAGCGCCGCGTCGCCTTTCGGCGCGCCATGAAGCGCTCGGTGCAGTCGGCACTGCGGCTCGGCGCGCTCGGTATTCGCATCAACTGCTCCGGCCGGCTCGGCGGCGCCGAAATCGCTCGTCTTGAGTGGTACCGCGAGGGTCGCGTGCCGCTGCACACGCTGCGCGCCGACATTGATTTTGGCTACGGCTTGGCGCAGACCGCCTACGGCGTGATCGGCGTGAAGGTATGGATCTTCAAGGGCGAGATCATGGAGCATGATCCGCTGGCCGCTGAGAAGCGCGCGCTGGAAGCCCAAGAAGGCGGTGGCGGCGGACGTCGCCGTGATCGCGGCGACCGTGACGGCGGCGGCTGGTCCGGCGACCGGCAGGGCGAAGCGGCGAAGGCTTGAGGAAGGTTAGACAGCGATGCTGCAGCCCGCACGTACCAAGTATCGGAAGGCCCACAAGGGCCGCATCCATGGCAAGGCCAAGGGTGGTACCGAGCTGAATTTTGGCTCGCATGGCCTGAAGGCTGTCGAGCCGGATCGCATCACCGCCCGGCAGATCGAGGCGGCCCGGCGCGCCATCACGCGTGCCATGAAGCGTGCCGGCCGGGTGTGGATCCGCGTGTTCCCCGACGTGCCGGTGACCAAGAAGCCGGCCGAGGTTCGCATGGGCTCGGGCAAGGGTGCGCCCGAGCTGTGGGTAGCCCGCGTCAAGCCCGGCCGCATCATGTTCGAGCTCGACGGCGTGACGGATGCGGTGGCGCGCGAGGCACTGCTGCTCGGCGCCGCCAAGCTGCCGATCAAGACGCGCGTCGTTGCGCGCCAGAGTTAGAGCTTACGAGGAGCGCGCCTGCAGGCGCGGCAATGAGATGAAAGCTGAGGAAGTGCGCGGCATGACGCCCGACCAGCTCGACGAGCAGCTGGCCAAGCTGAAGAAAGAGCAGTTCAATCTGCGCTTCCAGCGCGCGTCGGGCCAGCTTGAGAACACGTCGCGGGTGCGCGAGGTGCGCCGCGACATCGCCCGCGTCAAGACGGTGCAGTCGCAGAAGCGCAATGGCCAGGACAGCGGACGTAAAGGGGCTTGAGAGATGCCGAAGCGTATTCTGCAGGGTGTGGTGGTCTCCGACAAGAACGCCAAGACCGTCGTGGTCCAGGTGGAGCGCCGCTACACGCATCCGCTGTTCAAGAAGACCGTGCGCCGGTCCAAGAAATTCCATGCGCATGACGAGGAGAACACCTTCAAGGTGGGCGACATCGTGCGCATCCAGGAGAGTGCACCCATCTCCAAGAACAAGCGCTGGGTCGTGCTCAAGGAAAAGGTTTGAGACCGGCCGCGCGCCGGCTCCGATCAGGAACGAGTTAGAGCTTAAGACGATGACTGCAGGACAAGGACTGGTCCGATGATCCAGATGGAGACCAATCTCGACGTGGCCGATAATTCCGGCGCGCGCCGCTTGCAGTGCATCAAGGTGCTGGGCGGCTCCAAGCGCAAGTATGCCACCATCGGCGACACCATCGTCGTCACCATCAAGGAGGCCATCCCGCGCGGTCGCGTCAAGAAGGGCCAGGTGATGAAGGCCGTGGTGGTGCGCACTGCCAAAGGCGTGCGCCGTCCCGACGGGTCGCTGATCCGCTTCGACCGCAACGCGGCGGTTCTGATCAACCCGCAGGGCGAGCCGGTCGGCACACGCATCTTTGGGCCGGTCACCCGCGAACTCAGGTCCAAGAACCACATGAAGATCGTCAGCCTCGCGCCGGAGGTGCTGTAATGTCGGCCGCCAAAATCAAGAAGGGTGACAACGTCATCGTGCTGGCCGGCCGCGACAAGGGCAAGCGCGGCGAGGTGTTCCAGGTGATGCCGAAGGAGGGCCGTGCCCTCGTGCGCGGCGTCAACATGGTGCGCCGGCACCAGAAGCAGACCGCGCAGGAGCAGGGCGGCATCGTCTCCAAGGAGGCGTCCATCGACCTGTCTAACCTGGCGCTTGAGGACCCCAAGGACGGCAAGCCGACCCGCGTCGGCTTCAAGACCCTGGAGGACGGACGCAAAGTGCGGATCGCCAAGCGGTCCGGTGAAGTGATCTCGGAGAAGAGATAGCCATGGCCGAGAAGGAAAAGCCGGCAAAGGCAGGCAAGGCCGAGAAGCCGGCAGGCGGCGGCCCGAAGCCAGACAAGCAGGGCAAGCCCGACAAGGCGGCGGCCGGCAAGGCTGCTGCCAAGGGCAAGGCTGGCAAGGGCGAGGCCCAGCCAGCTGCTGCGCCGCGCCCCAAGGACTACAAGCCGCGCATGAAGATGCACTACGAGAAGGTGGTGCGCGAAGAGATGGCCAAGGACTTCGGCTACAAGAATCGCATGCAGATCCCCAAGGTCGAGAAGATCGTCCTGAATATGGGTGTCGGCGAGGCGGTCAACGACCGCAAGAAGGTCGATGCCGCGGCCAAGGACCTGGCCATGATCGCCGGCCAGCGTCCGGTGGTGACTCGCGCCCGCAAGTCGATCGCCGTCTACAAGCTGCGCGACGGCATGCCGATCGGTGCCAAGGTGACGCTGCGTGGCGACCGCATGTACGAGTTCATCGACCGCCTGGTGACGATTGCCTTGCCGCGCGTGAAGGACTTCCGGGGGCTCAACCCGAAGAGCTTCGACGGTCGCGGCAACTTCGCCATGGGCCTCAAGGAGCACATCGTGTTCCCCGAGATCGACTACGATCAGGTCGACCAGATCTGGGGTCTCGACGTGATCGTGTGCACCACCGCCAAAACCGATGACGAAGCCCGCGCGCTGCTGCGCGGCTTCAACTTCCCGTTCCGCACCTAGGGCTCGACACCATGGCCAAGCAGAGTTCGGTCAACAAGAACAACCACCGCCGCAAGCTGGTCGCGCAATACGCGGCCAAGCGCAAGCGCTTGAAGGATCTTGCCGCCGACAAGTCGAAGCCCGCCGAGGAGCGCTTCGCCGCGCGCCTCAAGCTGGCGCAGATGCCGCGCAACTCTTCGAAGACGCGTATCCGCAACCGCTGCGAGCTGACGGGGCGCTCGCGCGCCTATTATCGCAAGCTCAAGGTGTGCCGCAACATGCTGCGCGAACTGGCAAGCCAGGGCCTGATCCCCGGCATGGTCAAGTCGAGCTGGTAGGAGGGACGACCCGTATGAACGATCCGCTCGGCGATATGCTGACCCGCATCCGCAACGCGCAGATGCGCCGCCGGCCGAAGGTGTCGACCCCCACCTCCAAGCTGCGCGAGCGCGTGCTGGACGTGCTGGTGGACGAGGGCTATATCCGCGGCTACGCGCGTGTCGAACACAAGGGCGGCGCCCCGGAGTTCGAGATCGAGCTGAAGTATGCCAACGGCCAGCCGGCCATTCGCGAGATCAAGCGCGTATCGAAGCCTGGCCGTCGCGTCTACTCGGCCGTGCGCGATTTGACCAACGTCGCCAACGGTCTCGGCGTGTCGATTCTGTCGACGCCCAAGGGCGTGATGTCGGACTCGCGTGCCCGCGAGGAGAATGTGGGCGGCGAGATCCTGTGCAACATCTTCTGACGAGCCCTGTGGGCCGCGGAGCTAGAGGTAGGAACTGACCATGTCGCGCATTGGCAAAAAGCCGGTTCCGGTGCCGTCGGGTGTGACGGCCACGGTGTCCGGCCAAACGGTCAAGGTGAAGGGCCCGAAGGGCGAGTTGTCCTTCACCTGCCCGGAGGCCGTCACTGTCGAGAAGACGGCGACCGGCATCAGCGTGGCTCCGCGCGAGGAGACCAATCAGGCGCGCGCCATGTGGGGCATGGCGCGCACCCAGATCGTCAACCTGATCGACGGCACCACCAAGGGTTACGCGCAGACGCTGGAGATCCACGGCGTCGGCTTCCGCGCTGCCATGAAGGGCAAGGACAGCCTGCAGCTGCAGATCGGCTTCAGCCACGACGTGGTCCACAAGATCCCGGCTGGCATCGAGGTCAAGGTGGCCGGTGCTAAGCAGGAAATCATCACGGTGTCCGGCGTCGACAAGCAGAAGGTCGGCCAGGTCGCCGCGGACATTCGCGCCTCTCGCCCGCCCGAGCCCTACCAGGGCAAGGGCATTCGCTACCAGGGCGAGTACATCCACCGCAAGGAAGGCAAGAAGAAGTAGGTCGCCATGCACGGCAATGTCACGCAATTTGATGGCCGCAAGCGCCGCGTGCGCAAGGCCCTTCGTGCCAACAGCACCGGGCGGCCGCGCCTCTCGGTGCACCGCACGTCCAAGCATATCTACGCTCAGGTGATCGACGACGTGAAGGGCCACACGCTGGCCGCCGCGTCGACGCTTGAGAAGGATATGAAGTCCAAGCTCAAGACCGGAGCTGACAAGGCTGCCGCAACCGCAGTCGGCAAGCTGCTGGCGGAGCGAGCGGTCAAGGCCGGCGTCGGCGATGTCGTGTTCGACCGTGGCGGCTACCGCTATCACGGCCGCATCAAGGCTCTGGCAGACGGCGCGCGCGAAGGCGGCCTCAGCTTCTAACGGGAAAGGCAATCAAGGTGGCTCGTCCGCAAAGAGACCGGGGTCGCGACCGCGAGGAGCGCGACAGCGAGTTCAAAGACAAGCTGGTGCACATCAACCGTGTCGCCAAAGTCGTGAAGGGCGGTAAGCGCTTCGGCTTTGCCGCGCTGGTGGTGGTCGGCGACCAGAAGGGCCGCGTCGGCTTCGGCCACGGTAAGGCGCGCGAGGTGCCGGAGGCGATCCGCAAGGCGACCGAGGCGGCGCGCCGCGGTCTGGTGCGCGTGCCCCTGCGCGAGGGCCGCACCCTGCACCATGATTCGGAAGGCCGGCACGGTGCTGGCAAGGTGGTGCTGCGCTCCGCACCTCCCGGCACGGGCATCATCGCCGGCGGCCCGACGCGCGCCGTGTTCGAGATGCTGGGCGTGCACGACGTGGTGGCCAAGTCGCTCGGCAGCACCAACCCCTACAACATGGTTCGCGCCACATTCGATGCCCTCAAGGGGCAGGAAAACCCGCGCGCGGTGGCGGCCCGGCGCGGCAAGAAGGTGAGCGAAATCGTGGCGCGTCGCCGCGACGGCTCGAGCGACGGCGAAGCCGCCGACGCGGCGTGAGGAGCGGGCCGGCTACGGTTCGACAGGGTGAGCAGTCATGGCAGCGAAGAAGTCGGGCAAAACGGTAACGATCAAACAGATCGCCAGCCCCAACCGCCGTCCGCAGGTCCAGGAGCAGACCCTGATCGGTCTGGGCCTCAACAAGCTCGGGCGTGAGTCCACGCTCGAGGACACGCCTGCCGTGCGCGGCATGATCAACAAGGTTCGCCACCTCGTGCGCTTGGTCGACGAGAAGGCGAAGTAAGCGGAGCATCTGGCTGTTATGCGGCTCAACGAACTCAAGGACAATGCCGGCTCGCGCAAGGTGCGCGTGCGCATCGGCCGGGGCATCGGCTCCGGTATGGGCAAGATGGGCGGCCGCGGCGGCAAGGGTCAGACGGCGCGCTCCGGCGTGCGTCTGGGCGGCTTCGAAGGCGGCCAGATGCCGCTGCATCGGCGCCTGCCCAAGCGCGGTTTCAATAAGCTCAATCGCAAGGTCTACAACGAGGTCAATCTCGGCCGCCTGCAGGCCGCAGTTGACGCGGGCGCGCTCGATGGCAAGAAGCCGGTCGACCTGGCAGCGCTGATAGCTGCCGGCCTGGTGCGCCGTGCGCATGATGGCGTTCGCCTGCTGGGCGAGGGTGAGCTGAAGGCCGCCCTGCAACTGACCGTCAATCACGCCACCGCTTCGGCCAAGGCGGCGGTCGAGAAGGCCGGCGGCTCGATCAAGCTGATCGAGAAGAAGGTGCTGCCCGCCGACGAAGCCAAGCGCAAGAAGTCCGCGGCCAAAAAGGCCAAGGCCGTCAAGGCCAAACCAGCGGCGAGCGAAGAATAGAGCCTTGCGGAGGGCTGGTGCTTGCGTGCACCGGCCGCCAATCAGATCCGCATTGGGCGCTTAGCCGCAGGTCTGCGATCTGGCCTACCGGCTTGCACATCAGGGTGGCCGGCCCCATGTTGGAGCAGCCTTGCGGCCCAGGCGGGCGGCCTTAACGTTCCGCTACGCCCGGGTCAGGGAGAAATGCGATGGTTTCCGCTGCCGAGCAACTTGCCTCGAACCTGAATTTCGGGGCCTTCGCCAAGGCCGAGGACCTCAAGAAGCGCCTCTGGTTCACGCTGGGCGCTTTGCTCGTGTACCGGCTCGGCACCTACATCCCGATCCCCGGCATCAATCCGCAGGCCTTTGCCGACGCCTTCAAGGCCCAGTCGTCCGGCATCCTTGGCATGTTCAACCTGTTTGCCGGCGGGGCCGTCGAGCGCATGGCGATTTTTGCGCTCAACATCATGCCCTACATCTCGGCCTCCATCATCATGCAGCTGATGACCAGTGTCGTGCCGACGCTGGAAGCGCTCAAGAAGGAAGGCGAGCAGGGCCGCAAGCAGATCAACCAGTACACCCGCTACCTGACGGTGCTGCTGGCCTCGCTGCAGGCCTACGGCATTGCCTACGGACTGCAGGGCTCGCCCGGCGTGGTAATCGAGCCCGGGCCGTTCTTCCTCATCTCGACGGTGGTGACGCTGGTTGGCGGCACCATGTTCCTAATGTGGCTCGGCGAGCAGATCACCGCGCGCGGCGTCGGCAACGGCACGTCGCTGATCATCATGGCCGGCATCGTCGCGGGCCTGCCCAGCGCGCTGGCCGGCCTGCTCGAGCTGTCGCGGCAGGGCGCCATCTCCTGGCCGCTGGTGTTTGCCCTTCTGTTCCTGATGCTGGCCACGGTGGCGGGCATCGTCTTTGTCGAGCGTGCGCAGCGCCGCCTGCTCATCCAGTATCCCAAGCGGCAGATGGGCAACCGGATGTTCCAGGGCGATGCCTCGCATCTGCCGCTGAAGCTCAATTCGTCGGGCGTCATTCCGCCGATCTTCGCCTCCTCGCTGCTGCTGCTGCCGATCACGGTGGCGCAGTTCGCGCAGGGCTCCAACGTCGAGTGGCTGAATGCCATCGTTGCCTCGCTCGGCCGCGGCCAACCGCTCTATCTTGCCGTTTACGTAGCGCTCATCGTGTTCTTCGCCTTCTTTTACACGTCCATCGTGTTCAATCCGCAGGAGACGGCCGACAACCTGCGCAAGTACGGCGGGTTCCTGCCGGGTATCCGGCCCGGCGCCAAGACGGCCGAGTACATCGACTATGTGCTGACGCGCATCACGGTGGTCGGCGCCATCTATCTGGCCATCGTGTGCGTGCTGCCGGAACTGCTGATCTCTTACGCCGCGGTGCCGTTCTACTTCGGCGGCACATCCCTGCTGATTGCGGTCAGCGTGACGATGGATACGGTGGCGCAGATCCAGAGCCATCTGCTGGCGCATCAGTATGAAGGTCTGATCAAGAAGGCGAAGCTCAGAGGCGCGACGAGGCGGTGATGAACCTGATCCTGCTGGGGCCACCGGGAGCGGGCAAGGGCACTCAAAGCAAGACCATCGCCGCCGAGCGTGGGCTTGTGCAACTCTCCACCGGCGACATGTTGCGCGCTGCTGTCAAGAACGGCAGCGAGATGGGCCGCAAGTGCAAGGCCATCATGGACAAGGGCGACCTGGTGCCCGACGCCGTGGTGATCGGCATTATCGCTGAGCGCATTGATCAAGAAGACGCCAAGAACGGCTTCATCCTCGACGGGTTTCCACGCACGCTGCTTCAGGCGGCGGCCCTCGACAAGCTACTCGCCGACAAGAAGCGCAAATTAGATGCGGTGATTGAACTGAAGGTCGATCACAACAAGCTCATCGAGCGCGTGGTCGGCCGCTTTACCTGCGCCAAGTGCGGCGAGGGCTATCACGATCGCTTCAAGCGCCCGAAGGTACGAGGGACGTGCGACGTGTGCGGCAGCACCGAGTTCACGCGCCGCGACGACGACACTGCCGAAACCGTGAGCAACCGGCTGCTGGCATACTATCGCGATACTGCACCCTTAACCGGATATTACTTCTGCAAAGGCAACTTACGCTCGGTCGATGGAATGGCTCCGATCGAGCAGGTTGCCCAAGAGATCGGCAAACTTCTGCCCACGCCCAAAAAGGCG
>DASTOW010000393.1:0-58141 GCA_035762425.1 Hyphomicrobiaceae bacterium | reverse complement strand
GGCTCGGACTTGGATTTGTCCATTAGGTCCTTGGCGGTCTTGAGCGCGTCCTCGTAGGCCTTCTGCGCCGCCTCTTTGGACTTGTCGATGTAGGGCTTGGCGGCTTCGCTCGCGCGTTCGGTCGCCTGCTTGGCCTGTTCGACGGTCTCCTTGGCGGTCTCCAGCGCCTTCTCGGTATAGGGCCGGGCCTTCTGGCGGGCCTCCTCAGTCGCCTCCAGCAGCTTCTCGGTGCTGACGGCTGACAGTTCCTTAGTGCGCTTGATGAGGCGCTGGAACAGCGGCTCGCTCGGCAACAGCTCGCCCGCCTTGAGACCGCCCACCGTGCGGATCAGGTCTGCGTGGTCCTTCTTGGCCTGCTCGCCCTGCACGCGATCGGGATTGCCGGTAAACAACACCACCGGCGTGCAGGCGGTGACCAGCTTGCGACCCTGCTTGATCCACTGCGCGTTCTCGACCTGCGTCTCCTGCGCAAAGTAGACCTTCTTGCCACCCACCTCCTGGCGCAGGATGTTGCGATCGATCACCGCCACCAGGTGGCCGCCAAGGTTGCGAATGAGATCGAAGCGCGCATTGTCTGGGTCGGCGAACTGCACGAACAGGCTCACCGTATCATCGGCCGACAGCGCCTCGCGGATGGCGTCCTCCGTTGAGGCGGCGTTGCTGACGGCTTTGGCATTGCCCAGCCCATCGGCATCGATGCTGCGCAGAAACTGGAAAGTGCCGGCGCTGCCCGAGCCGGCCGGCGGCAGGATGAAGCGCAGTTTGTCGGCGTAGGCCGCGAGCTGGCCCCAATTGGCGATGTCCTTGTTGCGCGTGACGGCGAACACGCACTCGCGCGCGTCGTCCTGGCGGGCGATGGCGAAGGCGGTGTCGGCCTTCAATTCACGGCCCTCCAGCACGAACACGTCGAGCTGGCCGTAGCCGAGCTGGTGCGGGTCGGCGAGCACGCGCTGCATGTTCTCGCGCGTACCGCTCGAGGGTGTGCACTTGTAGTCGAACTGCGCCAGCTTGAGCTGGCCGACCAGGGCGGGGCAGAAGCTCGCCTCGTAGGCTCCGCCCGCACCGCCAGTGTTGACTTGGGAGGTGACTGCGCCGGCGCCCGTCGGCAGCGTGGCGAGCGCGAGGCCACAGACGAGCACGAGGCGCGAGGCGGCGGAAGTCATGGCGGCGTCTCCTGGAGGTGGCGGATCCGGTGAGCCAATCTGGCGCGCAAATAGCGACAAACCGTGGCGCAAATACGCGGAGTCCGGCAGGTTACCGAAATGTCATTCGGCCCACAGCAAGCGGCCTTGGACGGGTCGACAGCGCCGGTCAGCGCACCTCCGACAGGAAGGAGAGCTGGTCGGAGCTGGCGCGGCCGTTCTGGTCGACGAGGTCGGTCGGATAGTCGCCGGTAAAACAGTGGTCCGTGAACTGCGGGGCTCGCGCATCGCGCTTCTCGTGTCCGAGCGCGCGGTAGATGCCGTCCACCGACAGGAAGGCCAAGCTGGATGCACCCATGAACTGACGCATCTCCTCCACGCTCATGTTGGCGGCAAGCAGCTCGTCCTTGCGCGGCGTGTCAATGCCGTAGAAGTCCGGATGCGTGATGGGCGGGCTCGAAATGCGCATGTGCACCTCGCGGGCTCCGGCCTCGAACATCATTTGCACGATCTTCTTCGAGGTGGTGCCGCGCACCACGCTGTCGTCGATCAGCACGATGCGATTGCCGCGCACGGCGCTGGCATTGGCCGAGTGCTTGAGCTTGACGCCGAGCTGGCGGATGCGCTGCTCGGGCTCGATGAATGTACGGCCAACGTAGTGATTGCGGATGATGCCAAGCTCGAAGGGAATACCACTCTGCTGGGCAAAGCCGATCGCAGCAGGCACGCCCGAGTCCGGCACAGGGATCACCACATCGGCGTTGACCGCGGGTGCCTCCTTGGCAAGCTGCATGCCCATCTGCTTGCGGATGTCATAGACGTTGCGGCCGCCGACGATGGAGTCGGGCCGGGAGAAATAGATGTACTCGAAGATGCAGGGCCGCGCCGGCCGCATGGGGAACGGCCGGTGGCTCTCGACGCCATCCTTGGTGATGGTGACGATCTCGCCATTCTCAACCTCGCGGATGAACTCCGCGCCGACGATATCGAGTGCGCAGGTCTCCGAGGCCAGCACATAGGCAGAGCCGAGACGGCCAAGCACCAGCGGGCGGATGCCGATCGGGTCGCGCGCGCCGATCAGCATGTCGTTGGTGAGACAGACGAGGGAGTAGGCGCCCTGGATCTGGCGCACGGCCTCGATGAAGCGCTCGATGATGCGGCGGCGCTGGGAGCGGGCTATGAGATGGAGGATGACCTCGGTGTCCGAGGTCGACTGGCAGATGGCGCCCGAGGAGATGAGCGCCTTGCGCAGGGTCAGCGCGTTGGTGAGGTTGCCGTTGTGGGCCACAGCGAAGCCGCCGGTGTCGAGGTCGGCAAACAGGGGCTGCACGTTGCGCAGGATGGTGTCGCCGGTGGTGGAGTAGCGCACATGGCCAAGCGCGCTGCTGCCGGTCAGACGGCCAATCACGTCGGCCTTGTTGAAGTTGTCGCCGACCAGACCCAGGCGCCGTTCGGAGTGGAAGTGGCCGTTCTCGTAGGTGACCATGCCGGCTGCTTCCTGGCCGCGATGCTGCAGCGAGTGAAGGCCGAGCGCCGTCAGGGCCGCGGCATCATCATTGCCGAAGATGCCGAACACTCCGCACTCCTCGCGCAACCGATCATCCGCGGGGCCGCCGTCGGGTTTCGACAGCGCAGCACCCTCGTCACGTCCAAGGATCATGGCCGGCCTCTCCTGCGTCCCGCTGGCTCGCGCACGCCGCCTTACCGTCCTGCGACTGCGGTCGCACCGCAAAGTGCCACTCATATAGGCCACGCGGCGACCACTGGCCACGGGGTGCGCTCATACGACTGTTATGTTTCGCAAGGAATCAGCCTTGCTGTTGTTCACCAGTCCCAATTGAAGGAGACGGTGCATAGCGCGACAGGATGGAGAACAGCGTGCTGCTGGTGTTGCTGATCAGCGTGAGGGACTTGGCGTTCTCCACCCACATCGGCAATTCTCCCTTCTTGCAACCTTGAGTTGTGGAGCGGGAGACGCTCTCTTTGCACACGAAGGAGACGGCAAACATGTAGGGGATCACCACCAGCACGAACCCGCGCACGACGCCGAAGGCGAGCCCGAGGATGCGGTCGATGGCCCCGACCCGGCTGTCGAGCACGGTGTCGGAGATGCGCGATGTGATCAGATGAACGATGATCAGGACGATTACGAATAGCGGGGCGCCGATCGCCACCTGGGCGATGTAGATGTGCGATGTCTGAACGGGATCGGAGAATTGCTTGGCGAGTTCCTCGGCTACACCCCGGTGATACTTGATGAAGTAGGCAACGGCGCCAGCCGCCACCACCCAGGACAGGATGGAGAGAACCTCGCGCGTCAGGCCGCGGTACATGGCCACCAGGCCGGAGATGGCCAGGATCGCCAGCAAGGCAAGATCGAGTAGTGTGAGGCCGAAACCGGTCATGGTCTGTTTCCTCGGCAGCAGCGAGTGCGCGCCTCGCCCGACCCTTTGGCTAGTCCTTGTCCACAACAGGCCGATAACCCAACTCGGCCCGGCCTGCCAGGGGTGTCGATGCATGTCGGCATGGAATTTATAGCCCGAGTGCCCCGGCGAGCCCTTTGACGTGGTCAATGCGCGCAAGTTTGAGCTTCACCTGCCCGCCGTCAAGATCGCCGGCGGCCGGGATGACGGCCTGCTTGAACCCGAGTTTCTTGGCTTCCTTGAGCCGCGTCAGCATGTGGCCGGCCGGACGCACCGCCCCCGACAGGCTGATTTCCCCGAAGGTGACGCGATCGGGGTCGAGCGCCACGCCTGAAATCGACGACAGCAGGGCGGCTGCCGCAGCCAGATCGGCGGCGGGCTCGGCGATGCGCAGACCGCCTGCGACATTGAGATAGACGTCGTGCTGGGCAAAGCTGACGCCGCAGCGCGCATCGATGACCGCCAGCAGCATCGACAGGCGGTTGCTGTCCCATCCCACAACCGCACGCCGTGGCGTGCCCAGACCCGACGGCACCACCAGCGCCTGGATCTCCACTAGGATCGGCCGTGTGCCTTCGACGCCGGCGAACACGGCCGAGCCCGGAGCACGCGCCAGCCGGTCGCCCAGGAACAGCTCGGAGGGATTGGCAACCTCGCGCAGGCCGTCGGAGGCCATCTCGAACACGCCGATCTCGTCGGTGGCGCCGAAGCGGTTCTTGGCGGCGCGCAGGATGCGATAGGGATGGCCGCGGTCGCCCTCGAAATAGAGCACCGTGTCGACCATGTGCTCGATCACCTTGGGGCCAGCGATCTGGCCGTCCTTGGTGACATGGCCAACCAGCAGCAGCGCGCTGCCCTGTGCCTTGGCGTAGCGCACCAGCGACTGCGTGGCCGCGCGCACCTGGCTGACGGTGCCGGGTGCAGCTTCCAGCGCATCGGCCCACAAAGTCTGGATGGAATCGATGACGACGAGGTCCGCATGTGGTCCGTCGGCGAGCGTCGCCAGGATGTTGGATACGTTGGTTTCGCTGGCGAGTGCCAGCGGTGCCTTGGCGAGGCCGAGCCGGTCAGCGCGCAAGCGCACCTGGGCGGCTGCCTCTTCGCCCGTGAAATAGACGGCGCGCCGGCCAGCCTTGGCGAAGGCGGCGGCGAGCTGCAGGAGCAGGGTCGATTTGCCGATACCAGGTTCGCCACCGATCAAAAGAGCGGAGCCCGGGACGATGCCGCCACCGGTAACGCGATCGAGCTCGGCGAGGCCGGTTGCGAGACGCGTGATCTTGTCGTCGCCGGGGTGCGTTAGCGTCTCGAGGACGACGATGCGGCCCTTGGCGGACTTGCTCATCCCCGAGCCCGGCATGGGCGTGCTGTCGGCTTCCTCGACGATGCTGTTCCATTCTCCGCAGGAGGCGCATTTGCCCATCCAGCGCGACGCCACTGCCCCGCAGTTCTGGCAAACGAAGCTACTACGGGCGGTCTTGGCCAAGGGCTCAGCTCTCCGCTTCCTCGTAGACGCGATAGACGCGCGGACCAAGGCGCGAGAGCAGCTCGTAGCCGATCGTCCCCGCCCGGTCGGTCAGGTCGTCGACGGTCACGCGATCGCCCATCACCTCCACCCAGGCGCCGCGGCGGGTTAGCTCTGGCGGCACGTCGGTGACGTCGACCGTGATGAAATCCATCGATACGCGGCCAACGATCGGCACCGGATAGTCGCCGACAAAGCCCACCGGGCCGGCCTCGCCCGTCGCCACGCTCAAGGCGCGCAGGAAGCCGTCGGCGTAGCCGACCGCAATGGTGGCGATGCGCGAGGGACGCGAGACGCGGAAGGTGGCACCGTAGCCGATGGTGGCGCCGGGGGCGAGGTCGCGCACCTGAAGGATCTTGGCGGCGAGACGGACGACCGTTTGCATCGGGTTGGGCTTGCCCTCGTGCGCGCGGCCGCCGTAGAGGGCAATGCCCGGGCGTACAAGGTCGAAGTGGTAGGCAGGTCCAAGGAACAGTCCGCCCGAATTGGCAAGACTAGCTGGTGCCGGCGGCAGCTTGGCGCGCAGGCTCTCGAAGCGCTGGCGCTGCAGGTTGTTGATCGGGCTGTCGGGGGTGTCGGCGCAGGCAAGATGGCTCATCACCAGGGTGAGGTCGAAGGCCTCGAGCAGCGCCGGCTCGGCGGCCAGCTGGTCGACCTCGTAGTCGGGCATGCCGAGCCGGTTGATGCCGGTGTCGATGTGGATCGCGGCCGGCAGGCGCCGTCCGCGCGCGCGGCTATAGGCCGCCCAGTCACGTACCTCGGCGATGCTGCCGAGCACAGGCCGCAGATCGAAGCCGGCATAGTGCGGCTCGGCGCCGGACAACAAGCCGTCGAGGACATAGACCGTGGCGCCGGGCTGGACCTCGCGGGCGACGCGACCTTCATCAAGCGAGGCGACGAAAAACGTCTTGCAGCCCTCGTTGGTGAGCGCCTTGGCAATCGGCCCGATCCCGAGACCATAGGCGTCGGCCTTGATGACGCCCGCGCATTCAGCGCGGCCCGAGGCCTGGTTGAGGCGTGCCCAGTTGCCGCGCAAGGCATTGAGGTCGACGGTCAGCACCGCTCGCGCCGACAAGGGAACAGCGCGCCGTGCGCGGGCTGTGGCGGGGCCGTGCTGATCCTTCAGTTTCACTCTCTACGCTCCGGCAGATACTGGTCGTTGGCAAGATCCGAGAAGCGGGTAACGGCACCATCGAACTGCAAGTTCACGGTGCCGATCGGGCCATGCCGCTGCTTGCCGATGATGACCTCGGCCTTGCCGTTGATAATACTCATTTTCGCCAGCCATTCTTGGAATTCGGCGGTGCCTTCGGCTGGCTTGGTGCGCTCAACGTAATATTCCTCGCGAAACACGAACATGACGATATCGGCGTCCTGCTCGATGGAACCTGATTCACGCAGGTCGGCGAGCTGCGGGCGCTTGTCCTCGCGGTTCTCGACCGCACGCGAGAGCTGCGACAGGGCGATGATCGGAACGTTCAGCTCCTTGGCCAGCGCCTTGAGTCCGGTCGTGATCTGCGAGACCTCCTGAACACGGTTGTCGCTCTTGCTGGAGTTGCCGGTCATCAACTGGAGGTAGTCGACGATGACCAGGCCGAGGCCGTGCTGGCGCTTGAGGCGGCGGGCGCGGGCAGAGAGCTGGGCAATCGATATGCCGCCGGTCTGGTCGATGTAGAGCGGGATCGCCGCCATTTCCTGGCTGACTGCGACCAGCTGCTTGAACTCCTGCTCGGATATCATGCCGCGTCGGATCTTCTCGGAGCCGATGCCGGCCTGCTCCGACAGGATGCGGGTGGCGAGCTGCTCGGCCGACATTTCTAGCGAAAAGAATCCAACCACGCCGCCGTCGTGGCCTGGATCGTCGGGTGGTAGGTCAGGTCGCTCTGTAAGCGAGCGCAGGCGCGAGCGTGCCACGTTGAAGGCGATGTTGGTGGCGAGCGCCGTTTTGCCCATCGATGGACGGCCCGCGAGGATGATCAGGTCGGACGACTGCAGCCCACCCATCTTGTTGTCGAGGCCGACGAACTTGGTCGAGATGCCGGACAGGTTGCCGTCGCGCTTGTAGGCGTTGCCGGCCATGTCGATGGCGTTGGTGAGTGCGGTATTGAAGCCGAGAAAGCCTTGGCCATATTTGTCGGTCTCGGCGAGCGCGAACAGGCGCGTCTCGGCCTCCTCGATCTGCTCCTTCGGCGGGAAGTCCACCGGCGAGTCGAAGGCGACGTTGACCATGTCCTCGCCGATCAGGATCAGCTGCCGACGGGTGGCGAGGTCGTGGATGGTGCGTCCGTAGTCGCGCGCGTTGATGATGGTGGCAGCATTGGCGGCAAGCCGTCCCAGATATTGCGGCACCGTCAGGCCGGCATCGATCGGCTCCGATTTGTCAAAGAAGGTCTTGAGTGTGATGGGCGTCGCCTGCTTGCCCGACGTGATGAGCTTGGCCGCAGTCTCGTAGATCTGCTGGTGCAGCGGATCGTAGAAGTGCTCCGGCTCCAGGAAGCCCGAGACGCGGTCGTGCGACTCATTGTTGACAAGAATGGCGCCGAGCAACGCCTGCTCGGCCTCGATGTTGTGGGGTGCGGTGCGGAAGGGCAGCGCATCGGCCGGTTGGGCTTCAGGCGCAGTGGCGGCGGGCTTGCGGGCGGGTGCGTTCATGCCGGGTGGCTTAGCCGATTCCGCCGCGCACAAGATGTAAGGGGTACCCGTTCACCCCGTTTTGCACACACGCTGAACTATTTGTTTGGCTGATGCGCGAATCAACGACCTGTCACCCAGGCCGAGGCCTTGGCCTCAGAGCCCGGACCCAGCGCGGTGGGTCGCACCGCCCAGCTTCTGGGTGCCTGACATTTCGCGACCCGTGAACTCCCGGATGGCCGCGCTACTCTCCGGCCATCAGGGGGTGCTGGGTAATGCGGTCGCGCTCCAGCAGGCGATGCTCGTCGGTGTACATGTAGTTGCGGGTCAGCGGCAGCGCATCGACGTGGCGCACCAGCTGCACCTGGAATATCACCAGCCCCTGGTAGCGGAACGCTGCCTCAGACGCGGCAAGATAGAACTCCCACATGCGGCAGAAGCGCTCGTCGCGGATGGCCGCCGCCTTGTCCCAGTTGGCAAGGAAGCGCTCGCGCCAGGCACGCAAGGTCTTGGCGTAGTGCAGGCGCAAGATCTCAACGTCCGCGATGATCAGACCGGAATGTTCAACGGCAGCCGTCAACTCAGATAGGGCGGGAATATAGCCTCCCGGGAAGATGTACTTGGCAATGAAGCCCGCGGTGGTCGATGGCGGCTCGGATCGGCCGATGGTGTGGATGAGCGCGACACCGTTCTGAGCGAGCAGGTCGCGCACCTTGCGGAAGTAGGTGGTGAAGTGATTGACGCCGACGTGCTCGAACATGCCCACCGAGACGATGCGGTCGAACTGTCCGCTAACCTTGCGGTAATCCTTGAACTCGAAGCGTACGGAGCGGGCGAGGCCTTCCCTGGCACTGCGTTCCTGCGAGATCTTGTGCTGTTCTTTACTGAGCGTGACGCCGGTCACGTCGCATTCGGCAGTCTTGGCGAGATACAACCCGAGGCCGCCCCAGCCTGAGCCGATGTCGAGCACGCGCTGGCCGGGCTCGATGGCGAGCTTGGCGGCGATGTGACGCTTCTTGGCGAGCTGGGCAATGTTGAGATCGTCGGTGTCCTCGAAATATCCACACGAGTACTGTCGGTCGTCGTCGAGGAACAGATCGTAGATGCTGCCGTCGATGTCGTAGTGATGGGCCACGTTGCGCTGCGACCGCCGCTTCGAGTTGAGCTGCAGCATGCGGCGAACGAGGTAGCGGGTGGCATCGAGACCTTTGGTCCAGGCCGGAAATTCCTGCCACTGAGCGTTGCTCAGGACCAATTCGAGCAGGTCATAGATGCGCCCCTGCTGCATTACGAGCTGGCCGTCCATGTAGGCCTCGCCCAGCGCCAGTTGCGGGTCGCGCACCAGGCGGCGCTCGATCTTGAGATCGGTGAGGAGCAGCGCTACGGGTGGGCCGCTGCCGTCGCCATAGTGGCGCGCGACGCCGGAGGCGTCGGTCACAGTCAGGTCGCCGTGCCGAACAATGCGGCGCAGCAGGACGTCGAGCAAGGTGAACATGACGCACTGTTCCTGTGCGGCTTACGAACCCTCCAGCCCTTCCTCCCGATTATTTTGGAGCATTATACCAAAGTCAAATACCCGCAGCGATCCTGGCGAGGGCCAAGCGGGTAGAAAAACGACAACGCCCGGACGCGAGTTCCCGCGCCCGGGCGCTTGCACATGCAAAGCGAGCCCTCTTGCTCGCTCAGGATTTGTCGGCAGTCGGCTCTTCCGCTTCGCCCGTCTTCTGAAGAGCCAGTGCCTCATCCTCAAACACGGCGTCCGCATCGAAGGTCTCGAGCTCGATCTTCTCTTCCTTGATGATGGTGACGTCTTCGCCGCGCGCCTGCCGCTCGGCCTCATCCTCGGAGCGGGCGACGTTCAGGCTCACCTGCACCACGACCTCCGGGTGCAGAGCAATGCGGATGGCGTGTAAGCCGAGCGTCTTGATCGGCTTGTCGAGCACGACCTGGCGGCGGTCGATGCTGAAGCCGCCAGCGGTGATCACTTCGGCGATGTCGCGCGACGTCACCGAGCCGTACAGCTGGCCGGTGTCGCCGGCCTGGCGGATCGCGAGGAAGGTCTTGCCCCCGAGTTTCTCGGCGACGGCTTGAGCCTCTTTCTTCAACTCGAGATCGCGTGCCTCGAGTTGGGCGCGCTGGCCTTCGAAGCGGGCGAGATTCTCCTCCGTTGCGCGCAGCGCCTTCTTCTGCGGTAGCAGGAAGTTGCGGGCGTAGCCGTCCTTAACGTTCACGACATCGCCCATCTGGCCAAGGCGGCCGATGCGCTCGAGAAGAATGACCTGCATAGGGGTACTCCGTGTCCGGTGGTTGCTAGTTCAGGTTGATGGAGGTTGCTGGCCGAAGCGTTGCCTGAACTTAAAGGCAGGCTCCAGCAGGCCGGCGATCATGAGCACGATGGCGGTGTAGGGCTCGATGAACAGGACCCCGGCGTACACCAGCCACAGGATCCATGGTGCGCGGGCGCGGGCGATGTAGTGCATCAGCGCCAGGCCGGCGAAGAAATAGGCGAGCAGCAGGGCGCCCGACAGGCCGACCCCAGCCACGCCGAGCACGCCTGGTGCAAAGGTTGCGACCAGCGCGGCGGCGAGCAGCAGTTGGAAGCCCAGCGGATAGGCGAGCGATGCGAGGTCGGGCCAGTCGCGGCCGAGCCGCCCTGAAGCGCGCGCTACGCGTCCGGCGAGATAGAGATTGAGCGCGAAGATGCCGAGCCAGTAGGCGGCCACCGCGCCCGGCAGGATGTAGACGAATAGCTCGGCCAACGCCTCGACCTGCACGTCCGTCAGCTGGGGGATGCCAAGGTCGGGGGTGGCGCGGGCGGACAGGCGGCGCAGGAATTCGCCCATCGGCGCACGCAGGATCTCGTAGGTACCGCCGATCAGCGGCAGCATCAGTACCGGTAACGCACCACCGTAGAGAGACAGGGCGGCCACCAGCCGTCCGGCCGGATACCATTCGCGCTGAGCCGCGTCATTGGGGTTGGGCCGGCTCAGGTAGGCGAGGTAGGCGGCCATCGCGACGGGAGCGCCAAGGGCCAGGAAATAGCCGACCGCAAACGGCAGGTTGGCAATAAACGCCATCAGGAGCGAACCGGCAAACGCGCCGAGCGCCGCCGGCAGCCAGCCCCATCCAAGGCCCGCCAGCATCGAAGGCAGCGGCGTCAGCAGCACCAGCAGAGTGCCAATCAGGGGAGAGCCGCGCGCGGCCGAATAGAACAGCACCGCCGAAGCGAGGCCTGCGCACAGACCGATGATGATACCGTACTGCATGTCCGAGCTGTCCCGCCTTTGGCGGTTAGAGACGGGACCCGACGCGGCCCGCCCCAACCTTGCGACATTGCCGCGCCACGTGGTGGCGCAGTGTGCCTACTTGATCACGTACGGCAGCAAGCCGATGAAGCGCGAGCGCTTGATGGCCTTGGCTAGCTCGCGCTGCTTCTTAGCCGAGACTGCCGTAATGCGGCTCGGCACGATCTTGCCGCGCTCCGACACATACCGGCCGAGCAGGCGGCCGTCCTTGTAGTCGATCTTCGGTGCCTTATCACCTGAGAAGGGGCAGGTCTTGCGCCGGCGATGGAAGGGTCGCTTGGCGGGAATGGTCGCAACCTCGGCCATGGGCTAGCTCTCCTGCGTGTCGGGGGTGGACGGAGTATCGCTATCGCGAGGAGGACGCGGCCCGCGTGGGCGGTCGCCGTCCTCGCGGGCGCGGAAGCCGCCGCCTCCGCCACCTCGATCGCCGCCCCGGAAGCCGCCGCGATCCCCGCCGCGGAACCCGCCTCGATCCCCGCCGCGGAAGCCGCCGCGATCCCCGCCGCGGAAGCCGCCACGGTCGCGATCGCCGCGCTCGTCGCGGTCGCTCTTGCGCATCTGAATGGAGGGCTCCGTCTCATGCTCATCGACGCGCACGGTCAGGAAGCGGATGACGTCGGTCGACAGCCCCATGCGCCGCTCCATCTCGGCCACCGCTGCCGGCGGGGCATCGATGTTCAGGAGCGAGTAATGGGCTTTGCGGTTCTTCTTGATCTTGAAGGCGATGGTCTTGACGCCCCAGTACTCGGTCTTACCGACCTTTCCTCCGCCTTCCTCGATGACTGTGGTGTACTCTTTGGTCAGGGCCTCGACCTGGGCCTGCGAGATGTCCTGGCGCGCCAGGAACACATGCTCATAAAGCGGCATGCGGTGCCTTTCCTTCTACCGTTGCTGTCCGTTCCGGCGCATAGCCCCTTTTGGGCCCCCGTGCAGCTGGCGCTGCGAGGAAAGGCCCAAAGGACCCGAAAGAGCGGAGACACCGGGAGCCGGGCCTTGCAGCCCTGCCGCCTGTGACCAGAGCGGCCCCCCATTCAGCCTCCAACCGGAGCGGGTAACGGCGCGACTTATACGCGCTTTTGGCAGGCGTGCAAGCCTGGAGCGACCCTGAAGCAACCCTGGAGCGACTGTGGAGCGAGTCTGGCCGGCTGTTCCTGGCGCGCTTGACAGGGCGGGCGGGGGACGTATCTAAGCGCGCAACGATCCTCAGCGATGCAACTCAATCAGGTCAGCATGGCCGTCGCATTCGTCTTCCCCGGACAAGGCAGTCAGGCGGTCGGCATGGGTGCCGATCTGGCCAAGACCTACGCGTCCGCCCGGGCCGTGTTCGATGAGATCGACGCGGCGCTCGGCCAGAAGCTCTCCGAGCTGATGTTCGCAGGCCCGCTCGATACCCTGACGCTCACCGAGAACGCCCAGCCGGCCCTGATGGCCGTGTCCCTAGCGGTGATGCGGGTGCTGGAAGCCGAGAAGGGCTTCCGACTGGCAGACAAGGTGCAATTCGTAGCCGGACATTCGCTCGGCGAATATTCGGCACTGGCGGCTGCCGGCGCCGTCAGCGTCGCCGATGCGGCCCGCCTGCTGCGCATCCGCGGCAAGGCCATGCAAGCGGCCGTGCCGGTCGGGCAAGGCGCGATGGCGGCCCTGCTCGGCGTCGGCAAGGATGTTGCCGAGAAGCTGGCTGCCGAAGCTGGGCAGGGCGAGGTGTGCCAACTCGCCAACGACAACGAGCCGACGCAGGCCGTCATCTCCGGCGCCAAGACAGCTGTCGACCGGGCCGGGCAGCTCGCCAAGGCGCACGGCGTGCGGCGCTTCATGCCGCTCAACGTCAGTGCTCCATTCCACTGCGCGCTGATGCAACCCGCGGCCGACGCGATGGCCGCGGCGCTGCGCGAGGTCGACTTCAAGACGCCGGCCGTACCGGTGGTCGCCAACGTGCTGGCCGCACCGATCCGCGATCCGGCGGAGATCAAGCAACGTTTGGTCGAGCAGGTGACGGGAACCGTGCGCTGGCGCGAGTGTGTGACGGCAATGGCCGAGGCCGGCGTCACCGACGTCTACGAAATTGGCTCGGGCAAGGTGCTGAGCGGGCTCGCCAAGCGTATCGTTCCGACACTCAATGCAACCTCGATCGGCACGCCGCAGGATATCGACGCGGCGCTACCGTCGCTCTCAAAATAGAGGGATCAGATGTTCGAGTTGACCGACAAGAGTGCACTGGTCACGGGCGCCACTGGTGGCATCGGCGGCGCCATTGCCAAGGCCTTGCACAAGCAGGGCGCGACCGTCGCCATCTCGGGCCGGCAGCAGGACAAGCTCGACAAGCTCGCCTCCGAGCTAGGCAGCAGGGTGCACGTCTGTCCGTGCGACCTCGGCAATAAGGCCCAGGTTGCGAAACTCATCGATGAGGCCACGGCCAAGCTCGGCCGGCTCGATATCCTGGTCAACAACGCCGGGTTGACCAAGGACAACCTGTTCATGGTCATGAAGGACGAACAGTGGGACGAGGTGATCGCGGTCAATCTGACGTCCACCTTCATGCTGATGCGGGCGGCCGCCAGGGGCATGATGCGGGCCAAGACCGGCTATGGCCGGATCGTTAACATCTCCTCGGTGAGCGGCATCATCGGCAACCCGGGCCAGGGCAACTACGCCGCCTCCAAGGCCGGCATGATCGGCATGTCCAAGTCGCTGGCCCGCGAGGTCGCCTCGCGCGGCATCACGGTCAACTGCATCGCCCCTGGCTTCATCTCGACGCCGATGACCGACGCACTTAACGAAAAACAGGTGGCCACGATCCGTGAAGCCATCCCGGCCCAGAAGTTCGGTACGCCTGATGACATCGCCGCGGCAACGGTCTATCTGGCCTCGGCGGAAGCCGGCTATATGACGGGCCAAACCCTGCACGTGAACGGCGGCATGGTCATGATCTGAAGGCTGGCCAAGGCCTGTGGTAAACGCGGGCTGGACCGGGCTTTTTGGAGTGCTGGTCAAGCCCTATGAAGTGTGTTAACGAGCCCGTGATTTGTGAGTTCAACCCTGGGAAAAAACCGGATCGGCCGGATGCCTGGCGGCGCCGTGCCGCTCGTTCGCGTGGCGTTGGTAGGGGCCGTTGGCCCATCCCTCACGGGTGAGAAACAAACCGCAACAGCTTGGATCAGCGAAAGAGCCGAGGGGATAAACCAATGAGCGATGTCGCAGCGCGCGTAAAAAAGATCGTGGTCGAACATCTGGGCGTCGAGGCCGACAAGGTCACCGACAACGCCAGCTTCATCGATGATCTGGGCGCGGACAGCTTGGACACTGTGGAACTCGTGATGGCGTTCGAGGAAGAGTTCGGCTGCGAGATTCCCGATGACGCCGCCGAGCAGATCCAGACCGTCGGCGATGCGGTCAAATTTCTTGAGAAGAACGCCAGCAGCGCGGCCTGAGAGCCAGGCCGCCGCGATGTGAGTGCCGGGACGGCAATTGCGTCGCCCCTGCACCGATAGCCGAAACAGCAGTTTCAGGATCAGGCATGTTGCGACGCGTCGTCATCACCGGGCTCGGCCTCGTGACGCCGCTCGGTAGCGGCGTCGATGCAAGCTGGTCGCGGTTGATTGCTGGCAACAGCGGCGCCCGCCGCATCGAGGAATTCCAGGTCGACGATCTGACGTGTCAGATCGCCTGCTTCATTCCTCGCGGCGCGCAGTCCGAAGGCAAGTTCAATCCCGACGATTGGATGGAGCCAAAGGAACAGCGCAAGGTTGATGACTTCATCGTTTACGGCATGGCCGCCTCCACACAGGCGCTCGACGACGCCGGCTGGATAGCCGATACGCAGGAGAAGCAGGAGCGCACCGGCGTCCTGATCGGTTCCGGCATCGGCGGCCTGTCCGGCATCGCCGATACCTCGATCCTTCTCAAGGAGAAGGGGCCGCGCCGCGTCAGCCCGTTCTTCATCCCTGGGCGACTGATCAATCTGGCGTCTGGCTACGTGTCGATCCGCCATGACCTGAAAGGTCCCAACCACGCCGTCGTCACCGCCTGCTCAACCGGCGCGCATGCCATCGGTGATGCAGCGCGGCTGATTGCGCTCGACGATGCCGACGTGATGGTGGCGGGAGGAGCCGAAAGCCCGATCTGCCGCATCGCGGTTGCCGGCTTCGCCGCGTGCCGCGCGCTTTGCACGACCTTCAACGACCAGCCACAGAAAGCCTCGCGTCCCTACGACAAGGATCGCGACGGTTTCGTGATGGGCGAGGGTGCCGGCATCGTCGTGCTAGAGGAGCTCGAGCACGCCAAGGCGCGCGGCGCCAAGATCTATGCCGAGGTGATCGGCTACGGCTTGTCGGGTGACGCCTATCACATCACCGCTCCGTCTGAGGACGGCGATGGCGCCTATCGCTCCATGCGCATGGCGCTGAAGCGGGCGGGTCTGCAGCCAAGCGACATCCAGTACGTGAATGCGCACGGCACCTCGACCATGGGCGACGAGATCGAACTGAAGGCGGTGGAACGCCTGTTTGGCAATGCATCCGGCAAGCTCGCCATGTCGTCGACCAAATCGGCGATTGGCCATCTGCTTGGTGCTGCCGGTGCGGTCGAGGCCATCTACTCGGTGCTCGCCATCCGCGACAACATTGCCCCGCCCACGCTCAATCTCGACAACCCATCGGTGGAGACGGCAATCGACCTGGTGCCGCACAAGGCGCAGGAACGTCCGATCGACGTGGCGCTGTCGAACTCGTTCGGCTTCGGAGGCACCAACGCCTCCGTGGTGTTGCGCCGCTACACGGCCTAGTCCGGCTTTTTGGGCGCCGATTAGCGGCTTTGTCAGGCGCCGATCGCTGGGTAGGACCACGTTGCGTTGCCGACGCGGGCGCAGCGTATACAAGCACTTATGCTCAGCGCGAACGGGCGTATCTGCACCGTTTCGCCCTTTCGCCACATTTACAATTAGGTTCGACGTAAGATTCACCAGCCGATACAAAGGGCACACCAAACTGCATTGCAGGACACGGGCGGCGTGTCGATTGGGAACCAGGAATGAGCATTCGCCAGCCGGTAGGCCGGAATCTGGACCCGTCGTTCAGTCGTACCGGCAGCCTCGCGCACAGCCCTTTGGAGAGGCTGGAGCCGACGCGCGCCCCTGCCAGGCCGCGGCGCGGCAGAGGCGGGCGTGAACCGCGCAGGATGCGTCCGTTCATGCGCTTTGTGAACGCCGTGCTGACCCTGGTGCTGGTGCTCATGGTGGCTGCCGGCGCGGCGGCCTATGTGTTCGACAGCCAGATCGACGCGCCGGGGCCCCTGGAGCGCAACAAGGTTGTGGTGATCCCGAAGGGCGAGGGCACGCAAGAGATCGCCACCCGGCTTGAGCGCGAGGGGATCATCGCCGACCGTCGCCTGTTCGTGGCTGGATACCTCTGGGCCAAGGTCGCGGCCTGGATGGACGGCGACAAGGCCGTCCAGCTCAAGGCCGGCGACTTCGAGATTCGCCAGAACGCCAGCATCAAGCAGGTGGTCGATACCCTGTCAGAAGGGCGCACCGTGACCTACAAGGTGACGGTGCCGGAAGGCTTGACCAGTCACCAGATCGTGGAGCGCCTGAAGGCCGACCAGGGGCTGTCCGGCGAGATCACCTCGGTGCCGGCCGAAGGCTCGCTGCTACCCGAAACCTTCGTCGTGCCGCGTGGCTACGATCGCCAGACGATCCTCGACAACATGGCTGCGCAGTCCAAGCAGCTGGCCGAGCGGCTGTGGTCGCAGCGCAAGAAGGATCTGCCGATCAAGTCGTGGGACGAAGCGGTCATCCTCGCCTCGATCGTCGAGAAGGAGACCGGCCGCAACGACGAGCGCCAGCGCGTGGCGGCCGTGTTCCACAATCGGCTGCGCCTGAACATGCGCCTGCAGTCCGATCCCACCATCCTCTACGGCCTGCAGGGCGGCAAGGTCGCCTGGGGCCGGCCCATCCTGCGCAGCGAGATCGAGCAGAAGACCAACCACAACACGTACCAGATGCATGGCCTGCCCCAGACGCCCATCTGCAACCCTGGACGGCGCGCCATCGAGGCGGTGCTCAATCCGTCCGACACCAAGGAGCTCTATTTCGTTGCCGACGGTGCCGGTGGCCACGTGTTCTCCGAGACGCTGAAGGACCACAATACCAACGTCAGCAAATGGCGCGCCACCGAGCGGGAAACGAAGGCGGAGAAGGCCGAGAAGGAGAAGGCCAAGGCCGGCACGGTGCGCATTCCTCCCACCACGTTGCCCTACACCAACGCGCCTGGCAGCAACCGCAACCTGATCCGCATACCTCCCGCGAAAGAGCAGAGCGGCGAGCAGGCGGCAGAGAAGGCCGCGGAGAAGCCCGAAGAGAAGGCACCGGAAAAGGCACCCGAGAAAGCCGCGGTCAAGGCTGCCGACAAGGAGAAAGCGGCCGAGAAGACTCAGGTCAAGAAAGCCCCGCCGAAGGAGACCTTGCCCTGGGCGCAGGACGCCAACAAGGCGCAGGAAGGCAGCAAGAAATGAGCTCAGGCCGCGCGCGCGGCCCATGGACCGTGCTTCTTGTTGGGCCGGTGATCTGCCGCTAGACTCTGCCAACGTCGACCGAATCGCGCGCGCCGCGCGCCGGCAGCCACGCGGAAGCGCCCCCGCATGACCATCAAGAGCATGACCGGATTTGCCCGCGCGGACGGGGCGGCCGGTTCAACGAGTTGGCATTGGGAGCTGCGTTCGGTCAATGGTCGCGGCCTCGATGTGCGGCTGCGCCTGCCGCCCGGCTTCGAGGCCCTGGAGCCGCGCATCCGCGAGGCAATCGCCAAGCGCGTCACGCGCGGCAGTATCTCGGTCAATCTCAACGTCAAGCGCAGCGAAGGCGTTTCCCAGATCCGCCTCAACGAGGCCGCCTTGCGTCAGGTGTTGGCGGCGCTCGACAAGTTACATGCCATGACCAATATCGAGCCCCCGCGTGCCGATGGGCTGCTCGGCATCCGCGGCGTGCTCGAGTTCGTCGAGGCAGAGGAGAGCGAGGACGCGGCGCGCGACCGCAACGAGGCAATACTGGTGAGCCTGGCGCAGGCGCTCGACGGGTTGGTGACCGCGCGCGCTGGAGAAGGACGCCGGCTCGAGGCCGTGATCGTCGAGCAACTGTCGGCGATCGCAAGGCTGATCGAGATGGTTGAGCGCTGTCCGGCTCGCGCGCCCGAAGCCATTCGGCAGCGCCTCAACGAGCAGGTGGCGCGCCTGCTCGAGCCTGGCGTGCCTCTCGACGAGGCGCGGCTCTATCAGGAGGCGGCGCTGCTTGCCACCCGCGCCGACGTCGAGGAGGAACTGAAGCGCCTTGCGGCGCACATTGCCGGCGCGCGCGAGCTGCTAGCATCCAGCGAGCCGGCCGGGCGGCGCCTGGATTTCCTGGCGCAAGAATTCAACCGCGAGGCCAATACGCTGTGCTCGAAGGCCAGCGATGCCGAGACCACGCGGGCCGGCCTCGAACTGAAAGCCATCATCGACCAGATGCGCGAGCAGGTGCAGAACATTGAGTGAGGCGAGACACAGCGGCGCATCCAGCATCGCGCGACGCGGGCTGCTCCTCGTGCTGTCCTCTCCATCCGGCGCCGGCAAGACCACGCTCGCCAAGCGGCTCCTTGAGGCCAATCCCGATCTGCAATTGTCCGTGTCCGTGACGACCCGCCCACCGCGCCCCGGCGAGGTTGAGGGCAGGGATTACTTCTTCATAGATGCGGCCGAGTTCGAGCGCCTGAAGAGCGCGAGCGACCTGCTGGAATGGGCACCGGTATTCGACAAGTCATACGGCACGCCAAGAGCGCCGGTGATGGCGGCCCTGACGGCAGGCCGGGACATGCTGTTCGACATCGACTGGCAGGGCACGCGCCAGCTCAAGACCCAGCTGCCGGCCGATGTCGTAACGGTCTTCATCCTGCCGCCGGACGGAGAGGCCCTGGAGCGCCGCCTGCGCGCGCGCGGCCTCGACAGTGCCGAGGTGGTGGCGCGGCGCATGGCGGCGGCGGCTAGCGAGGTCGCGCATTGGTCGGAATACGACTACGTGCTCGTCAATTCCGACGTCGATGCCAGCCTCGCCGCACTGCAGTCGATCCTCAACGCGGAGCGGCTGAAGCGCGAGCGGCTGACCGGCATGGCCGACTTCGTCGCCGATGTCCTGGCGAGCCTTTGACAACCCGATTGAAGTGCCGGGCGCTGCCAGAGCGCAAATGGCGTAAAGCAAAGGAACACTGGTGCGCCGCACCGCATCGGCGCGGATCAGTCGGCTTCGTGCTGCTGATGCTCCGGGCTGGCGATGTTGGACCCGGTGCTGTTGCTCCTAGGTGCGCTGTTCGGCGGCGGTCAGTGGGCACGAGCCGGCCACCCCCTGGGGTCGGCACGCTACTGATGCGCGCTATGCCGGGCCCATCGTGAAGTACTGGCGCGACAATCGATGCACCCGGGACGACGTCGCCTGGCTGGGCGCCATCGACCGCGTGCTCGGAAACCGCCCAAACGGCGTGCCGCACGTCGCTTGCAATCTGAGTGCGGGCTGAGTGCGGGCTGAGTGCGGGCTGAGTGCGGGGCTCGACGCAGGGATGAGGCGAGCAATGTGACGCCCGGCTGGGCCTGGCGGCATCATCGCCCGTCGTTGCGCAGCGTTGCCAAGACCCGCTCAGCCGAGCCGGCGCCGCGACCGCAAGCGAACCGGCACCGCCCAAGCACACGCCGTCTTCAAGCAAGTGCATCAAACCACGTTGACGGTCACGTCGACATTGCCGCGGATCGCCTTGGAGTAGGGACAGGTCTTGTGGGCCTCCTCCACGATCGCCCTGGCAATATCACGCGTCACGCCCGGTACGCTGACGTTGAGGCGAGCCCGCAGGAAGTAGCCGGCGTCGCCTTGGTTGAGGTCAACCTCGGCATCGATGGCTGTGTCGTCTGGCAGCTTCACCTTCATCTTACGGGCCGCAAGCCCCATCGCTCCCTCGAAGCACGCGGACCAGCCCGCTGCGAACAACTGCTCCGGGTTGGTGCCTTGGCCAGATGAGCCGGGAGGCGACAGCTTTACGTCCAGACGACCGTCAGAGCTTTTCGCAACACCCTTCTCACGCCCGCCGGTGGTGTGGGTCTTGGCCGTGTACAGGACTTTCGCGGGCTTTTCGGCTACTGCTGTCATGGCTGTGCTCCTCGAATGATCGGGCTGAAGTGGGGCGCTGCTCACCGCAATGGACGGAACGCGGCGCGCAGCTCAGAGGCAAACAGCTGCGGCTGTTCCCAGGCCGCGAAGTGGCCGCCCCTATCGACCTCGCGGAAATAGATCAAGTTGGGATAGGCCCGTCGCGCCCATGTTTCCGGCGCGCGATACGTCTCGCCGGGAAACACTGTGATGGCGACCGGTAGTGCGATCTCGTTGGTTTTTTCCGTGACGGCGTTGGTGACGCTGCGTCCACCGTACTCCCAGTACAGCCGTGCAGCGGAAGTTGCTGTGTTCGTCAGCCAGTACAGCGTGACATCGTCGAGCACTTCGTCCGGCGACTTCTCGGGATCGTTGCTGCTGTAGGTCCACTGCGAGAAGCCCGGATGTCCGAGCATCCACGCGGCTAAGCCGGCGGGCGAATCCGTCAGTCCATAGCCGATGGTCTGCGGTCGCGTGCCCATCATCGTGGCGTACGACCTGCTGCCTTGCTTGGCGGATGCGCTGAGAGCGTCGAACGCCGCGCGCTCCTTGTCGGATAGGCCTGCTGGCGCTGGACCGCCGTCGTTGACGATTTTGATGATCTCCGCTGGCACCGTCGCCGGCAAGTTGATGTGGATCCCGATCAGGCCGGCCGGTGCCAGGCGCGCCATGGCGCTGGAGACGGGGGAACCCCAATCGCCGCCCTGCGCCACATAGCGGGAATAGCCAAGGCGCCGCATGAGCTCCGCCCAGGTCCGCGCGATGCGATCGGGCCCCCAACCCGTGTCCTGCGGTTTGCCTGAGAAGCCGTAGCCGGGCATTGAAGGGAACACGAGGTCGAACGCGTCTTGCGCTGTCCCGCCGTGGGCAGTCGGATCGGTAAGCGGGCCGATCACCTTCACAAGCTCGAAGACCGAGCCCGGCCAGCCGTGCGTCATGATCACCGGCAGGGCGCTGGTATGTTGTGATTGGACGTGAATGAAATGAACGTCGAGGCCGTCGATGTTGGTCACGAACTGAGGCAGGCTATTGAGCTTGGCTTCCGCCTTGCGCCAGTCGTAGGCAGTGCCCCAGTGACGGACCAGCTCCTGCAATTTCGCGAGTTGAATGCCTTGCGACTGGTCTTGCACCGTCTCCCGGTCAGGCCAGCGCGTGGCGGCGATGCGTCGGCGCAGATCATTGAGGTCTTCCTCGGGGATGGTGACGCGGAAGGGCCGGATGTCACCGGCTTTGGCTGCGCCGGTGTGCGCGGCGTCCGCGCTCGAACGGGCGTCACCGGCTGCCGCAGTCGCGACAAGCAGGCTGGCTATGCCGGCTGCCGCTGCAAAGAGGCGGCGCACGGTCGGCGACAACGAGATCGCGTACATGACGCACTCCTGTCGGAGGTCAAAACCCAAGTCGCAATGTCGAGGTCTGCTGAACGGCGGCCATCGAACCGCCTGCACGAGGTTGCAGGCAAATGCGCCGTGCTGGCATCGGGGAATATGCCGAAAGATCGCGTGCCGGCACCTTAGAGCCTGGTCACCAACCCGCAATACTGAGTGACTGCTGGCGCGCACGGACGAAGAGCCGTACCTAGCCCGACAGGACGCAAGGCAACAACCGCTCGTGCCTCACATTACGGCTTGGTTTTCTTGCCGTTTATCTGGTTGAGCCATGCCAAGAAAGTATCGGGTGGCGCTTCCTGGTCGACGCCATTGTCGGGGGTCGGCTCCACCTTAGGCGTCGGCTCGGTTTTAGGGGCCGGCTCCACCTTCAGCGCCGGCACTGCCTTCACGGGCGGCTCAACCTTCAGAGCTGGTACCGCCTTCACTGGAGGCTCACCTTTCAGCGCCGGCTCCACTTTCGAGGCCGGTTCGACCTTCACGGCCGGCGCTGCCTTCCGGGGCGGCTCCTTCTTGCCGCCAAGCCCATTGAGCCATGACCAGAAGGAACTGCCGGGCCCTTCGGTGGCGACGCTGTTGCTCGCCTTCGAGGCCGGCTCCGCCTTCAGCACCGTTTCTGTCTTGAGCGGCGACCCTGCTTTCACAGGTGGCACTGCTTTCAGGGCTGGCAGGGGCGGCTTTGCGTTCCGGGTTGGCGTTGCCTTTGAGGGCGATTCCACCGTCTGTGCTTCGCTCGGCAAGATGTTTCCTTTGCGCGTGACGTTGGTCGGTTGGGCGATGGTTCTGGCGATCAGCTCCTGAGCTCTGGTTTTGTCCGCAGCCGCTTGTGAGTAATCGCCTCGGCTCGCGAGCGCGCGGCTACGATTGTCGTAGGCGCTCGCATTTTCGGGGGCGATCTCGATGACCTTGGTGTAGTCGGCGATGGCCTTGTCCATGTCGCCTGCCGCGCTGTAGGCGACGGCACGATTGTGATAGCCGGCTGTGTCATTGGGGGCCCGCTCGATGAGCGCGGAACATCCCCTGATTCTCAACTCGGGTTCCTGGCCCTGAAAGCAATCCTGCTCATCACCCCCCCGCGCAGGCTCGGCCGCCGATACAATGGCGATCATCGCCGCCGGGACCAACAGCAGGCGCAACTGCGTCATGCATGCCTCGCAAACAGTGGAGCGGGCCTGGCGAGCAGGCCGAGAGCACACCGTGCGCAGACGGATCGTCCATGCACGGCGGTGAGCAGCATTTTCAGCAGGCAATTTTGGAAATACAGCGACGGGAAAGCTCGCCTTGAGCCTATCTCTCGTTACGCCGTGTTACGAAATGGCTGCCTACAGGACAGGCAATCGGATTTGATGCCAGCGGCTGCCAGCGTCGCGTGTAGTGCCGATCAGCCGCGCGTGGGCGCCCAGCGCTCGAAGACGTAGGCGAGGCGTGCGAAGTCGCGCACGGTGAGCACCTCTCCGCGCAGCGTTGCAGCGATGCCTGCCGCAGCAAGCAGCGGCTCCGGTTCGGGCAGGAGCGCGCGCAGGCTCTGACGTAGCATCTTGCGCCGTTGGCCGAAGGCTGCGCCAGTCACCTGACCCAGCGTCTTGACAGAGCAGGCCGGGCTTGGCGCATCGATGGGTGTGAATTCGACCACTGCCGAGGCGACCGACGGTGGCGGCGTGAAGGCCTCGGGCTTTAGCGTAAGCAGCAGCCGCGGGCGGGTGCGCCACTGCGCCAGCACCGCGAGGCGGCCATAGGCTTTGCTGCCGGGCTCGGCGACGATGCGCTCGGCCACTTCCTTCTGGAACATCAAAACCATGCGGTCGTACCACGGCGGCCAGGGTTCGCTCTCGAGCCAGCCGACCAGCAGCAGGGTGGCGACGTTGTAGGGCAGGTTGGCGCAGATGGCTGGCTTCGGCGTCGCGAGGGCCGCCAGTCGCATCCAATCGGCTTCCAGGGCGTCGCCAAAATCGATTTCGAGCCGTCCCGGGTAGCGCGCTGCGATGGCCTCGAGCGCCGGCCGGCAGCGCTCGTCGCGCTCGACGGCGATGACACGCTCGGCTCCCTCAAGGAGCAGCGCCCGCGTCAGGCCACCGGGGCCAGGGCCCACCTCGATCACCGAGCGGCCCTGCAAGGGTCCGGCGGCGCGGGCGATGCGCCGCGTTAGATTGAGATCGAGTATGAAGTTCTGGCCGAGGCTTTTCTTGGCGGTGAGGCCGAGCGCGCGGATCACCTCGCGCAGCGGAGGCAGCCCATCCGGGCTCGCGCCGCCACCCGGGGGGCCGGCGCTCATGGGCGTGGGGGGTGCTGTGCGCCAGTCCGCCGTCGGCCGATCTCGGCGGCAAGCTGCAGCGCGGCAAGCAAGCTGTCGGGGCTCGCCTTGCCGGTGCCGGCGATGTCAAAGGCGGTTCCGTGGTCGGGTGAGGTGCGCACAAACGGCAGTCCCAGCGTAACATTGACGCCGCTGTCGAAGGCTAGCGTTTTGAGCGGGATCAGTGCCTGGTCGTGGTACATGGCAATCGCCGCATCGTAGCTGCGGCGCGCCTCGCCATGAAACATGGCATCGGCCGAATGCGGGCCAGTCACGGCAAGGCCGCCGGCCGCAAGCTCGGCAATTACGGGTGCGATGATGTCGATCTCCTCGCGGCCGAGCATGCCGCCCTCGCCGCAATGGGGATTGAGCCCAGTCACCGCCAGGCGCGGGTGGGCGATGGCAAAGTCGTCGCGCAAGGCCGCCGTCGTGATGCGGATGGTCTCGGTAAGCAGAGAACGCGTCAATGCCTTGGGGACTGCGGCCAGCGGTATGTGCACGGTGGCCGGCACAACTTTCAGCTGGCTCGATGCCAGCATCATCACCGGCTTATAGGTGCGGCCCGGGTTGTGGCGCGCTGCCAGCACTGCCAGCAGCTCGGTATGACCTGGCTGCTGCAGATCGGCCGACTGCAGCGCCTTCTTGGCGATCGGGTTGGTGACCAGCGCCAAGCATTCGCCCGCTGCAACCGCCGCGGTCGCCGCCACGATCGTGTCGAGGACGGCGGTATCGCCCTTGCGGGCATCAGAGGCCAACACCGGCAGCGCGTCGGCAAAGGCCGCCGCTGCCTCACCTGGTGACCCAACCACCGCCAGCGGGACATCCACACGCAACGCGCGGGCGCGGGCTGCCAGGGTTTCGGGGTCGCCGAAAACGACAAAGGGGGTGAGACCACGCTTGGCTCGCTGCAGCCATGCCGCCATCGTGATGTCCGGGCCGATCCCGGCGGGATCGCCCAAGGTCAGCGCCAGAGGCGACGCAGGCGAACGCGGCTTGGCAGTCACGGAGGCGCGGGACGACGCGGGCATTTCCGCCTCAGCGATACTCGATATGGGCTTCCTGCCTCAGGTCATGCAGGTGGCGCTTGGCGACGATATTGAATTCCTTCGCCTGCAGGTCCTGCATGGCATTCTCGCGCTGCTTCTCGTCGCCCTTGACAGCCCGCCGCCCGCAAATGGCATAGATCTCGATGCCATTGGTCTGCGTTGCCGGCGGTAGAACATCCCCGTCTTTGCCGAGCAGCATCATCGAGCGGGTCGGCTCGGGCAGGTTGCCAGGTTTCACATACTTGGAGTCTTCGAACTTGGCGTCAGGTGCCTCCTTGGCGAGGCTTGCCATGTTCTTGCAACCTTCCGCCTTGCCGTGCAGGGCCTGCGCTTCCGAGAAGCGCCTGACCAGGACCGCCTGATCGGCCCGCCCAGGAAGCGGCAGCGTGATCTTCTGCACCTGCAGTTCGAAGGCGTCCTCGCCGGCTTCGTTAGCCGCTGCCGACAGCACGCGGTCGACGTCTTTCTGGCTGATGTTGATCTGGGCGCCGAAACGGCGGCGGATGACCTCTCGCCAAGCCTGCTCGCCTCTGAGCCGCTCGCGCAGCGTAGAGATGTCGAAACCGGTCGACTTCACCTGCTGGGCGAACTGGTCGATCGTCATCTTGTTGCGGTCGGCGATGCTCTGCAGCATGCGCTTCATGTCGTCGTCGGAAATCTCCACGCCGACCTTCTTGGCTTCCTGCATCTTGAGGCGCTCGTCGATCAGCTCCTCCTGAGCCTGCTTGCGAAACTGAGACACCATGCCGGCGCGCGACTCGCGGCGCAGCTGTTCGATCATGTCCTGCTGCAGCTTCTTGACGAACTCCGCCTGCAGGGTCCTGGCCTGCTCCTGCGACTGCACGTTGTTGGCTCGCATGAAGTCCTGGAAGCGCTCGTTGGTCTTGGGATCCTTGACGATCTGCGCCCAGCGTGCCTCGGCCTTAGCTTTCATCTCCTTCGGATTGCCGCCCGAGTTCGCCGCCACGAAGCCGGCACGTTGTTCGATCTCCCAGGCGGTGATCGGCTCGTCGTTGACGAGCACGACAATAGCCTGCGTGCCCTTCGCAGCGGGACCATCGGAGCTTGGCTTGGATTGGGCCGCCGAGGCTTGCGCCGGCGGCTTTTTTGCAGACTGCGCGAGAGCGCAGACATCGAGAACGGCGGTCATCCCCAGGCTAGCCGCTACCACAGCGGCGGCGAAGGCAAGGCAGCGACGAGATGCGGCGTGCGAAGACATGGTGGTCGAGCCGTTAGAAAGCGACGATTCGTTGCGAGCGATCTTAACCCCTCCGCAGCGGCAAACGACGCCTGGTTATCCACGGTCCGCGTGGCAGGGTCGTGGCAGACCCGTTTTTAGAATGAGATCGGTCTTGATGGAAGCAGCAGTGCTTGCATCAGACGGCAATCTCACCCTGGCACGAACAGCGCAGGACACGTCGGCCGCCAAGTATCGACCATGGCGAGGCCGTGCTCAAGCTGTCCGGGCCGGAGGTAGAACGGTTAACGGGGCGAGGTGGCGCGCTGACTAACGAACGCGGCTACCTCGGCACGGCCGTGTTGGTGTCGCCGAACACATGGTCCAGGCTGTCCGTCTTGTAGGAGAACTGGCCCAGATACTTCAGCTCGAAGCGCAACATTAGCGTCCTGTCCGGCCTCAGGTCGAGCGCTGCGTTGTTGACAAATGTCTCGGTGTAGCTGGCCGTGAGCACGAAGCATTCGTCCGAGTACCTGAGCTGGATCTGATCCTGGATGCGCTGCTTGTCGTCGATGTCGAAGCGCATCATCCCAGCCACGCTCCAGTTGTCGGTCAGGCGCAGCCCTACGCTGCCTAGCACGTCCTGTTGCTTGTCGAGCAGGCCGGTAATCGGATCAAACAACGAGTAGGAGTAACCGATCGATGTGGCCACCGGACCATAGCTGCCGCGCAGCAGCGTATCCTGGCGGCGCAACGACAAGTCCTTTTCGTCGAAGCGGCCCTGGGCGATCAGGCTAATGCTGGAGATCGGCGAGAGGTAGAGACCGGCAACGTAGTCCGACCGACTGGTTTCCAGGCCGCTGACCGGTGAGAAGTTGAGCGTGGGATTCAACGGCGTGCTAGCCGGATCGAAGCCCGGATTGGTGAAGGCGTTGTCGCCCTTCAGGTGATAGCTCTGGCCGACCACAGCGCGCGCATACATGCCGTTGCTGGCCTGGAAGGTGTACTGCAGGCCGTAGTTGGCGCGCGTGCCCGTCTCGAAGCGGTCATAGCCCGAGAACTTGTCGACTTCGAACAGCAGCGTGTCGTCGAACACCAAGCTCTTGGCATCTTCGACCGGCAGCTTGCCCTGGTCGATCTTGTTCGGGCGTACGATGATCTGGGCGGTCGGCTCGACCACGTGCGAGGCGTTGCGCGTGTGCGCGACGAACGGATAGGAATAGAGCATGCCGCCGACGACCTGGCCGCGCAAAGCGGTATCGTCCGGAATGGCCACCACCGGATTGTTGAAGGCCGGATTGGTGGCATCCTCGTAGCTGTAGACGTCGCCACGCGCACTGGCGAACGGCGTCCATACCTGACCGACTGGATCGATCATCTTGCGCCGCCAGCTCGCCTCGAACAGCGCGTGATTGGTGTCGGTATCGGTGAGCGTGGTGCCCGATCGCGTCATGGAACGCGCGTGGCCGGTGAAGGTCAGCTCGCCACCTAGGATGGGGGTGCCCACGATATAGCGATAGTCGATCACGGGTGCGACGTAGGAGTCGGCGTACGACGGATCGGTCAGCGACAAGCCGCCAAAGTGATAAAGGCTGGCATTGAAGTAGTTGCGCTCGCTCATGCCCTGGAGATAGGCCGTGCTCACGCGGTCAGTCTGTATGATCGGGTCGAGTTTGTAGAACCGGCGGAAGCTCTCGTCGCTTTCCAAGGTCGCATCCCAGCCGAACCTCCACCACGAGGACAGTGAGAACTGGCCTTTGGTTTCGATTGAGCCGCGCCAGCCGGCCTCGGGACCGCTGTCCTGCTCGATGGCTGCGAACTTAACCGTGTACTGGCCGTTCGCCAGTCGGTGCCGCCAGTCGCCCTGCCAGAGCACACCTTCCTTGCTGAAGTAGCGAGGATGGAAGGTGAAGTCGTAGTTTGGCGCCAGCGCCCAGTAGTAGGGCACCTCCACCGATGCGCCGAGCGTCGAGGAATTGCTGAAGGTCGGCGCCAGGAAGCCCGAGCGGCGTTTAACCGATGGATCGGCGTGCTGGAAGTAGGGTACGTACAGTACGGGAACGCCAAACAGCTCGAACTGCGCGTCCTGATACGTGATGGTGGCCGCCTGCTGGTCGTGAATGATGCGCGCAGCGCCGATGCACCACAGCGGTGGCATGCCAGGGTCGTTCTTACAGGGCGTGAACTTGGCACGCTCGTATTCGTTAATGTTGCCCTCACGGCGGCTCGCCCGCTCGGCGGCGATGCGGGTGTCGTCCTGGGTTACGACGCTGAGGGACTGTACGAAGGCGTCGCGGAAGTCATCGAGCGCCTCGAAGCGATCGGCGCGCGTGATGCTGCCGTTGGGATCCTTGAGCTGGGCATTGCCCTCGGCGGTCAGGGTGTTGGTGCCCTGGTCGTAGATCACCTTGTCGGCAGTGAGGATGTAGTTGTTGTAGTAGATTTCGACATTGCCCTGCGCGACGACGCGATTGCCGCGCGTGTCATAGATCAGCTGGTCGGCCTGCAGGTAGAGCGGCTCGGCCCTATCGATCTTGGGACGAGACCCGAACATGTTGCTCGCCTTCTTGGGGAAGGCTTTGGCGGACGGCACATCAATTTGCCGGCTCGGGTCCTGTGCGTGAGCTGCCTGAGGGAGCAGCACACCGGCTACAGGCAGCAGCAGAGCGAGCGCGCCCGCAATCGTAGTGGCGAGCGACAGCATCTTCCGCCGTCCGTCTTTACGACGTCCGCGAACAGGCGCACTGCCGCACAAACGGTGCGGTATCGGCGCTCGACGCATCACTCAGCCATCCTCCTGGTGTAGCAGCACCGTTAGCGAAACAAGCAGCGCAAAACCTATCGGCGCCCAAACTGCCATGGTCGGCGAGATCAAACCGGCCATGCCGATTTGCCTCGAGACCTCGGTCAGCAGGAAGAAGCCGATCCCCCCCACCATGCCCAGCAAAACCATAGTCTGTATCCCACCGGAGCGGAATGACCGGAGGGACACAGTGGCCGCCAAAATAACCATCGCGATCAGGAGCATCGGGCGGGACAGCAGCAGCGCGTACTGCATCTTGTAGCGCTCAGCGGAAAGGCCCGTCTTTTCAGCAAGTTGAATGAGATCAGGCAGTTGCCAGACCGACACCGCGATCTCGGACCCCAGGGCATCGCCGACGCGTTCGCGGGTGAGGTAGGTGCTGACCGTGTAGATCTCGGACCGTTCGGCTTCCCGGCCGGGGCGGGACACCAGGGCCCGGTGCAGCTCCCACACCGAATCGCCGAGCGTGGCCTTTTCCGCGTCGATGCGCTCGACGAATTGTCCTTTGGTGTCAAATTGAATGACGGTCACACCGGACAGGGTCAGTCCCTGGTTGGCCGAGGCCCTGGCATACATCACCGACTGGCCGTCGGCTCCGTCCTGGCGCAGCCACGAGCCCTGCCCCGCTGAGACCATGAGCCCGGCTTCCTTGCCGAAGGCCTCTGCAACCAAACGCTCGGACTCGGAGCGGGCCGCCGCTGCCAGCGGATTGTAGACGGTGACGGCGAATATCCCGAGAACCAGCGCTACGGTGACGCCGGGGCGCAGAAACTGCCAGACCGACATGCCACCGGCCCGCATGACGGTCAGTTCCGACTTGCGGCTCAGGCTGAGCAGGGCGCCGATGCTACCGACCATAACCGCAAACGATAACAGGATCTCCGAGAACGCGGGCAGTCGCAGCAAGCCCATCCACAGCAGCGATGAGACCGAAAGATCGTTTGCCCGGCGCGACATGCGCAGCAGCTCAACCATATCGATCATGAAGATCAGCACCGCACAGACGCTGAAGGCGCCAAGTATGGCGAACAGGAAGCGCTTGGCCACGTACCGACGCAGTGTCCGACCCTGCAGCACTGGCTCAACTCCTCGTAGCCAGCGGCCGGCCGGTCGAGCGGCGCGGACGCGGTTTGAGGAGGGCAAAGGCTGAGCCTATGCCGGCCACTGTCTTCTCCAGAGCCAGCGCAAGGCGCGTCTGGCGGCGCGGCCTGATGCGCCAGCCAATGACCATCATCGACACTACCGCAGCGGCGATTGGCACCAGATAGAGAAGATAGGTCGCCGAGGGACGTACCGCAGCCGCATTGGCCGCTGTGATGCCGAGAATGCGGCATCCGACCGCCACGCCGAAGGCGGTGACGATAGCTTGCATACGATTGCTGCGGGTGGTCTGTGCCGGTCCCATGCAGGCCAGCACGATCAGAACAAAAGCGAAGGCGTACAAGGGGTTGGAAATGCGCTCGTGCAACTCGGACGTGAACCGCGCAGCGCCCGTCTTGTATTGCGGATCATCCTTGTCGGGGCGAAGCAGCTCAGTGGTGTAGCGCTCGCGCGGGCGCAGCACCTGCACCGTGTCAACACGCTGTTCCAGCCGGTTCATGTCGACGGGATAGCTCTGGAAGGAGATGATCTGCGGTACCGGCTCGGTGTCGAGCTGGCGCAGCACGTGCCCCTTCTCCATGCGCAGGAAGACCGCCGGGCCCTGCTTGATGATCTGCCCCCGCTCGGCGAGGTAGGTGACGACCTGCTTTGGGTCGCGTGCATCATGCAGCAGCAAGCCGAGAAGATCGCCGTTTGGGCCGCGGTCGCGGATGTGCACGGTGAGCCTGGCCTCAGGCGAGCTGAAGCGCCAGGGCTGCAGCACCTGGCTCATGAAGTCGGTGCGCACCTGCACCACCATGTCCTTCAGCTTGCGCTGGCTCCAAGGTCCGGCAACGTGATTGACGCCGGCTACGGCCAGGGACACCAGCAGGGCCAGCAGCCCGAGCGGCTTCAGCAGCGACCAGACAGGCATGCCGCCCGCCGTCATGACGATCAATTCGCTGTCGCCGTTCAGCTTATTGAGCACGTGGATGCTGGAGATCAGCAGTGCCACCGGTGCGATGAAGGCGAGCAAACTTGGGATGGCGAGCGTCGTCATGCCGAGGAAGCGAACGACATCCTGGCCCTGGGTGGTCATCAGCTCCAGCTGCCGCAAGGCGATGGCAATCCACGTCACCCCCGTCAGGGAGATGAGGATGAGGAGCAATGCGCCTGCCGTTTGCCGAAAGACGTATCGGCCAAGGAGCCTCATGCGTGTCCTTCCCCCGGTGCCGCCTCACTGTTCCCCCGAGACGGCCCTGCCGCCACCCCGTCCAAGCGGCAGCGGCACGTCAGTGGGTCCCACAGCTTGGTGGCGGAATGTTGGCCCGACACCCCATCGCTGGCCGTAGCCAACAGCGCTGTGGCCAGCACGTCGCGGGTGTGACTTGACGCTCGACCGGCGAATAGGTAACCCAATGTTGTCGCGAAAATGCCACACTGTCGTTGATGTGTGTGATCGCTTTGCTGCATGAGAGCCCGCGATCCCTGTGCACATGAATTCGCTGATCGAAAATGCAGTCCAACTGATGGGCACGGCCATTGCCGCAGTGCGGGATATAGGCCGTCAGGCTACGGCCGCCATGGCGCGTGGCATCGAGCGGCTGCGCCAACTTGCCAACCTCGATGCCCAGGCACCGGCCGATCCGCAGTTGGAGGAAGGCGGTCCGCGCCTACCCGCTGCCGGTAGCCGGGCTTTCTTTATCGGTTCGGTGGTCGTCGGCCTGTCGCTGGTTTCGGGCCTTGCCACCTACCTGATTCTGACCGGCCTGACGCCGATCATGCCGCGCAACGAGGTCGTGCTCGGCGTGCTGTTCGTCAATCTGCTGCTGGTGATCGCCATGGTGGCGGTCATCGCAGTGCAGGCAATCGGTCTGTGGCGCGCCTGGCGCAACAAGGTGGCGGGCGCGCGCCTGCACGTGCGCATCGTACTGCTGTTCAGCCTCATCACGGCGCTGCCGGCCCTGCTGCTCGCGGTCGCCGCCACCACCACGTTCTCGCGCTCGCTCGACAACTGGTTCAACCGGCAGACCACCAACATCGTAATGAACTCCCTCGACGTGGCGCACGCCTACCTCGAGGAGCACGGCCAGGTCATCCGCACGGATATCGTCAACATGGGCAAAGACCTCGACGATGCGGCGACCGAGATCGCCAATGATCCGCGCAAATTCCGCGAGCTGATGTTTGCGCAAGCCGGCCTGCGCGATCTACCGGTGGCCTACGTCGTCGATGCCAAGGGCAATGTGAAAGTGGCGGCGCTGGAGGACGAGCGCATCCCCTACATTCCGCCGCCCGAGCATCTGATCCGTGTTGCCGAGCAGGGGCATGTGCCGCTGTTGATGCCGGTCAGCACCTTCCGCGTCGCGGCGATCGCCAAGCTGCGCAACTATCCCGACTCCTATCTCTACGTGGCACGTGGTGTCAGCCCCAAGGTCGTAACTCACCTGCGCAACACCGAGCGCGGCGTCACCGAGTATGAGCAGCTGCGCGAGCGCCGCGGCGGCCTCAAGTTTGCGCACGGCCTGATGTACTTCATGATCTCGCTGACGGCGCTGCTGGCGGCTGTGTGGGTCGGGTTGTGGTTTGCGGGCCTGCTGGTGGCGCCGATCCGGCGTCTGATCAGCGCGGCGCAGCAGGTCGCCAAGGGCAACTTGTCGGTGCAGCTTCCGATCCGTCGCGGCGAAGGCGACCTGCGGCGACTGTCTATGAACTTCAATACAATGACGCAGGAGCTGGAGCGCCAGCGCACCGACCTCGTCACCGCCAACAGCCAGCTCACAGAGCGCCGTCGCTTCATGGAGGCGGTGCTGTCCGGCGTCTCCGCCGGCGTGCTCGGCCTCGATCGCAGCGGACACATCACGCTGGCGAGCCGCTCGGCGCAGAAGCTGCTTGGCCTGACGGAGGACCAGCTGGTCGGCCGGCATCTCGCCGACGCGGTGCCTGAATTCGCCGGCCTGCTGGTCGAAAGCACCGATCCCAATGCCCGCGGCAAGCCACAGCGTCAGGTCACGCTCACCATCAACGACAATGAGCGCAGTTTTGCCGTGCGTGTCACCCACGAGGCGGAGGGCGAGGGTGACGAGGGCTCGGTGCTCACCTTCGACGATGTCACCGAACTGGTGTCGGCGCAGCGCACCTCCGCCTGGGCGGACGTGGCGCGCCGCATCGCGCACGAGATCAAGAATCCGCTCACGCCGATACAACTCTCGGCCGAGCGCATCAAACGCAAGTACGGCAAGGTGATCACCGAGGACCGCGACGTGTTTGACCTGTGCACGGATACGATCATTCGCCAGGTCGGCGACGTGACGCGCATGGTCGATGAGTTCTCGGCCTTTGCGCGCATGCCCAAGCCGGAGATGGAAGAGCACGATATCCGCGATGTGGTGCGTGCCTCCGTGCTCGATCGCCAGATGGCCAACAGCGAGATCGCCTTCGACAAGAAGTTTCCCAACGAGCCGATCATCGTGTCCTGCGATCGGCGGCTGATCTCGCAGGCGATCCACAACCTCGTGAAGAACGCGGAAGAGGCGATCCAGGGCTATGTCGAGAGCCCGGACAAGGAGCCAGGCTGGCGCGGGCGCATCGAGACGGTCGTGCGGGGCAACGGTCCCAACGTTGACATCGAGGTGATCGACAACGGTCCCGGCCTGCCCAAGCACAACCGCACCCGCCTTCTCGAGCCATACGTGACCACCAAGGGACACAAGAAAGGCACCGGCCTCGGCCTTGCCATCGTGCAAAAGAGCGTTGAGCAGCACGGCGGCACGATCTCACTGGAGGATGCGCCTCCAGCGCCCGGTCGTACGCATGGCGCCTTGATGCGCATCACCCTGCCGATTGCGGCCTCGTCCGGCCGCATCGTTGGACATGAAAAGCCCGTACCGACCGCTGCGCGCGGTGGTGCGTGATCGAATAACGAGTGAGGGAGCAGCCAATGGCTTCAGACATTCTGGTCGTCGACGATGAGGCGGACATCCGCGAGATGGTTGCGGGCATCCTGCAGGACGACGGGCACCGCACGCGCCTGGCACGCGATTCCGACGAGGCTCTAAAGGCCATCGAGGAGCGGCGGCCGCAACTCGTCATTCTCGACATCTGGCTGCAGGGCAGCCGGCTCGACGGGCTGGAAGTCCTGCACATCATCAAGAAGGCCCATCCCGACCTGCCGGTGGTGATCGTGTCGGGGCACGGCAACATCGAGACGGCCGTTACGGCGATCAAGCGCGGCGCCTACGACTACATCGAGAAGCCGTTCAAGGCCGACCGCCTGCTCCTGGTGACGCTGCGCGCGCTGGAAGCCTCCAAGCTGCAGCGGGAAGTGCGCGAGCTGCGCGAGCGATCGGTCGTCAGCTTCGAAATGATCGGCAAATCGACGGCCATGAACCAGTTGCGCGGATCAATCGATCGCGTAGCACCGACCAACAGCCGTGTGCTTATCCGCGGCGGCGCAGGCTCCGGCAAGGAGCTGTGCGCGCGTGTCCTGCACGGGGCCTCGTTGCGCAAGGACGGCCCGTTCGTGGTGCTGAACGCCGCGGCCATGGCACCTGAGCGCGTCGAGGAGGAGTTCTTCGGCACCGAAGATCACGCTGGCCCGCGCAAGGTTGGCGCGCTCGAGGAAGCTCATGGTGGCACCCTCTACATCGACGAGGTGGCCGACATGCCGCTCGAGACACAGGGCAAGGTGCTGCGCGTGCTGGTGGAGCAGAAATTCCAGCGCGTCGGCGGCGGGCCCAAGGTCTCCGTCGACGTGCGCATCATTTCTTCGACCAGCCGCGATCTGGAGCGCGAGATGCAGGAAGGTCGCTTCCGCGAGGATCTGTACCATCGCCTCAACGTGGTGCCGCTACGCGTGCCCGGGCTGGCCGAGCGCCGCGACGACATTCCCGAGCTGATCCAATTCTTCGTCGGCCAGGTCGCCCAGTCGTCTGGCTTGGCCCCGCGCCGCATCGGCGAGGATGCCATCGCCGTTCTGCAGGCGCACGATTGGCCGGGCAACGTGCGCGAGCTTAGGAACAACCTCGAACGGCTGATGATCCTATCGGGCGGCGATCCTGATGCCATCATCACCGCCAACATGCTGCCAGACGAGATCGGCTCCAACGTGCCGCTGCCCGTCAACGGCGGTGCCGAGCACCTGATGTCGCTGCCCCTTCGCGAGGCACGCGAGATCTTTGAGCGCGAGTATCTGCTGGCGCAGATCAATCGCTTCGGCGGCAACATCTCGCGCACCGCGGAGTTCGTCGGCATGGAGCGTTCGGCTCTGCACCGCAAGCTCAGAGCGCTCGGCGTCAGCTCGCAGGAACGCGGCACTGAAATCGCACGGCAGGCGTGAGCTGGGTTGAACGATGACACGGGTGATCTACGTCAACGGCCGCTATCTGCCGTACAGCCAGGCGGGCGTGCATGCAGAAGATCGCGGCTTCCAGTTTGGTGATGCCGTGTACGAGGTGTGCGAGGTCAAAGACGGCCGCCTAATCGACGAGACGCGCCACCTGGCGCGCCTGGCTCGCTCGCTCGGCGAGTTGTCGCTGCGCTCGCCGATGCCGGCTGTGTCGCTGTCCCGGGTCATGCGCGAGACCATCCGGCGCAACCGCGTGCGCAACGGTCTCGTCTACCTACAGGTGTCACGCGGCGCCGGCCCGCGCGAGTTCACCTTCCCCTCCGAGGACGTGGAGCCGACCCTGGTCGTGCTGGCTCGCAGCATGTCGCCGGCCAAAGCCGAGGCCTCTGCTGCGAAAGGCATCGGCGTGCAGACCATGCCGGACATGCGCTGGGGTCGTTGCGACATCAAGACGGTCATGCTGCTGCCGGCGGCGCTCGCCAAGGAGGCGGCCCGCAAGACGGGAGCCAAAGAAGCCTGGCTGGTCGACGCCAAGGGCTATGTCACGGAGGGCGCGTCCTCCAACGCCTGGATCCTGGACGGCCAGGGCCGCCTCATCACGCGCCAGGTCGACAATGCCATCCTGCGCGGGGTGACGCGCACGACTCTCATCGACCTACTCAAACGGGAGAAGATCGAGCTGGTGGAGCGGCCGTTCACGGTGGCGGAGGCAAAGGCGGCGCGGGAGGCTTTCATTACCTCTGCAACCAATGCCGTCATGCCGGTGGTGAGCATTGACGGGCAGGCCATCGGCAATGGCGTTCCGGGACTTCTGACACAAAAACTGAGAGCCGAATTTCATTCAACGGCGGAAATCGCGCCCAGCTGATTTACGAACAGGCAGTTTGCCTGAAAACGTGCAGCGAATCTGCTTGTCTGGCGGCCTTCGACGCTGCATTTTATGCACGTTTGGGGGTAGGGTGCCGGTTGCTGCGGTCCTGCCATAGATAACAAAAACGGACTACAACAATGGCCGAAAGAGCCCAAAGCCTTCAGGACACGTTCCTGAACCATGTGCGAAAGAACAAGACGCCGCTCACGATCTTCCTGATCAATGGTGTGAAGTTGCAGGGGATCGTCACTTGGTTCGACAATTTCTGCGTGCTGCTGCGGCGTGACGGGCACTCGCAGCTGGTCTACAAGCACGCCATCTCGACCATCATGCCGGGTCAGCCCGTGCATCTCATGGATTCTGATCCGGCCGAAGGCCAACAGGGATAGCCATCTCGGATCCGCTTACCGAACCAAAGCGCGCGCGCAAGCGGCGGATGCCCATCGAACGGCATCGGCCGATTACGCGTGCTGTGGTCATCGCGCCGTTGCGTCCCGGCGAGCGCCGGCTGCCGACAGGCGAGGGCAATGCTCCCGCGCGGCGGCCGGAACCGCGCTCCGCCCAGGATCGCCTCGATGAGGCCGTTGGGTTGGCGCGAGCCATCGACCTCGACGTGCGCGCTGCGGAGATCGTTGCCCTGACCAGGCCACGTCCGGCGACGTTGCTAGGTTCGGGCAAGGTGCACGAGATTGGCCTCTTGATCGCGGCCAAACAGGCGGGCCTGGCAATCATCGATCATTCGGTAAGCCCGATCCAACAGCGCAACCTGGAGAAGGCGTGGGACTGCAAGGTGCTCGACCGCACCGGTCTGATCCTGGAGATCTTTGGCGAGCGTGCCGCCACCCGTGAGGGACGACTGCAGGTGGAACTTGCGCACCTCGAATATCAGCGCAGCCGGCTGGTGCGCAGCTGGACCCATCTCGAGCGCCAGCGCGGCGGCTTTGGCTTCCTCGGCGGTCCGGGCGAGGCGCAGATCGAGACGGACCGGCGTCTGATCCAGGAGCGCATCGAGTTCATTCGCCGCGAACTGGCCGGCGTGGTGCGAACGCGCGAATTGCATCGCGCCGCGCGCAAGCGTGTGCCCTATCCCGTGGTGGCGATCGTCGGCTACACCAACGCCGGCAAGTCGACGCTCTTCAACCGCATCACCGGCGCCGGCGTGGTGGCCAAAGATCAGGTCTTCGCCACGCTCGACCCGACCATGCGCGAGGTGAAGCTGGCGAGCGGCCGGCGCATTATTCTGTCGGACACGGTCGGCTTCATCTCCGATTTGCCGACCACGCTGGTGGCAGCCTTCCGCGCCACGCTGGAGGAGGTGCTCGCGGCTGATCTCGTGCTGCACGTGCGCGACATCAGCCATGTCGAGACGGACGCGCAACGCCGTGACGTCGAGCATGTGCTGGGCGAACTTGGCATCGACGCACAAGCCGCAGACGCCAGGATCATGGAGGTCGCCAACAAGGTTGACCGACTGGATGCCACGGCGCGCCAGGAGGCGGAGCGTGCGGCCGAGCGGGCCGGCCGTGGCCTGCTGCTGGTATCGGCGGCGACCGGGGAGGGGGTCGATGCCCTACTTGCTGCCATCGACGCGCGCCTCGGCGAGCGCGACGAGATCCTCACCCTCAAAATTCCGGCCACGCATGGGCGCCTCTTGAGCTGGTTACACGACAACGCAGAGGTGCTCGACCAGCAGCGTGAGGAGAGCGGGGCCGTGACTCTACGCGTACGCATCGATCCTGCCGTGCGCGGCAAGTTCCAGGGCCACATGAAGCGTGCAGGATTGGCGTAGCTCTCCCAGCAAGTAGGAGCCTTAGTCCTGCAGCATGGTAAGGGCGGCGCGGCGGTCGCTCTGCTTGAGGCGCAGGAACAGCGTGCGGGCGGCTTTGATGTCGCCTTCCAGGCCGCTTTCTGAAGCTTTCTTCAGGGCAACGGTGGTCGGATGCTCTGCGCCGCAGATGAAGGCCAGCGCTTCTGCAAGGCGGCCCATGGCAGCTCGGTCAATGGCGGTCTCTTCCATGGGTGATCCTTTGGTGCGGGCGATCGAAGATGGCACGAGGCGAGGCCCACATTGTTTGGCAACGCGTCAGCGCGCAAGCAAGCGCGATTGTACTGTTGGGCAATGGCGAGTTGCGAGATCGCAGTAGGCCCACCTACGCTCCATGTCCGCGCCGCAAGAGCGCCAGCGCCGCCTCGACCGTCGCCATACGGATCGGCCCGCGCCCGATGTCGCCGAGACGCAATTCCTGGTGCAGCGTCGGCGCGTTGCGGCGCGCAAGCCCCAGATGCACGAGCCCGACCGGTTTGGCGGCGCTACCGCCGCCCGGGCCGGCTACTCCCGTCACAGAGACTGCGAGATCGGCATGCGAGTGGGCGACCGCGCCCTCGGCCATGGCACGGGCCACAGGCTCGCTGACTGCGCCATGCGCGGCGATCACATCGGCGGGCACGCCGAGTTCCTCGCTCTTGGCTGCGTTGGAGTAGGTGACGAAGCCGCGCTCTACCACGTCTGAGGAGCCGGGGATCTCGGTCAGCAGGGCGGCGATCAACCCGCCGGTACAACTCTCTGCCGTAGCCACCTTGAGCCCGTGCGTGCGGCAAGTCGCCAGCAGGCTTTCTGCCACGCGTAGCAGACGTTCATCGAACATCAATGGCCTCCGCGACGACCCAAAAGACAACGGCGCGAGTGGGCATCTCGCGCCGTTGCAGGATACTGAGTTGAGAGAGATCAGAAAAGTTCAGGCAGCAGCTAACTTCTCAGCCTGGGCCAGGAAATTATCGAGTGTGCTACGGCTTTCCGGGCCCATCACGCGGATGGTTCGGTTTTGCGCGTCCTTCCAAACGGGAAATCCACGCTGGATAACCGACTCGCCTTTAGGCGTCAGATGCAAGCCGCGGCCGCGGCGGCCGGCCGGCGGGTCCATCGTAATATGACCATCGTTGAGCAGCCGTTTCAGGTTGCGCGACAGGGTGGATTTCTCGATGTCGAGTGAGTGACCGATCTCGACTGCCGTGATGCCATCCTGCTGGGCCAGTTGCGTTAGTAAGGTAAATTGACTGGCTGTGATGCCCAGCGGGCGCAGCGCGTCGTCATAGACCCGTGTGATGATGCGGCTGAGCTGGCGCACCCGTGTAGAGATACACGCAGCGGAGGTGCTTTCGGCGATCTCGCCGATGCCCGAAGGTGCAGCCGTGACAGGCGCTGTCATAATGTTCATGGGGGCGCATCCCTTTGGCCCGAGTTCTGGCCTCTAATGGGCCGATAACCCTTCACACTCTTTGGCCTGAATGCCGCGATTCGGCGAGGGAGCGCAATGACCGCAAGGGCACGCCGGCGCCGGCAAATTCTGCGCTTCTACGGATGACGGGGCTCAGCCCGCACCCAAGATCACGGTTGCGGCCGCAAGGGCAGCGATCCCTTCCCGGCGGCCGGTGAAGCCCAGGCCCTCGGTGGTGGTGGCCTTTACCCCGATCCGGCTGACCTCAATCTCCAGGATTTGCGCGATGCGGGCGCGCATCTCGTCTCGGTACTTGGCGATGCGGGGCGCCTCGCAAAGTAATGTGACATCGGCATTGCAAATAGCGCCGCCGCGGGCGCGTACCCGGCGCGCGGCGTCGGCGAGGAAAATGTGCGAGGCGGCACCCTTCCAGCGTGGATCCTTGTCTGAGAAATGCTGGCCGATGTCGCCGTCGCCGATGGCGCCCAGCAGGGCATCGGTCAGAGCATGCAAGCCGACGTCGGCGTCGGAGTGCCCCAGCAACGCGTGCGTGTGGGGAATGCGCACGCCACACAGCCAGACGTGATCTCCGGCAATCAGGCGATGCACGTCGAAGCCGGAGCCGGTGCGCACGTCTGGCACCAAGGGGGCACGGCTGTCAGCCATGGCGAGGTCCTCGGGGGTGGTGAGCTTGATGTTGGCAGCGCTGTCTGGAACCAGTGCGACGGCGAGCCCCGCCCATTCGGCGACCGCCGCATCATCGGTGAACTCGAGGCCGGCTGAGGCCGCGGCTTGGTGGGCGGCGAGAATGTCGGCAAAGCGGAACCCTTGCGGGGTTTGCGCCCGCCACAGGCCCGTCCGATCCAAGGTGGCGGCGACCTGGCCGAGCTCGTTGGCTTGTTTCAGGGTATCGGCCAGGGGAACGGCTGCGACGGCGGCGGATGTGGTCCGCAGGGCCTGCAGAACCCCATTTATGGTCTTGGCAGCCACGAACGGGCGCACCGCATCGTGGATCAGGACCACATCCGGGGCATGCGGCACCAGGGCGGCCAGACCCGCCCTGACCGAGCCCTGCCGGGTCGCAGCACCCGCAACAGCAGGCAGCAGTCTGCCCATAAAGGCGGCAGTAGCGCTGGCGTACAGCTGAGCATCCGCCGGAGCGATCACCACCTGCACCACATCGACCGCCGGGCACGCTAGGAAAGTGTTGAGTGTGCGCCCGAGCACCGTTCCGCCGCCCATGGCGGCGTACTGTTTGGGCAGCGGCGCACCCGAACGCGTTCCCCTGCCGGCGGCGACGATCAGCGCGGCGGTCTTCAAGGCTGGGCTCATGCGGTTGCAAGCGGTTTGTGGCCGCTCTTACGCTGGATAGGCGAGGCTTCACAACACAGTCGATAAGGTTGACCAATTCTTTCGCGCTTGCGAAATGCCTGCGCCCGCTATAATCTGCACAAGACGAGAGCAATAGTGGAATTTGCCTATAATATGGGCATGAGCCTGGGGTCGGCGCCTTCCGACGTGAACCATAAGCCCGTCGCGATCGGCCGGCACTGCCTACGTACGCCGGTGCTGCTCGCGCCGATGTCGGGCGTGACCGACCTTTCGTTCCGCCGGGTCGTGCATGGGCTCGGCGCCGGCCTCGTCGTATCCGAGATGGTGGCAAGCGAGCACCTGGTGCGCGCGCGGCATGATGCCCATCGCCGCGCCGAGGGCCGGGAGCTCGCGCCCTTCGTTATACAACTCGCAGGATGCGACGCACGCTGGATGGCGGAGGGCGCGCGTGTTGCCGAAGGGCTCGGCGCCGACATTATTGACATCAACATGGGATGCCCGGCGCGCGAGGTGACGGGCAAGCTGTCCGGCTCGGCACTCATGCGCGACCTCGACCACGCGCTCGGCCTGATCGAGGCGACCGTCGGCGCCGTCAAGGTGCCCGTCACGCTGAAGATGCGTCTGGGCTGGGACAATGCCAGCCGCAACGCGCCGGAACTGGCGCGCCGTGCCGAAGCCGCCGGCATTCGCCTCGTCACGGTGCACGCGCGCACCCGCAACCAGTTCTTCAAGGGCAGCGCCGACTGGGCATTCGCGCGTCGCGTGAAGGATGCCGTACGCATTCCCATCGTCATCAACGGCGACGTCGTCGATCCGGAAACAGCGCGCGCAGCGTTGCAGATATCGGGTGCCGACGCGGTGATGGTCGGCCGCGGCGCCTATGGTGCGCCGTGGATGCCCGCGCGCATCGGCCAAGCGCTCTCCACTGGCTCGGATCCCGGTGCGCCACCGCTGGCCGAACAGGCGCGCATCGCTCGTGACCACATCGCCGCGATGGTTGAACACGGGGGCATGCACGGTCTGCGCGCGGCACGCAAACATATCGGCTGGTACCTCAGCTCAGGCGCCGGCAGCTCGCCAGTACTTGCTGAGCACACCAAGACCTGGCGCCGCCATCTGTGCACCAACGACAACGCCCGCGAGGTGCTCGGCGGCTTGACGGCCTGCTACGCGGAAATGGCCGAAATATCTGAGGAAATGGCCGCATGAGCGCCGCCGAGGCTGCCCGCGACCGCACCGGGTCGACCATCAATCCGCGCCGGCACATCGAGTACGATCTGCTGCTCGCGGCCCTGCCACATCCGATCCTGGTGTTGGGTGAAGACGATCGCGTGCTCTACGCCAACGCTGCAGCGGAGTCCTTCTTCTCGCTGAGCCAAGGCATGCTCAAGCGACAGACACTGCCCGACATCATCGCCTTTTCCAGTCCGCTCGCGGCGCTCGTTGCCCAGGTGCGGCGTACCGGTGCCACCGTCAACGAATACGGCGTCGACGTCGGACTGCCGCGCAGCGGCGTCAACCGCGTGGTTGATGTGTTTGGCGGCGCCCTGCCCGACAATCCAGGCCTCATCGTCTTGATGCTGCAGCAGCGCTCGATGGCGCAGATGATCGAGCGCCAGCTGACGCATCGCGCTGCTGCTCGTTCGGTGTCGGGCATGGCGCAAGTGCTCGCACACGAGATCAAGAATCCGCTGTCTGGCATCCGCGGCGCCGCGCAACTGCTGGAGCCCGGCCTCAAGGACGAGGACCGCGCCCTCACCCAGCTGATTTGCACCGAGACCGACCGCATCCGCACGCTGGTCGACCGCATGGAAGTATTCGGTGACGAACGCCCGCTCGTCTCCGAGCCCGTCAACATCCACTCCGTGCTGGACCACGTGAAGCGGCTGGCCAACACCGGCTTTGCCGAGAAGATCAGGATCAACGTGGAGTTCGACCCGTCGCTGCCGCCGGTAGCCGGCAACCGCGACAAGCTCATCCAGGCGTTTTTGAACCTGGTCAAGAATGCCGCCGAAGCCATCGAGGAAGGGCGCGAGCAGGGCCGCATCACGCTGCGCACCGCCTTCCGGCCGGGTGTGCGCCTGTCGGTGCCCGGTACCGGCGTGCGCGTCAGCCTGCCGCTCATGATCGAGGTCGAGGATTCCGGCCCCGGCGTGCCCGAACAGCTCAAGCCACACCTGTTTGACCCGTTCGTGACAACAAAGCGCACCGGAACCGGCCTCGGTCTTGCATTGGTCGCCAAGATCATCGGGGACCACGGCGGCGTAATCGAGTGCGAATCCGAGCCCAAGCGGACCGTATTCCGCGTACTGCTGCCGCTGCAGGACAAGAAGCGGCGCGAGAAATAGGAAGGCTAGACAGACCATGGCTGGCGGAACCATCCTGATTGCCGACGATGACAGTGCGATCCGCACCGTCCTCAACCAGGCCTTCGCCCGGGCAGGCTACGCGCCGCGCGCCACCGGCAACGCGGCCACGCTTTGGCGCTGGGTGGCGCAAGGCGAGGGCGATGTGGTGATCACCGACGTGGTCATGCCGGACGAGAACGCCTTCGATCTCATTCCGCGCATCAAGAAGCTGCGCCCCGATCTGCCGATCATCGTCATGAGCGCGCAGAACACGCTGATGACGGCGCTGTCGGCTGCCGAGAAGGGTGCCTTCGAGTATCTGCCGAAGCCCTTTGATCTGTCGCAGATCGTCAGCATCGTCGGGCGGGCGCTCGCCGAGCCTGGCAAGCGCAAGGAGAAGGCGGCAAACGAAGGTGAGGTCGAGGAGCTGCCCTTGATCGGCCGCTCGCCGGCCATGCAGGAAATCTATCGCGTCCTGGCACGTCTGACGCGCACCGACCTCACCGTCATGATCACCGGCGAGTCCGGCACCGGCAAAGAGTTGGTGGCACGCGTGCTGCACGACTTCTCCCGGCGCCGCAACGGACCGTTCATCGCCATCAACATGGCGGCCATCCCGCGCGAGCTGATCGAAAGCGAGCTGTTCGGCCACGAGAAGGGGGCCTTCACCGGGGCCCAGGCACGTACCGAAGGCCGGTTTCAGCAGGCCGAAGGCGGCACGTTGTTCCTGGACGAGATCGGCGACATGCCAATGGAGGCGCAGACGCGGCTGCTGCGCGTGCTGCAGGAAGGTGAGTACACCACCGTCGGCGGCCGCACGCCTATCAAGACCAACATTCGCATCATCGCCGCCACCCATCGCGAGCTGAAGACCCAGATCCAGCAGGGTCTGTTTCGGGAAGACCTTTACTACCGTCTGAACGTCGTACCTCTGCGCCTGCCGCCGCTGCGTGAGCGCCTGGAGGATATCGGCGACCTCGTCCGCCACTTCCTGCGCCAGGCCGCCAAGGCTGGTCTTGGCCACAAGGCGATCGAGACGGCCGCCATCGAACGCCTCAAGCGCTACCACTGGCCCGGCAACGTGCGCGAGCTGGAGAACATGGTGCGCCGCCTTGGCGCCCTGCACCCCGAGGACACGCTGACCGCTGAGATTGTCGAGGCCGAACTGGCTGAGACGGTTCCGGCGCCGTCGATGGAGAGCGGCAAGACGCCCAAGGAGCTGTCCGAAATGGTCGAGCGCTATCTCGCCGGCCATTTTGCCGGCTACGGCCGCGAACTGCCGCCGCCCGGTCTTTACGACCGCGTGCTGCAGCACGTCGAACGGCCGCTGCTGATGGCTGCGCTGGCGGCAACCCGCGGCAACCAGATCCGCGCCGCAGCCCTGCTCGGCCTCAATCGCAACACGCTGCGCAAGAAAATCCGCGACCTCGACATCCAAGTCTTCCGCACGCCCGCGACCTGAGCCAGGTGCAGCTTAGCTCTGTCATCTAGCTGCCGCACGAGCACGGCGCGCTTGCCACGCGTCGTGCTGGTGAAGGGAGCGGCATTGCCGACTTTCGCCCATTGCATCCGCTGCACCACAAGGGCCTGCCCCGTACGATGCGCTGGGGCCGAGCTAGAGCACTTTCCTCGACGGCGCGCGCAAATCCCGCTGCTGCGTGCGCGGTGCCGCCCCGCCCATGCAGGCGGTGGCAAGGATAGGGGCTGCCATCCAAGCGCATTTGCCTCCAGCATGCCGCGCTTCAACCCAGGCCAAACCAGATCGCAGGCCAGATCGCAGGCCAGATCGCAAGCCAGATCGCAGGCCTGCCCCGCAACGCGGCGCCCCAGCCTTGCTCTTCCGGCTCAAGCGTCTATTGTTGCGCCTCCTGATCCCTCCTTGCTTCAAGCGGCCTTCCGGTTTCGGATACGCATGAGCGCGTCCGGAGACCAGATAGGCTGCGGCCCGGTCGGGCGCCTGTGCAACTCACCCGGAATTTCAGTCCATGGCTGACATGCTCGAGATCGAATTTGCCCCTCTGTCGGCCGCGCCGATTGGCACGCTGGTGGTTCTGGCCGGGGAGGATATGGCGCTCGGCAGCGCCGCCCGCGGCATCGATGAACGCAGCAAGGGCGCCCTCAAAAAGGCCGCGGCCGCCGCCGGCTTTACCGGCAAACCGAAGAGCGCCATCGAGATCCTGGCGCCGGCTGGTATCGACGTCCAGCGCATCATCATGCTCGGCACCGGCAAGGCGCCGAAAGAGTTCGATCGCCTGCTGCTGGGAGGCGCCGCCTTCGCCCAGATCAGTGCACGCAAGGGCGATGCGGCCAGTATCCTGGCGGATCCGGCCGATCCGGGCCCTGCTGGCGCCGACGTGTTCGCGGCCGACCTTGCCTACGGCGCACTGCTGCGCAGCTACACCTTTAAAAAGTATCGCACCAAGAAGCCGTCCGAGGACGGTGCTGAAGGCGAGCCGGCCCGCGACGGCCTCACCCGGCTCGTGCTCCAGTGCGCCAAGCCGGAAGCCGCGGCCAAGCTGTTCCAGCCGCGCAAGGCATTGGCCGAGGGCAGCTTCCTGGCCCGTGACCTCGTCAACGAGCCGGCCAACATGCTGGGGCCTGTCGAGTTCGCCGATCGCATGCGCGAACTGACGGCCGCCGGCCTCGAGGTCGAGGTGCTGGACGAGGAGCAGCTCGCCGAGCTCAAGATGGGCGCGTTGTTGGCGGTCGGGCAGGGCAGCGAACGCCCCTCGCGGGTGGTGGTGTTGCAGTGGAACGGGGCCAAGTCCAAGCGCTCCAAGCCGCTGTGCTTCGTCGGCAAGGGCGTGTGCTTCGACACCGGCGGCATTTCCATCAAACCGGCCGGCGGCATGGAGGACATGAAGGGCGACATGGCTGGCGCAGCGTGCGTCGCCGGTTTGATGCTGGGACTGGCCAAGCGCAAGGCCGCAGTCAACGCAATCGGCCTGCTGGGGCTTGCCGAGAACATGCCGTCGGGCAAGGCGCAACGCCCCGGTGACATCATCACCAGCATGTCGGGTCAGACCATCGAGGTGCTCAACACCGACGCCGAAGGCCGCTTGGTGCTGGCCGACGTCATCTGGTACGCACAGGAGCGCTTCAAGCCGCGCTTCATCGTCGACCTCGCCACGCTGACCGGCGCCATCATGGTGGCCCTTGGCAAAGAGTACGCAGGCCTGTTTTGCAATGATGACCGCCTGGCCGCCGAGTTGGTGGCGGCCGGCGAGGAAACGGGCGAGAAGGTCTGGCGCATGCCGCTCGGCAAGGCCTACGACAAGCTGATCGACAGCAAGACTGCCGACATGAAGAACATCGGCGGCCGCTTTGGCGGGTCCATAACCGGCGCGCAGTTCATCCAGCGCTTCGTGAAGGACACGCCGTGGGCGCATCTGGACGTGGCGGGCACCGCCATGGACTCCAACCGCAACGAGATCACGCAGAGCTGGGCGTCGGGCTGGGGGGTGCGGTTGCTGGACCGGCTCATCTCCGACAACTTCGAGAAGGCCGACAAATAGCGCGCCGCCGTGGCGCATCGCGTCTTTAGGATTCGGTGTGGCCAAGATCTATTAGGTTATTTTTCCATAATATATATTATGCGAATAAGCCTGACAGCGGCTTCAGGCCGCCGGTGACCCGAAGCGGCGCCGGAAATCGGACGGGCTGACCTTGAGCTCCTTGCGGAAGTGATGGCGCAGGTTGGCCGCCGTTCCGAAGCCCGCCGCATTGGCCACATCGTCGAGCCCCAGATGGGTTGTTTCCAGCAGTTGCCGGGCTCGCGCCAGCCGAGCCCGCACCAACCAGACGCCGGGCGTCGCGCCGGTGCCGGCCTTGAAACGACGCAGGAACGTTCGCCTGCTCATCCCCGCTTCCCGAGCCAGCCCCGCGATGCTGGTTGCGCGCGCCGGTTCGGCACGCAATCGGTCGAGTACCTGTCCGAGCCGTCCCCCTTCCCTCGCCGCCGGCACCGGCGTCTCGATGAACTGCGCCTGTCCGCCATCGCGATGCGGCGGCACCACGAGGCGCCGAGCGACGCTGTTGGCGGCCGCGGTGCCCCAGTCGCGGCGGATGAGATGCAGGCTGAGATCAATGCCGGCCGCCGTACCTGCTGCCGTCAGAAGGCTACCCTCGTCGACATAGAGCACATCGGCCAGCACATTGATGCGGGGGTAGGCCTTGGCGAGCTTATCGGTGTAGCGCCAGTGCGTGGTGGCCCGTTTGCCGTCCAGCAGCCCGGTGGCAGCTAGCACGAACACCCCTGAGCAGAACGACAGCAGCCGCGCTCCCTTGGCATGCGCACGCCGCAGTACGCGCACCAGCGCCGCCGGCACCGGCTCATCGGCACCGCGCCAGCCGGGCACGATGATGGTGCCGGCTCGTTCCAGCAACGAGAGCCCGCCATCGACGCTGACACGAATGCCGCCCATGGCCCGCATTGGACCTGCATCGGCCGCCGCCACGCGGAACCTGTACCAGGCAGCGCCCATTTCCGGACGGTCCAGGCCAAAAATCTCGACCGCCACGCCAAACTCGAACGTACACAGCCCGTCGTAGGTGAGCGCGGCCACAAGGCGGTTGGCGGGCGGATTGGGCCGTGCAGCGCGCTTTGGCATGATCTTTACGTTCATTGGCATCTGCGCCACTTGTCGCGCACCCTGGGATTGGCGTCAAATGCTGGCATGCAAATACGGGACGCAGCCTGCGCCCCGGCCACAGGAGATCGACCCATGGCCAGCCACGTCAGTGCCATCGCCGCGGCAGCCCCGTCCGAGGCCGCCGCCCACTTCGCCCGCAAGCTGTCGCTCGAGACCGACTGCTGGGACGTGCACGAGTCGCTCAAGAAGGGTCCGGTCGATTTTGTTCTGCTCGACGTGCGCGGCCGCCAGGCCTTCGCCCGCGGTCACGTGCCTGGCGCCTTAAGCCTGCCGCACGCCGAGATCACTGCCGAGCGCATGATGAGCTGGCCGCACGCCACGCTGTTCGTCGTCTACTGCGCAGGCCCTCACTGCAACGGCGCCGACCGCGCCGCCCTGCGCCTTTCCAAGCTGGGGCGCCCCGTCAAGATCATGATCGGCGGCGTGACCGGCTGGGCTGACGAAGGCTTCGACTTTTCCGTCGAGACTGCGGTCGAGGCCTAAATCGAGGCCTCAATCCACCTCGAACCCGCCGCGCCGCAGGGCCTTGACCCTGGAGCGGCGTCGCTTGTTGTCGGCTCGCTGCGCCTTGGAGGCACGCGGCACACGCGTCGCGCGCCGGTGCTTGGGAGCTACGGCTGCCTCGCGGATCAGCTCGATCAGTCGCGCTCGTGCGTCCTCGCGATTGCGCGCCTGAGTGCGAAACTGGTTGGCGGTGATGACCAGCACGCCGTCGCTGGTCAGTCTGCGCCCCGCCAGCGCCTGCAGGCGCATTCGCACCTCCTCCGGCAGGGCGCGCGATCGGCGTACGTCGAAACGCAGCTGCACCGCCGTCGACACCTTGTTGACGTTCTGCCCGCCCGGTCCCGAGGCGCGCAGGAACACCTCCTCGAGCTCGGCAGGATCGAGCTCAATCGTATCGGTGACGCGTAGCATGCTCGGCCATTGCCTATTTGCGCGCCTTGGACGCACTGCTGGCGGCCTCGTGGATGAAGCGAGCGATGCTGTCGGCCAGCCCGTCAGCCAGCGCCAGCGTCGGGTCCATGTAAGCCTTGCCCTGCGACTGCAGGTCCTCGCCCACCACCTTCAAGGTGTGTCCCATGTTCGGGTACCAGCTCGACTTGACGTTGGCGCGCGTCGCCACTAGCGCATCGTAGTCCACGCGTGCGATCTGGATATCGCGCCCGCCGCCGATGACCAGCGCCGGCACATCGAGGCCGCGCAGCAATTGGGCGGGATCGGTCTTGATCCAGCTGCGCATGAACGGCTGCACGCTCGGCCGGAACAGCGGCTCCAGATCGACACGAACCGTCTTGACCTCCTCGCCCCGCTCCAGAGCGGCGATGATCTCCAGGGCCTCCGAGCGCAGCTCCTGCGGCAGCACGGGACGCGCCAACTGATCGCGCAGGATCTGCCCGAGCGGCCGGCCGGGCGTCGCCAGCAGCACCACGGCCTTGGCGGCTGCAGATTTGGCAACCATCAGCGCCAGCACGCCGCCCTCGCTGTGGCCGATCAGCACGAGCGGGCCGACATTGGGCAGCTGTGCGGCCCACTTGGCTATCACCTGCGCATCCTTGGCGAATACATCGATGGTGAGCTGCATCTCGTCCTTGCCGAGATCGACGCTGCCGCCGATGCCGCGCTTGTCATAGCGCACCGTGGCGATGCCGAGGTCGGCCAGCGCCTCCGCGAGTTGCTTGTAGGCGTCGGTCTTGAGACCCTGCAGGCTGTTGCCGTCGCGGTCGGTGGGTCCGGAGCCGGCGATGATCACCGCAAGAGGGACGCGGTCGCTGCCCTGCGGCCGCAGGTAGGTAAGGGCCAGCCCCTCGATGGTCAGCTTGCGCTCCATAGGACCCGCTGCAGTTGGCGACGTCCCTGCGCCCAGCAGTCCTGCGGCGACAATTGTTGCGTACGCCATGCCCAAAATCAGGTGCATCAAATTCCTCCGGCCGGCGCGCAGGCCTTGGCGGACGCCATCTTATGCTAGAAGCACACAACATTTGGCCTTAGCAATGAAAGCTTGAGCGGCGTGACTAAGCAACCGTCTGACAACCTTGCGCGCGACCAGGAACTCATCACCGCCCTACTGGACGTGATGGCGGCCTTGCGCACACCCAAAACCGGGTGTCCCTGGGACCTCGAGCAGACCTTTGCGACCATTGCGCCCTATACCATTGAAGAGGCCTACGAGGTCGCCGACGCCATCGACAAGAACGACTTGCCGGCTTTGAAAGAGGAGCTGGGCGACCTTTTGCTGCAGGTCGTCTATCACGCGCGCATGGCGCAGGAGCGGCAGGCCTTCGCCTTCGCCGATGTCGTTGAAGCGATCACCACCAAGATGATCCGCCGCCATCCGCACGTGTTTGGCACGGACGCCGAGCGCGCCGCCGGCGCAGCGCCAGGGTTCTGGGAGCGTATCAAGGCCGAGGAGAGGCGGGGTTCCCCTGCCCTTGCCGGGGAGGGGGCAGCGGCGGGGGGAGGTTCCATTTTGGATGAGGTGCCACTCGGCTTTCCCGCCCTCACGCGAGCCGTCAAGTTGCAACACAAAGCGGCCAAGGTCGGCTTCGACTGGCCGTCGCTTGCCCCCGTGTTCGCCAAGGCCAAGGAGGAGATCGGCGAATTGGAGGAAGCGATCGCCGACGGCCGCAACACCGACGGCTCGGCGAGCGAAGAGGTCACGGAGGAATTCGGCGACTTGCTGTTCGTGATGGCCAACGTCGCCCGTCACCTCAAGATCGACCCGGAGGCCGCGCTGCGCGCCGCCAATGGCAAGTTCGTGCGTCGCTTTCAGCGCATCGAGGCGCTGCTTGCCGCCGACGGCCGCACTGCCTCCCAATCCACCCTTGCCGAGATGGATCGCCTCTGGGACCAGGCCAAGGCTGAGGAGCGCAAAGGCTAGGTGTCATTGCGGGCCGAGCCGCAGCTCAGACCCGGGCCTGCCCAGGGCTTTGTGCGCTTTCTAGTGTTCGGGCGTATTCGCCGACGCGAGTTTCGCGATGACCCTAAGCCGGTATCCCCCGCGTCTCCGCCCCGTATCCAGCCAACGCCCGCCGACGCGGCACGATGCGTACCTTGCCGCCGGCCTGCTCTGGCGCCACCGCCGCAACCTGGTCGGCCATCGCCAGCAGCTTGGCGATGTCGACGCCGGTCTTGACCCCCATGTGCTCGAAGGCGAACACCAGGTCCTCGCTCGCCGTGTTGCCGGCGGCGCCAGGAGCAAACGGACAGCCGCCGAGCCCGCCGGCCGCGCCGTCGAACACGCGCACGCCCTGCCGATACGCCTCGATGGCGTTGGCCACGCCCAAGCCGTAGGTGTCGTGCCCGTGATAGGCGAACCTCACCTGCTCGCTGGCAAAGCGCGGCATCACCTGCGCCAGCAGCAAGCCGACATGATCGGTGGCCGCCCGCCCGGTCGTATCGCAGATACCGATCTCCACATCGGGCGCTGCCTCGACTACGCGGGCAACCGCACGCAGCACCGCGTCCTCGGCGATGCGCCCCTCGAATGGACAATCAAAGCAGGTCGACAGCCCGAAGCGCAGGCGCGGCTTGTCCTTGCCGAGCCCCTGCCAGACCGCCGCGAAATCGCGGAAGCTTGCATCGACCGTGCGCCGCACGTTGGCCATGTTGTGGCTCTCGGACACCGACGTCACCCACGCCACCTCGCGCACGCCTGCTGCCAGCGCCCGCTCCAGGCCTTTGGCGTTCGGCACCAGCGCCATCACGCGCAACGATTTCGGCAGCCGTGCGCGCTTGATGATCTCCGGCGTATCGGCCATCTGGGCGATGGCCTTCGGGCTCACGAATGAGCCGATCTCCAGTCGCTTGAAGCCGCATTCGGCCAACCCTTCGATCAGGGCGATCTTGGTGTCTGTTGCAATGAACGGCTGCACCGACTGGAAGCCATCGCGCGGCGCAACTTCGAGGATCTCGACAGCTGGCATCTCGACATTGGGCATGGTTTGCGTCCCGGTTACCGGCGAAACAGGCGCACTTTGCGCGTGCATGTTAGGACACATAGCACCTGATTGCAGCGAATGCGAAGCGGGGGAGGTCATGCTGGACTGGCTGCGGCGAGAGAGCCTGGCGACGGCCCCATGCTCGGCACCGCGCTTACCCTGCTCGCCCAGCTCGCCTTGCTCGTGCCATTGGCGTCACCGTTGGCGGTCCTGCTGACGTTCTGGAACAGGCTAACGCAGGCAATCTGGCGCCCGCCGCTTGACCTGATGGGCCTGCCGCTGCATCGCAATCTGGTCGCCGCGCTGACGGCCGCCATGTTCATGGCCATGATCGGGTTTGGCGCGCGCATCAGGGCGCGTTTGAGCGGCGCCCCGCTGCCGCCGCTGGTGCTGACCCGCTGGCTCGACGGCATGACGTGGCCGAGCCTCATGGTGTTTGCAGCCATCAGCATAGTCTTCCTGTTCGGTCACGGCGCGGCGCACACCGATCCACTCATCGTCTGGGGCAGCCGCGAGTGGGGCAAGTTCATGTTCGCCTGCACCGTGACGGCCGGTTGCGCGGCCGGTGACTACATCGGCCACGGCGAGTTCCACCGGCGCATGCTGCGGTTGGCCGTGCTCGTGCCGGTGCTGCTGGCGCTGAACTACCTGCTGATGGGCTTCAAGACGAGCTGAGCACCGGCTCCAGCCCGGCGGCCTGCAGGGCCGGGGCGCAGGTGGAGGAGGCCAGGAACTCCACGAAGCGAGCCGCAGGTTGGGCGTCGGCGCAGTTGGCGAACACGCCGGCCGAGAACATGGCTGGCTGCTGCAGCGCGATGGGCAGCGGACCCACGATATCGACGCCCGGAACCAGCATCAGCTCGCTGACCTGCTGCACCGCCAGCTGCACGTCGCCGCGTGCGGCGAGCTCTGCCGTAAATCCACTCGGGATGACCGTCGCCTTGGCGTCGACCTCTTGTGCGATGCCAAGCTGCTCGATCAGGCGCACGAAAAAGATGCCGCTCGCTCCAAGGCGCGAGTAAGCGATCGATTGGGCATTCAGCAGTGCAGCCTTCAGCGCCTGTGGCGAAGCGATGTCCGGCTTGGCGGTGCCTGCCCGGACCGCGAGGCCAACGTATGACCGTGCCACATCGACCACGCTGTCGGCCAGCAGCACGCCGCGCTCGGCCAGCTGAAGAGCACCTTCGCGCGTCATGATCGCGACGTCCGCCCTCTCGCCTGCCTCGATGCGGGCCAGCAGGCCGTTGGTCGGCGCGAACACGATCTTGAGCACCGTTTGCGTGTGCTTGTGGTAGTCCGCGGCCAGCGCTGGCATCGCCCCCTGCACCGCCAGGGTCGAAAAGATGCGGATCGATGCCGCCATGTCAGCGCCGCAGGAACTCGAAGTCGCAGCCGTCGGGGGCCTGCATCACCGTCTCGCGAAACAGCTTGTCGTAGCCCCTTAGACCCACGTCGGCATTCGACGCCAGCGTCGCTCGCCGCTTGGCCAGCTCCGCCTCGTCCACCAGCAGGTCGAGGCGGCGCTCTTGCACGCTGAGCCGCACCTTGTCGCCGGTCCGCACCAGCGCCAGCGGTCCGCCCGCCGCCGCCTCCGGCGCCACGTGCAGCACGATGGTCCCGTAGGCGGTGCCCGACATGCGCGCGTCCGAGATGCGCACCATGTCCTTGATGCCCTGCTCAAGCAGTTTCTTGGGGATCGGCAGGAAGCCTGCCTCCGGCATGCCGTGGGCGCTGCGCGGGCCTGCGTTCTGCAGGATCAAAATGTCGTCGGCCGTCACATCGAGCTGCGGATCGTCGATGCGTGCTCCAAGGTCATCGAGGGAGGAGAACACCACAGCCCGTGCCGTCTTCTCGAATAGCGCCGGGGTCGCAGCCGACCGCTTCAGAATTGCGCCATTGGGCGCCAGCGAGCCAAACAGTGCGACGAGCCCGCCTTGTGGTTCGAGCGGCGCGCTCGCCGCCTTGATGACGCGGCGATCGACATAGGCCCCCTCCTCGGCGGCGAGACGCTCACGCAGCGTCTCGCCGGTGATGGTCATGCAGTCCAGGTTGAGCAGCGGCCTCAGTTCACGCAGCACGGCACCGATGCCGCCCGCGGCGAAGAAATCCTCCATGTAGAACTCGTTGCCGACCGGCTTCACCGCCGCCAGCACCGGCGTCGTATCGGACAATTCGTTGAGCCGTTGCAGGTCGAGTTTCAACCCAAGCCGCCCCGCGATGGCCGCCAGGTGGATCACGCCGTTGGTCGAGCCGCCCAGTGCCAGCAGCACGCGCACGGCGTTGTCCACCGCGGCCTGGGTGATGATTTTGTCCGGCGTCAGGTCGGAGCGGGCGAGAAGCACGGCGCGCACGCCCGTTGCTTCCGCCGCGCGCAGTCGGTCGGCGTGCACGGCCGGGATTGCCGCCGTGCCCGGCAGGGTCATGCCGAGTGCCTCGGCGATCGCCGCCATGGTCGAGGCCGTGCCCATTACTGCACAGGTTCCGGAGGTCGTCACCAACCGCCCTTCTACGGCTTCGATCTCGGCCTTGCCGATCTCCCCGGCGCGGAACTTGGTCCAGAATTTCCGGCAGTCGGTGCAGGCGCCCACGCGATCGTCCTTGTAGCGCGACGTCATCTGCGGCCCGCCGATGAGTTGTATGGCTGGTTTGCCGGCACTAGCGGCGCCCATCAGCTGCGCCGGCACGGTCTTATCGCAGCCGCCCATCAGCACCACCGCATCCATGGGCTGGGCGCGGATCATCTCCTCGGTGTCCATGGCCATGAGGTTGCGGAACTTCATGGAGTTGGGGGCGAGCGTGGATTCGTGCAGGGAGATGGTCGGGAACTCGAGCGCCAGTCCGCCGGCCGCCGTGACCCCGCGCTTGACCGCCTCCAGCAACTCGGGGAAATGGCGGTGGCAGGGGTTGAATTTGGAATGCGTGAAGGCGATGCCGACGATGGGCCGCGCCAACTCCTCGCCCGAATAGCCCATCGACTTGGCAAACGCGCGCCGCATGTAGATCGAGAAGTCCCGATCCCCGTATGTCTGCAGCCCGCGCAGGAAGCCGCGTTCGTTGTCTTTGTCTGCCATGTCCACGTTGCCTCGAATGCCCAATCGGCGTGACCTTACCAGAAGCCAATCGGGCTACCAGCGTTTGCAACCGGCCCTGTCAGGCATCGCAGTCGGCGGCGATCTTGCTCGCTCCAGCGGCCCAGTTTTCGGCGCCCCAGTCTCCAGCGCCGCGCCCCGCCAGCTGGCGACCAGATAAGCGCCCACCATGAGGCGAGTGGCCGAGCACGGCCGCCATCTGCGCGTTGCCTCGTGCATGCCGCATCCACGTGCGCAGCATGCTAACGGAGCCCCCGGGGGATGCTCGTTGACACCGTCGGGCAGTGTTCTAACAGTCTAGCCGCAACCCATGCATGCGATCCGTTACGGGGTGAGGTCAGTTGGCGTACCTCGTTGGCATTCTGATCGGGCTGGCCATCGGCTGGCTGCTTCCCTGGCAGCGCTTGCCTGCCCTGCGCGACTGGAACGTTGAGGGTGCTCGCAACCGGCTGCGGGCGCTCGTCGCCGATGCGCGCCGGGCCTGGCAGGCCCCGGCTGGCGCCGCGTTGCCGCAGCAGAGCACAACAGCCCCGACGCTGTCGGCGCAGTTGCATGGGCTCGATGCTGCCATCCAGGCCTTCAGTCACAGCCTGTCGCACCCGGCCGAATTCCGCGAGCATGCCGAGTTCAAGCAGGCCGTGCAGCTGCTGCGCAACCCGGACGTCCCGCTGCAGACGGTCATGCAGTATGCCGTCGGCGTGAACTGGGCGCTCAACAGCGTCGCCCTTGCTGCCCTCGAGGAGCGTGCAGACCGCGGCCAGGCAGCGCCTGATGTGGTGGCCCACTTCGACAAGCTCGCGCCGTTCGCAATGTACTTCGCGCTGCACCTGCTGCTGGTTGCAGAGCCGCGCCCGCCCGCCGGCGCACCCGCAACCGGCGCGCGAGAGTGGTGGACCGAGAACCCGGTCATCCCCGTCATTTTCCGCGAGTACTTCCTGGAGCGCGAGCGCCTGGGCGATGCACCCGAGTTCGGACCGGCCATCGCCAACGTGCCAGATGCCACGCTGCCCGAGGTGCGCAGCTTCCTGTCGCGCCTCAATTTGCCGTTTGCCGAGCGCTTGCTCGAAGCCCTGCAGGGTCGCCAGCAGCGCGCCAGCATCGACCGCGTATTCCTCACCTCGTTCGGCCGCTTCTGGGATGTCAAATCCGGCTCCGACATCCTCATCGAAGCCGAAGCCTGGCGCGACGGGCTCGTGGAGGCGCGCGAGCCCTCCGTGCGTTCGCTGCTCATGAGCGGCGACTCCGGCGTCGGCAAGACCTCGTTCCTGCGCCTGCTGGCCCGGCACCTGGCTAACGACGGCTGGGAGGTGTTTGAGGCTGGCAATGCCGACCTGATGGCGGGCCAGCAATGGTTTGGCCAGCTTGAGGGGCGCATTCAGCGTAGCATCGACGAGCTTGCCGCTGCCAAGAAGCTGATCTGGTACATCCCCGACCTTTTGCAGATTGCCCTGTCCGGCACGCATCAAGGTCAGGCCGCGAGCATCCTCGACCAGATCCTGCCTGCGGTTGCATCAGGTCGCTTGATCGTGTGGACGGAAGCCTCGGCCACCGGCACGGCGCGACTGCTCCGGCAACGGCCTGCACTCAAGTCGGCGCTGGAGGCGGTGCGGCTGGAGGCGCAGTCGCTGGATGAGACGCGCATCCTTGCCGAGGCCCTCGTCGAGCGGCTGGCCAGCCAATACGAGGTTCCCATCCAGCCTGGGTGCGTCGAAGGCGCGGTCGGCGCCGCGCGGCAATACCTGAGCACGTCGAGCTTTCCGGGTGCGGTTCTCGACCTCATCAAGCTTGCCGTGACCCGCGGCGCCAAGGCCGGCGAGCGCATCGATGCGCAGCAGGTGATCGCCACGTTGGCCCAGCTGACCGGGCTGCCGGTGTCGATCCTCGACCACCAGGAGCGCGTCAATCTCACGGCCCTGCGTGAGCATTTCTCGGCCCGCGTGATCGGCCAGAACGAGGCCGTCACTGCAGTCGTCGAGCGCATCGCCATGCTGAAGGCCGGCCTCAACGATCCCGGCAAGCCGATCGGCGTGTTCCTGTTCGCGGGGCCCACCGGCACGGGTAAGACCGAACTTGCCAAGGTGCTGTGCGAATTCCTGTTCGGCTCGGTGGAGCGTCTGATCCGCCTCGACATGAGCGAATTCCAGACACCGGAATCCACCACCAAGATACTCGGCAGCCCGGAAGCGCCGGTCGCCACGGACTCGCTCATCAATCGGGTGCGCAAGCAGCCGTTCTCCGTCATTCTGCTCGATGAGTTCGAAAAGGCGCATGCGAATGTGTGGGACCTGTTCCTGCAGGTGTTCGACGATGGTCGCCTCACCGACAGCCTCGGCTATGTCGCCGACTTCCGCCACACCATCATCATCCTCACCACCAACCTCGGCGCCACCGCGCATCGCACCTCGGGCCTCGGCTTCGGCACGGCTGCGGCCGACACTTTCTCCAGCGAGCAGATCCTGCGCGCGGTCAGCCAGACCTTCCGGCCCGAGTTCCAAAACCGCCTCGACAAGGTGATCGTGTTCCACCCACTCACCCGTGACCTGATGCGCGGCATCCTCAAGAAGGAGCTCGATCTTGTCTTGCAGCGGCGCGGTCTGAAGGACCGCGTGTGGGCCGTGGAGTGGGAGGCGTCTGCCCAGGACTTTCTGCTCGAGAAGGGCTTCTCGCCCGAGATGGGCGCGCGACCGCTGAAACGGGCCATCGACCAGTATGTCATCGCCCCGCTTGCCGCCACCATCGTCGAGAAGCGCTTCCCCGAGGGCGACCAGTTCGTGTTCGTGCGTAGCGACGGCCGTGCCATCCAGGCCGAGTTCGTCGACCCCGACACCGATGCGCCGTCGGTCGGTTCGGCCGCGGGGACGCAATCAGGCGAGCCGCCCACATTGTCGGCCATGATGCTGGCGCCCGGCGGGACTGCGCTCGAAGCCAGGGCGCTCGACGGCGAATATTCGGCTCTAGAGGAGCTGCTCGCCGCGCCCGAATGGGAGGACTTGAAGATCGCCATTGCCGAACCGATGCGCGCGGCCGACTTTTGGAGCCGGCCCGACCGGCATCGCACGCTGGCGCGCCTCGCCCTGATGGACCGCGTCAAGGCCGCGACCAGCACCGCAGGCTCGCTGCGCGAGCGCCTCGCCAACAGCAGCAGGCACACGGGCAAGTCCTCCCGCGAGCTGGTGTCACGCCTGGCGCAGCAGCTGCACCTGATCAAGGAGGGCATGCGCGATGTGCGCGAGGACGCGCCGATCGAGGTGGCACTTTGCGTCGAGCCGGCTTTCGACAAGCCGGGCGACAACCGCCTCACGCGCGACTGGTGCACGCAGTTGCAGGACATGTATCGGGGCTGGGCCGGCAAGCGCAACATGCAGCTCGCCGAGGTCGCCGGCGAGCG
>DASTOW010000392.1:0-9525 GCA_035762425.1 Hyphomicrobiaceae bacterium | reverse complement strand
CATTCTACAAAAACGTGCACGTGTTCAGTGCCGGCCAGCTCGACCGCTCGCCGGGTGGTACCGGCACGTCGGCCATGATGGCGATGTTTCACGCGCGCGGGAAGCTCGGCCTGCAGCAGCCGATCAAGTCTGAAGGGCTCGTCGGCACGGGCACCTTCGAGGGCTGCCTGATCGGCGAGACCATGCTTGGCCAGCAAAAGGCCGTGCGTCCGACCGTCAAGGGTACGGCCAACATCCTGGGAACCGCCCGCTGGCTCATCGACCGCGATGACCCGGTCGGTGCGGGTTTCCTTGTTCGATGAGAGGCCGCGTCAGCCTATTCACCCGACCTTGCATTGCCGATCGCTGAGAACTCATTCGTGCTTAGCGCCCCGTTCGGCCGTGCGCACGGCCTTGGCGGCGCCCGAGCGCGACGTCGTTGGTGCAGGCCAAGCATCCGCAGCAAACGACGCGCGCGGGCGCGCCGCGCAACACGGGTCCCGGACGCAGATCGCGCCGTGCCAGGTGCCCCTGTCGTCGATACCCGGTCGCTACAGGCCGGTCGCGGCTTTGACGAGGTCTGGCGTCGCCGCATCCAATCCCTTGCCGTAGCGTGCGACCGCCTCTTCGGCTTCGGAGCGCGTCATGCACAGCGGTGGCGAGAACGAATTGACCTCGATGAAAGGTAGCGGGCGTGTGAGAACGCCGGCCTCGAGCGCCTTGGCTGCAACAATGCGGTGCACGCCGGACTTGGCGTCGAAAAACTTACGCGACGCCTTGTCGGCCACGAACTCCACCGCCAGCATCTGGCCGATGCCGCGCACCTCGCCGACGTGCGGGTGAGCGCCGACGCGATCTTTCAGCAGTCCGAGAAGGTAGCCGCCGACTTCGGCCGCCTGTTCAACCAGGCCTTCGCGCTCCATGATGTCGAGATTGGCAAGGCCGAGCGCGCCGCCGACCGGATGCCCGGAATACGTGAAGCCGTGCATGACCGGCCCGTAATTCGGCGAGGCATCTTTCAGCACGGTCCAGACCTTGTCCGAGATCACCGAGGCCGAGAGCGGGAAGTAGGCCGATGTGACGCCTTTGGCCAGGGTGACGATGTCTGGCTTCAGGTTCATGCCGCCGGTTGCAAACCAGTGCCCGGTGCGACCGAAACCGGTAATGACCTCATCGGCGATGAACAAAATGTCGTGCTTGTCGAGAAGCTGCTGCACCCGGCTGAAATAGCCCTTCGGCGGCAGCAATACCCCGCCCGTGCCCATCACCGGTTCGGCGATGAATGCTGCGATGGTGTCGGCACCTTCGCGCGCGATGATCGCCGCAATCTCACTGACCATCCGGTGCGTGAAGGCGTCTTCGCTCTCGCCTTGCTCCGCGTAGCGGAAATAGTGCGGGCAAGACGTATGCAGCACGCCCGCCACGGGCATATCGAACGCCTTGTGGTAGGCCGGGATGCCCGTGAGGCTGCCCGCCGCGTAGGTCAGGCCATGGTAAGCGCCGAGCCGCGAGATGAACTTCTTTTTCTCAGGTTTGCCGCGCAGGTTGTTGTAGTAGCGCACAAGCTTGAAGTTCGTGTCGTTTGCGTCCGACCCGCCCGAGCCGAAGAAGACTTTGGACAGGTGCGTGGCCCCAGCCTTGTCGTGCAGCAGCCCGAGGACCCGCTCAGCCAGGCGGATGATGGGTTCGTTCGACGTGCCCGCAAAGATGTGGGCGTAGGCAAGGGTTTCAATCGCCGTCTTGGCGGCGTCGGCCATTTCTTGGCGACCATAGCCAATGTTGACGCACCATAGGCCGGCACCGGCATCGATCAGATCCCGACCCTGCCGGTCTTTGACACGGGCACCGCTCGCCTGCGCGACGATGTGTGGGCCCTTCTTCAGGTGATCGACGATCGACGTGTTCGGGTGGAACACCGTCTCGCGGTCGATGTCCTCAAGAGCGTAGTTGCGAACTGGGGTGTCCATCTTGCCTCCGCCTGCTGTCGGTGCCTGCTATCGGTGACGGCGCGCCGATAGCGGCCGCGACCCTTGGATAGTGCGCATGGTTGACACTTTTGAGGCATCATGAAAAGATCATTTCATAGAGTTCGGATGTGAAATGTCTGATCCAAACCGCCCCGGCGTCGTTACCAAGAGCATCGCCTCCGTACTCGCTCTCATCGAGCGGACCTTCCAGTCGATGACGCCAACCAATCAGACGATTGCCAAATACATCGTTGAGCATCACCGCGAATTGGCGTTTGCCTCGGTTACGCGCGTCGGCGTCGCGGCCGGTGCCAGCCCCGCGACCATCGTGCGCTTTGCCTCCGAGCAGCTTGGGCTTTCCGGCTACGCGGAGCTGCAGGAGCTGGCGCAGAAGGCGCTGCGCGAGGAGGTGGACACCGTCCAGGCACTCGAGCGCAAATCGCAGATGCAGGATGCGCAATCCTTGCTCGGCACGACGCTGCGCGCCGACATCGCCAATCTCGAGCGCGCCTTGACGACGGTGTGCGAGAAGAGCTTCACGCGCGCGGTCGATATCATCGCTGGCGCGCGCAAGGTGCACCTGGTCGGCCTGCGCAGTACCTACGGCCTGGTCCGTCACTTCGAATTCTATCTTGATTGGATCGGCAAGCAGGCCAAGGTCCTCACGCCGGGCATCGGCGACCTGCCGGAGCAGCTGTTGGACGTTGGGCCGGAGGATGCCTGTATTGCGCTCAGCTTTCGCCGCTACACGCAGGGCACAGTCGACATCTTCGCCGCCGCCCGGGAGGCCGGGGCACAAACCATCGCCATAACCGATTCCACGCTCTCGCCGCTGGCCGAGCACGCCGCCCTGACCCTGGCGGTGCCCGTGGATTTCCCGGCCTTCTTTGAATCGCGGACCGCGACCCTCAGCCTGATCAACGCGTTGATGCTGGGCGTCTCGCTGGCGCGGCGGCGCGACACCATTGCCGCCCTGCGCAGGCACGAGATGGCATGGTCGGCGCACAAGACCTACGCCAACGAGGATTTTCAGCACCGCTTCAATGCGGCCGTGATGGCCTTTGAGGCGCCCATGCGCAGCGCCACCTCGCGACGCGGCGCGCCCGCTGAGCACACACCCAAACCCAAAACGCGCAGGAAACGCAAACACTCAGGCGGGAATTGACGATGGATTTTCAGTTCACAGCGGCACAACGCGAGCTTCGCGATCGGGTCCGACGCTTCGCCGAGAGCGAGCTAAAGCCGCTGGCGGCAAAGTGGGACGAGGAGGAGCGCTTTCCCGCATCGACGGTGCAGGCCGCCGCCCAACAGGGTTTCCTCGGCCTGACGCTGCCCAGGGAGTATGGCGGCTCAGGGCTTGGTCCAATCGAGTCGATCATCACCATCGAAGAGTTGGCAAAGGGCTGCGCCAACACTGCAGAGATCGTGTTTGACGGCCTCATTGGGCCAATTCAGGTCCTGCTGCACTTTGGCTCGGAGGCGCTGCGCAAGAAGATCCTGCCCAAGGCGGCGCGGGGCGAACACTTCATGGCGATCGGCATCAGCGAGCCGCACGCCGGATCTGGCGCCACCGACATGCACAGCCGGGCGCGCATCGAGGGCGACAGCGTGATCCTCAACGGTCACAAGTGCTTCGTCGAAGACGTTTCGGCCATGAACTCGTGCCTCGTCTATACCAAATTCGATGACAAGCCGGGCGCCAAGAGCATTGGCGGCGTGCTGGTCGAGCGCGGCCAGAAGGGATTCACGGTTGGCCCGAGCCGCAAGAAGATGGGCGTGCGCGGCTGCATTCAGGCAGATCTGTTCTTCGACAACTGCCGGGTGCCGCTCGACAACCTGATCGTCGGACCGGGACAGTTCGGCAAGCTCATGTCGGCCTTCAATCTGGAGCGATGCGGCAACGCTGCCATGTCGCTCGGTATCGCCGGCGCGGCCCTCGAGGAGGCCATCGCGCGCGCCAAGCAGCGGACCCAGTTTGGCCGGCCGCTTTGCGAGTTTCAGGGCTTGCAGTGGAAGTTCTCGCGCATGGCCATGCAGCTCGATGCGGCGCGGCTGCTCACCTACCGCGCGGTCACCAATGCGGCGCGGGGTTTTCCCTCGATGATCGAAGCATCCATGGCCAAGGCCTACGCCAACGAGATGGCGGTCGCCGTCACCAACGAGGCGCTGCAGGTGTTCGGAGGCCTGGGCTACCTGCGTGAGTGTCCGCTGGAAAGATTGGTGCGCGATGCGCGGGCCTGGGGCATTGCCGGCGGGGCTGTCGAGATCCAGCTCACCAACATTGCCTCTGAGTTGTTCGGGCGGCGCTTCAATCAGTGGCCGACCCGCGCGGCCTAAGCGATCAGCAATTGTGGGTTACGCGTCGACCGGCCTGGGCCGGCAACATGATGGAGGTGCCGATGTCGAGTGTGTTGGAGAAAAACCGCATTGCGTCCGTGCTGGCGGCAACCCTGGCAGTCTCCGTTGGCGCCTTCTCGGGCGCAACGCAGGCTCAAGATAGCCTGTCCGTCGGCGGCATCTACGGCGGCGTTTGGGCCGACTCCATCCGCGACGGCTTCCTGAAGCCGTTCGGCGAGCAAGCCAAGGTGCAGCTCAAAATTGAAGAGGGGATCTCCGGTGTCACCCTCGCCAAGCTGCGCCAGCAGAAAGACAATCCGCAATTCGATGTGGTGTGGATGGACCGCGTCGTATCCGATCAGGGCATCAAGGAGGGGCTGCTTGAGCCCATCACTCCGGCAGCGCTGACCAACATGCCCGATGTCGTCAGCGAGGCCTTCATCAAGAATGCCGCCGGTGAAATCATGGCCGTCACGACCGGCTACTGGGCGGCGGGGCTCGCCTACAACTCCAAGGAGATCAAGGACCGCCCGGTATCCTGGCTCGACCTGACCAAGCCCGAGTTCAAAGGCCGGCTGGCAGTTTACAGCCCGGAGAACTCGATCAATTTCCCGATCATGGTGACGCTTGCCGAATTGCAGGGAGGCGGCATCAAGAACATCGATCCCGCCTTCAAGCTGATGGCGGGGTTGGCCAAGGACAAGGCCATCTTCTTTGGCGGCTCGCCCGCCGGCGCCAACCTGCTCGCCAACGGCGAAGCCTCGATCGCGACCCTGGCATCCTCCCAGGTCTGGGACCTGCAGAAAAAGGGCCTGCCGATCGAATACGTAGTCCCCAAGGAAGGGGCGATCGCCGGCGACATCCGCGTGCATATCGTGAAGGGAACCAAGAACAAGGCTCTGGCGGAGAAGCTGGTCAACCACGTGATCGGAGCGCCGGCGCAGGAAGAGATCGCCAAGCGCTTGCTGCTCGGGCCGGTCAACACCAAGGCCAAGCTCGACGCCGAGACCGACAAGAAGATGCCGTGGGGTCCGGGCGGAAGCGTCAAGAACCTGCGCATTGTCGATGCCCTGGCGATCCTTGACAACCGTGACGCTTGGTCGAAGCGCTGGAACGAAGAGGTTGCGAAGTAGGTGGTCCTGACCAAACTTGAGTCACCGGCGACCACAGCCAGCGCGCCACGATCGCAAGACACGATCGTCAACATTGCGGGCGTTGCAAAAAGCTTCGGCGAGATGGTCGCGGTCGACAACGTGTCACTGGCGATCCGGCGCGGGGAGTTCGTCTCCCTGCTCGGACCCAGCGGCTGCGGCAAGTCGACCTTGCTGCGGATGATTGCAGGTTTCGAGCAGCCGGACGCTGGCGCCATCGAGATCGACGCGCACGACGTCATCGACGTTCCCCCGAACCGTCGTCCCGTGAACATGGTGTTCCAGAGCTACGCCCTGTTCCCGCACTTGAACGTGTTCGACAACGTGGCATTCGGCCTGCGGCGCAAGCGTCTGCCGCGCGCGCAAGTGGAGGCGGACGTGCGCCATTTTCTCCAGCTGGTTGGGTTGGAGGCCCTGGCTCAGCGCTATCCAACGCAGCTGAGTGGCGGCCAGCAGCAACGCGTCGCGCTCGCCCGTGCCCTCGTCAACAAGCCCAAGGTGCTGTTGCTCGACGAGCCGCTGGGCGCACTCGATCTGAAGCTGCGCAAGCGCATGCAGACCGAGCTCAAGCAGCTGCAGCGCGACGTCGGCGTCACATTCATCTACGTGACGCACGACCAGGACGAGGCACTGGCCCTGTCCGACCGCATCGCCGTCATGAACCGCGGCGCACTTTTGCAATTCGCGTCCTGCCGCGAGCTGTACGACCAGCCACGCACCGAGTTCGTTGCCAACTTCCTTGGCGAGGCCAACATCGTTGCCGGCCGGGTCGTCGCGCCGGGGCCGGTGGCCGTCGTGGAGGTACGTGGGCACAACATCCAGGTGCTCGATGACACACAGGCACAGCCCGGCGATCAGGTGCTGGTTGCCTTGCGGCCCGAACAGCTCAACGTGGCCGTGCATGGCCCGAGTTCGGGCAACGTGTTGCAGGCACGGGTCAAGGATAAGGTGTTCCTGGGCAATGCTTTCACGCTGCATCTGCAGGTCGATCCGGACGTAGCGTTGATCGTGCGAGGTACGGATCGCGCTCTTTTCGATGGCCTAGTTGTGGGCCAGGCCGTGGCCATCACCTGGCCCCTTGAGCACGGACGCCTGGTCCAGCCATGAACGAGCACGCGGCCATACCCAACGCCCGCGTGTCGCGCCAACCCACGCGCTCCGCCGGCGCCAGCACGGCTTACGTGCTGCGGCAGATCTGGCCACTCTTTCCGGCGCTGGCTGTGCTTGTCTTCCTGTTCGCCCTTCCTCTCGCCTGGATGTTGCCCGAGAGCCTGTTTCCGGAGGGACAGTTCACCACCGCGATTTACGCCGAAGTGCTCGGCACCAGCTATTACTGGACGGTGATCGGGCGTTCGTTCTGGCTATCGCTGGTGGCGACCGTCGTCTGTGTCATCCTCGGCTATCCGCTGGCCTACTATCTCGTGCGCGTGGTTCGCCCGAGGTACCGGCGCTTCGTGTTCATGATTGTCATCGCGCCGCTGTTCACCAGCGCCGTCATCCGCGCCATGGCTTGGCTCGTCATTCTCGGGCGGCGGGGGATGCTCAACGAGACGCTGCTGTGGATGGGAGTGATCGATGCACCGCTGCGATTGCTCTATTCGGAAACGGCCGTCATCATCGGCCTCGTCTACATCATGATCCCGTTCATGGTGCTGACCGTCGCCGCCGTGCTCGAGAATGTCAACAGCACGCTCGAGGAGGCGGCCCGCGATCTTGGCGCAACCCCGCTCGGCGCCTTCTGTCGCGTGACCTTTCCCTTGACGCTGCCCGGCGTAATGGCCGGCAGCTTCCTCGTATTTGCGCTGTGCCTCAGCTCGTACGTGACCCCCGCCGTCCTGGGCGGCGGCCGCAACAAGGTGATGGCCATGCTGATCTTCGAGCAATTCATGCGTCTCTTCAATTGGCCGCTCGGCGCCGCAATCTCCTGCGTCATGCTGTTCGTCACCCTGATCATCATCTGGTGCTACAACCGCGCGCTTGCACGCAGCACCGGAGGCCGCGGGCAGGAGGCGCTGCTATGACGGCTGCCGCATCGGCAACCCTGCGCAAGGCCGGAGCCACCTCGGCCGGCATCGTGCTGATCCGCGTGGCGGCCTGGCTGGTGCTGGGATTGCTGCTGGCCCCGTTGATCGTGTTGGTCGGCGCCTCGTTCTCGAGCGTCGACTACGTGAGTTTCCCGCCGCGGGGCTTCAGTCTGCAGTGGTATGAAAAATTCTTCGCCGATCCGGCCTTCGTCAACTCGCTGATCCTTAGTGCGAAGATCGCGCTTGCAGCCTCGCTATTGGCGACGCTGCTCGGGTTCCCGGCAGCCTACATCTTGGTGCGCAAGCGCTTCCCAGGACGCAAACTGGCGTGGACGCTGCTGCTCTCGCCTCTGCTGGTGCCGCAGATCATCCTGGGCGTGGCCCTGTTGCAGATCTTCACCGCGGCGGGCTTGGCAACCAGCTTCACCGGCCTGCTCCTGGCCCACACCGTTGCCGTGGTGCCCTACGTGGTGCGCACGGTCGGCGCAGCATTGGTCGGCATCGACCCGAGCATCGAAGAGGCGGCGGCCGATCTCGGCGCCAGTCGTCTGGAAATCCTTGCCCTGGTCGTCGCCCCCATTATCAAGGGCGGGCTGCTGGCGGGTGCGCTGTTTGCCTTCATTATGTCGTGGGTGAACGTCGAGATCAGCATCTTCCTGAGCGTCACCGGCGGCTACACGCTGCCCGTCGTGCTCTTCAACTTCATCGAATACTCGATCACGACCGTGGTGGTCGCCGCGGCCTCGATCGCCATCTATGTCGCCCTCATTCTTGTCCTGATGGTCGACGCGATCGTCGGCATAGACAGTGCATCCAAGCTGTGACCGAGAACAAGGGGACGTCTGGTGCTGTTGTTCGAGCATGAGGGCAAAGCGGTGCTGCGTGAGCACGGCATTGCCACGCCGCACGGAATGCTGGCCGAAAACGCCGCCGACGTTGCCGCCGCCGCGGCGGCGCTTGCGCCCCCGTTCATGGTCAAGTCGCAAGTCCTGGCGGGCGGGCGTGGCAAGGCGGGCGGGATCCGAGCCGCCGCCGATGCCAATGAACTGCGCCGTGAGGCAGAGGCAATGCTTGGGCGTAGCGTGCGCGACCTGCGCGTGCGCACCCTGCTGGTCGAAGAGCGCGTCATCATCCAGCAGGAGCGCTACATGGCGCTGGTGCTGGACGGCGAACAATTGCTGCTGGTGCTGGGACGCCAAGGCGGCGTCGAGGTGGAGGAGCTGTTCTCGGGGGCTCGCGATGGCTTCCAACTCGTCAAGGTCGACCCTGCCTTCGGCCTCAGCGCGCATCAGGTGCGCGTCGCGCTGGAAGATCTGGGCATACCGCCGCAATGGTGGGCGGCGTATTGCGAGGTGGCTGAGCGCCTGGCCCGCCTGTTTCGCCGGTGCGATGCCACCCTGGCCGAGATCAATCCCCTGGCCGAGCTCGGCGATGGCAAGCTCGTCGCCGTCGACGCCCGCATCGTCATCGATGATGGCGCGCTCTTTCGCCAGGCGAAGTTCGCGGCGATGGCAAAGACGCGAATGCCGCCCGAGGGTGTGGCGGCGCGCATGCAGGCCCTGGAAATCCAATACGTGCCGATCGGCGGCTCGATCGGCTTGATAAGCTCCGGGGCCGGTGTCGGCACCACCGTGATGGACTGGGTGGCGCGCGAGGGGGGCAGGCTGCACTCCTTCGTCGATCTCGACTATGCCATCATGAGTGGTCACACGGAATCCGGCATTGCCCTGATCCTCGACACCCTCCTCGGCGATGCAACCGTCAAGGCCATCATCGTCAACTTCACAACGTGCGGCCTGCGGCTGGATGAGATCGCGCGCGCCTTGGTCAAGGCTCTCGACGCGCAGCGCTCGCGCGTTGCCGTGCCGATCTTTGTCCACCTGCAGGGCAACCGGGCATCCCTCGGCCACGCGCTCGTGCGCGAGGCGGGTTACGACGTGGTCGACAAGTTGGGCGACGCGGTGCGTAAGGCCGCACGCGCTGCGCTCAAGGGGCGTGCATGAGCATTCTGCTGGACAAGAGCACGCGAGTTCTCGTGCAGGGCATCACCGGGCCCATGGGCCGCTT
>DASTOW010000391.1:0-7455 GCA_035762425.1 Hyphomicrobiaceae bacterium | reverse complement strand
AGATGATGTTGTTGCGGATGATGTCGAGGAACAGCGGTGAGGTGAGCTGCTTGTAGTTCGCGAGCGGATCGCCGTCCGTCTGGACCGTGAAGCTGGTGATGATCGTCCCGATCGTCGCTGCCCAACCTTTCCAGTTGGCGGGCGTGGCGCCGTAGCCGTGCGACTTGGGCTTGAACCAGTAATCGCTCATCGACTAGCCCACCGAACCTTCCAAAGAGATGCCGATCAGCTTTTGCGTCTCGGCCATGAACTCCATCGGCAGCTGCTGCAGCACATCGCGCACGAAGCCGTTGACGATCAGCGCCACCGCCTCTTCTTCCGAAAGCCCGCGCTGGCGGCAGTAGAACAGCTTGTCGTCCGAAATCTTGGACGTGGTGGCCTCGTGCTCGAAATGGGCCGTGGAGTTCTTAGCCTCGATATACGGCACGGTGTGGGCGCCGCACTTGTCGCCGATCAGAAGCGAGTCGCAATTGGTGAAATTGCGCGTGTTGGTGGCCTTGCGGTGCGCCGAGACCAGGCCGCGATAGGTGTTCTGCGAGTGGCCGGCAGCGATGCCCTTGGAGATAATGCGGCTCGATGTGTTCTTGCCGAGATGGATCATCTTGGTGCCGCTGTCGACCTGCTGGTAGCCGTTTGACACCGCGATCGAGTAGAACTCGCCGCGCGAGCCGTCACCCCGCAGGATGCATGAAGGATACTTCCAGGTTATCGCCGATCCCGTTTCGACCTGCGTCCAGGAGATCTTGGAGTTACGGCCGCGGCAGTCGCCGCGTTTGGTAACGAAGTTATAGATGCCGCCCTTGCCATCCTTATCGCCTGGATACCAGTTCTGCACGGTCGAATACTTGATCTCGGCATCCTCGAGGGCGATCAGCTCCACCACGGCAGCGTGCAGCTGGTGCTCGTCGCGCATCGGCGCCGTGCAGCCCTCGAGGTAGCTCACATAGGCACCCTTGTCGGCGATGATGAGCGTGCGCTCGAACTGACCGGTCTGCTTCTCGTTGATGCGGAAATAAGTGGACAGCTCCATCGGGCAGCGCACGCCCTCCGGCACGTACACGAACGAGCCGTCGGAGAACACCGCCGAGTTGAGGGAGGCATAAAAATTGTCGGACTGCGGCACCACCGAGCCCAGGTACTTGCGCACCAGCTCAGGATGCTCGCGCACCGCTTCCGAGATCGAGCAGAAGATGACACCGGCCTTCTTCAGTTCGTCCTTGAAGGTGGTGACGACCGAAACTGAGTCGAATACCGCGTCGACGGCCACGCGCGAGCCGTTCTGCGTGCCGGCGTGGTTGCTGCCCGCGCCCTTCACGCCAGCCAGGATCTCGCGCTCGCGCAGAGGGATGCCGAGCTTTTCGTAGGTGCGCAGCAGTTCGGGATCGACCTCCTCGAGGCTCTTGGGGCCTTCGGTCGATTTGGGAGCCGCGTAGTAGTAGAGGTTCTGGAAGTCGATCTTGGGATAGTGCACCTTGGCCCAGGTCGGCTCGATCATGGTCTTCCAGCGGCGGAAGGCCTCGAGACGCCACTCCAGCATCCAGGCAGGCTCGCCCTTCTTCTTGGAGATGAAGGCGACGATGTCCTCGTTCAGACCCTTCGGAGCTTTGATGCTCTCGATGTTGGTCTCAAAACCATACTTGTACTGGTCGACATCGATCCGCTTGACCTGGTCGATCGTCTGTTGAACTGCCGGCATGCCTGTATACGTCCTCTTTGAGTTATGAGCGCCTCACGCGACCTTGCGCGTCGCGGAGCGGCTGTTGATCTTTGTCCAGGCGCACAGGAATGCGTCGATATCGGCGGCGGTAGTGGCCGGTCCCGTGCTGACCCGAATAGCGCCCTTGGCGAGCGCGGGGGTTACACCCATCGCGTCGAGCACGTGGCTCTGCGCCACCTTGCCAGACGAGCAGGCGGAGCCCGAGCTGACCGCGACGCCGTCGAGGTCGAGCGCGATCAGCGCCGTCTCGGCGCTCACGCCGGGCACCGCAAAGCAGGTCGTGTTGGGGAGACGTCTGGCGCCCTGTCCAAACACCACGGTGTCGGGGCGAATGGCACGCAGGCCCGATTCAAGCCGCTGCTGGTGACGGGCGGCCGCGCCGGTGAATGCGCCCATCTGCGCCATGGCCGCCTCGAAAGCAGCGGCGAAGCCGGCAATGCCGGCGACGTTCTCGGTGCCCGCACGCTGCCGCCGCTCCTGCCCGCCGCCGCCGATGAGCGGCTCGGGCTGCACCCGGTCGCCGACCAGAACCACGGCGCCGACACCCTTGGGTCCGCCGAACTTATGACCCGACAGGATCAGCGCGTCGGCCCCGATCGCATCGACATCGCACGGGGCGCGGCCGGCCAACTGGACGGCATCGCACACAAACACCGCGCCGGCAGCGCGCGTGTGCTGGGCAATCTGCCTGGTCGGCTGCAATACGCCGGTCTCGTTGTTGGCGGCCTGCGCAGCCACCATGATGCCGGCCTCGCCGTGGCGAGCCCTCAGATCGGCAAGGCGCGCCTCAAGTGCGCCAAGATCGATTGTGCCCTCGCCATCGACGCCGAGCCCTTCGACGCGCTCGGCCGGGAACCGATGCCCCCGCAGCACGCAGGTATGCTCGGTCGCACCAACCAGCAGCGCGCCAATCGCCGTCTTGCTGCCGCGCCGCGCCGCGTTGGGCGTGAGCACCCAGGCCGCGCCTTCCGTAGCGCCCGAAGTGAAAAAGACATCGCTCGGACGTACGCCCAGCCGGCGGGCGATGGCCTCCCGGGCATCCTCGATCAGGGCGCGCGCCGTACGGCCCTCGGCATGCACCGAGGACGGATTGCCGACGACATCCAGCGCCGCGTGCATCGCCTCGCGCGCTTCGGGTCGCAGCGGCGCCGTCGCGTTCCAATCAAGATATGTGCGCCTGCAGGTCATTCCGTGCTCACCCGCATGACTGGGGCCGATGCGCGCACCGCCTGCTTGGCGCTCGGAATGCCGTTCAGCACCTCCTGCAGCGTCACGCTGTCCAGGAAGGCTGCGATCTGGTCGCCCAGCGCATCCCACAGGCCGTGTGTGAGGCAGCGCTGGCCAGCCATGCACGGCTTGGCCGCCTCCCCGCCGCAGCGGGTCATGCGCATGTCCTCGTCGACCGCGGCCATGATCTCGGCCACCGTGATGGCCGATGCCGGCCGCCCCAGGCGATAGCCGCCCAGACGGCCGCGCACGCTGTCGACCAAGCCGGCGCGGCGCAATTTGAGGAACAGCTGCTCCAGGTAGGCCAGCGAGATCTGCTGGCGCTCGGCGATAGCCGGCAGAGGCAACGAGCCGTCGGCGCCGTGTTTGGCGAGATCGGCCATGGCCATCACGGCGTACCTGCCTCGGGTATTCAATTCCACAGGTGCCTGGCTCCACTGGGCGGCGCAGGTTCCGGCTAAGCCCGGATCGGCAACCGCAACTCTTGCGTTCGATACCCCTGCCCGTGCTAAGAGACCGCCCAGGGAGCAGTTCGGCACGGGTACCTGTCAGCTCTTTCGAACTGTTCTAAACTCCAACCGGATATATGGAAATTCCGAGCCCGCGAGTCAAGTATTTTTGCTGCTCGCGGAAGCCCTGTGACCTGCACCCGCCCGGCAACGGCACAGCCCACGCCGGGCCCTGCAAACCCAGCATCCGAGAGCGAAGCCAAGCATGCCTGAGCTGATCATCAACGGCCCGGCCGGCCGTATCGAAGCCCGCTACCATCACGAGGGCAAGCCCAACGCCCCGGTGGCGCTGATCCTGCACCCACACCCGCAGTTCGGCGGCACGATGAACAACCAGGTCGTCTATCACCTGTATTATCTGTTCGTGCAGCGCGGCTTCTCGGTGCTGCGCTTCAATTTCCGCGGAGTCGGTCGCAGCCAGGGCTACTTCGACAATGGGCCGGGCGAGCTCTCCGATGCGGCGTCCGCCCTCGACTGGCTGCAGCTGCAGAACCCGGATTCACGGTCGTGCTGGATTGCTGGCATGTCGTTTGGCACCTGGATCGCCATGCAGCTGCTGATGCGCCGGCCGGAAATCGACGGCTTCATCTGCGTGGCCCCGCCGGCCAATCTGTACGACTTCTCGTTCCTCGCACCGTGCCCGTCGTCAGGGTTGATGGTAAACGGTGAAAAGGACCGCGTCGTGCCGTCGGCGTCGGTGGCGGAGCTGGCTGCCAAGACCAAGGTTCAGAAGGGCGTGAAGATCGAGCACGGCATCGTGCCGGAGGCCAACCACTTCTTCCAAGACAAGGTCGAGGACTTGATGAAGATGGTCGGCACCTACGTCGACCGACGCATTGTCGAGATCGAGAAGGAGCGGCGCGAGGAGTGATGCGGCGGCATCGCCACCATTTTCTGGATCGCGGCTATGCGCTGGCACCAATTCGGTGACAATCACGCCTTAGCCAAGACGCCTGCGGTGAGGGGACCGGCAACGCCGGTCGTGCCGGGAAAGGTGATGGGCAGGCCGGCAAGCGAGCGCACGGCGAAGTAGGCCCAGGCTTCGGCTTCGAGCGAATCGCCATCTATGCCAGCAACCTCGGCCGGGGCCACGGCCGCCTCCACCCGCTCGGCAATCATGGCCATCAACGTCTTATTGCGGCGGCCGCCGCCAGACACCAGCCACAATTGCGGTTGCTCGGGAAAATGCTCGCGCGCCCGGGCGATGGAGGAGGCGGTGAAGGCGGTGAGCGTTGCAGCACCATCGGCAGCGGACAGGCCGTCGACCAGCTCCAGCAGGAAGGCATTCCGATCGAGCGACTTTGGCGGCGGCTCGCCGAAGTAGGAATGGCGCAGATACTGCGTCACATAATCCTCCTGCACACGTCCTTCGGCAGCCAGCGCCCCCCCTTCATCCCGCGGCGCACCGCACCGACGCTGCATCCAATCGTCGATCATGGCGTTGCCAGGGCCGGTGTCGAAGGCCAGCAGTTCGCCCTCGCGGCCGATCCAGGTGACGTTGGCCACGCCGCCGATGTTGAGCATGGCAACCGGCCGCTCGGGGAGCTTCGCCGTCAAGGCGCGGTGGTAGGCCGGTGCCAGCGGCGCACCCTGGCCGCCCGCCGCCACGTCGGCCGCACGCAGGTCGTAGACGACATCGATGCCGGTCGCCTTCGCCAGCAGCGGGCCGTCGCCGATCTGCACAGTCAGGCGTTGTTCGGGCGCATGCAGCACTGTTTGGCCGTGGAAGCCGATTACGTCAATCGTGTCCGCATCAAGCCCGTTGTCGGCCAGAAAGGTTGTCACGGCCTGCGCGTGCAGTTCGGTAAGGTGGCGCTCTGCGGTTTGCAGGATATCGGGCCGCGCAGCGCCTGGCGGCAGAACTTTGGCCGCTGCCGCGCGCAGATCAGCCATATGCTGCCTGCCACGTTCATCGCGATGGCGCAAAACCTTGGCGGCCTGCACCGCAGCCGATAGCTCGGCGCGGAACTCGGGCGAGTAGGGGAAGGTGGCCGACGGACCGCGGGTCAGAGCGTCCTCGCCGTCGGTTTCAATGAGGGCCACGTCGATGCCGTCCATGGAGGTGCCGCTCATTAGCCCCAAAGCACGCAGCGTCTTGCCCATCCGCCCCTTCCTGTGCATGTTCCGCCCGACTTGAAGAACGTCACCTGGAGAATGCGCCCTTGCCGCGGCGCACCGACCACCATGGCCAAGTACACATCGGATTTTCTTAACATTCTGGACGAGCGCGGGTTCATCCACCAGTGCTCGGATTTCCCCGGCCTCGACGCGCTCGCGGCCAAGCAGGAAGTTATTGCCTACATCGGCTACGACTGCACGGCGCCGTCCTTGCACGTCGGCCACCTGATCTCGATCATGATGCTGCATTGGCTGCAGCAGAGCGGCAGCAAGCCAATCGCCCTGATGGGCGGGGGTACCACGCGCGTCGGCGATCCTTCGGGCAAGGACGAGACCCGCCGCATCCTGTCGATCGAGACCATCCAAGCCAACAAGGAAGCCATCAAAGGCGTGTTCGCGCAGTTTCTAAGCTTCGAAAAGCCGGGTACGAGGCATGCGGGAAGCGGACACGGCCAGAGCCGCGGGCAAGGCGGAGCAAACCTCAGCAACGCACCGCAACTGCAGCACGCCATCATGCTGGACAACGCCGAGTGGTTGGCGCCGCTCAACTACATCGACTTCCTGCGCGACGTGGGGCGGCACTTCTCCGTCAACCGCATGCTGACCATGGACTCGGCCAAGCTGCGCCTCGACCGTGACCAGGAACTGTCCTTCATCGAATTCAACTACATGCTGCTGCAGGCCTACGACTTCGTCGAGCAGGCCAAACGCTACGACTGCAACCTGCAGATGGGCGGGTCGGACCAGTGGGGTAACATTGTCACCGGCATCGACCTTGGCCGGCGCATGGGCACGCATCAGCTGTACGCGCTGACCTGTCCGCTGCTGACGACTGCCTCCGGCGCCAAGATGGGCAAGACTGCGGCGGGCGCGGTGTGGCTAAACGAAGCCCAGCTCAGCGTCTACGATTACTGGCAGTTCTGGCGCAACACTGAGGACGGCGACGTTGGCCGCTTCCTCAAGCTGTTCACGACGCTGCCGATGGGCGAGATCGCCAAGCTCGAGGCCCTGCAGGGCGCCGACATCAACGAGGCCAAGAAGGTGCTGGCCACCGAGGCCACCGCACTTCTGCACGGTCGCGAGAAGGCCGAGGGTGCCGCACGCACGGCGCAAGAAACGTTCGAGAAGGGGGCAACCGCGGAGGGATTACCGACGGTTGAGATTGCGGCCGCGGAGTTGGCGGCGGGCCTCGGCGTGCTCAACGCGTTCGTGAAAGCCGGCCTCGTCAAGTCGAACGGCGAGGCGCGACGCCAAATCGCTGGCGGCGGCCTGCGCGTCAACGACGTGGCCGTGGCAGACGAGAAGGCCGCGCTAACACCCAACGACGTCTCGGCCGGCGTGATTAAGCTTTCACTCGGCAAGAAGCGGCACGTGCTGCTGAAGCCAGCATAGGCGAAACAGCGCGCATTTTCTGCAGGCTAGCTGGCTTTGACTGCCAGTGCCGTGCGCTCGCCGCCAGCGCTCTGCAATCAGCCCTGCTGCCTGCAATCGCTCCTGTTACATGCAAGCGGCGCCGCGCTCGTGACCGCGTCGCTCGACCAACGGCTCCATCTAGGCCTTTGCAGGGGCAGGCAAAGAGCGCGGTACTTGGACGTAGGTCCAGTGCCTAGTCCGACCTCTGACTCTGCCGCAGGATACGTTGGTACCTTGCGGCGCCAAGGGCTTATCCGGACACTGCATTTCGCATTTAGGCGTGCGTAGGCACGCACAAGCATTGGACGCAGGCGGGAGCGTAGTCCCGCATTGGCGAGCTGGTCATTCCTGCAGGGCGATTGCCACGGACTTGGGCTCTTGCCTCGCCGGTGCCGGCCGACGGAGGGGGATATGTATCTAGCGAAGGACGCTCCACGCAATCGCATCAGAGAAGCCCAGAAGGCCCGCGAC
>DASTOW010000390.1:0-14740 GCA_035762425.1 Hyphomicrobiaceae bacterium | reverse complement strand
TTTCGCGATCAGACAGCCCGTAGGCAGGCGCGTTTCCAACTATGAAGGGGCTACTGACTGGGATGCCTGCTTCAACAAGCTGCTTCGATACCGACTGAAACAGTTGCTCCGAAGCCGGCCCCTCATGTCGGAACTGATCATCTTCATCCAGCATCGAAGCGTAGTGGTAGGCGGCGATGCGTTCGATCTCTTGATCGCTCAGGCTGGAGCGAAGCGGGGTTGAGCGCAACGAGGCTTCTGCCTTGGCCAGGATGGTGTCGAACTCGATCAGCACGTGCTTCGCGCGGATATTGGCTTCGCGCTGATCCTTGGTCTTGAGCGAACGCTTTAACCAAGAGCTGCGGGAGCGACCATTGCCCAGCACTCGGGCAGTCGCCTCTTCCAACTTCCTCGGCACCTTCCGCCGAACGTAGAAGACGCCATCTTTGCTCTGGATAACACCCATCAACACTCGCATCCTGATCCCACCGTGTGATACCACCTCGGCGGACATAACTAACTGAAGTTGCGAGAGAGTTGGAACGTCAAGAACTTGATGTAGGTATGGCGCCCCGTAGGGGAATCGAACCCCTGTTTTCAACGTGAGAGGCTGACGTCCTAACCGCTAGACGAACGGGACGGCGCACGGCTGCAGTCTATAAGTGAGGCCGGGCCGGCAATCAAGTATCCGGTCGCTTTGGCTTCGGCCGTCCCCACAACCGGCCAGGACCTTGCGGGGCCGGTCTGCGCCCGCCTAGATCGGCGCTTGGAACGCTAGGGAACCGGTTGGTGGCATCACGCGAGACGCTGACTGTCGACGAAGCTGAGGCTGGCCAGCGTCTAGATCGTTTTCTGGCGCTGCGCCTGCCTGCACTCAGCCGCTCGCGCCTGCAGGCGCTGATCCGCGCCGGCGAGGTGACACGCGCGGGCCAAGCCGTCGCCGGATTGGGCGGCAAGGTAAGGGTGGGCGAGACCTACGAGGTGCACGTCCCCGCAGCGGTTGAGGCCGAACCGACGCCGGAGGCGATCCCGCTCAAGATCGTCTATGAGGATGCGCACCTGATCGTCATCGACAAGCCGAAAGGCATGCCGGCCCATCCGGGCGCCGGACATGCCTCGGGCACGCTCGTCAACGCGCTGCTGGCCCACTGCGGCGACAGCCTGTCCGGCATCGGCGGCGTAAAGCGACCCGGCATCGTGCATCGCCTGGACAAGGATACGACCGGCCTGCTGGTGGTGGCCAAGACAGATGCCGCGCATAAAGCGCTGGCGGAGCAGTTCGCGTCTCACGGTGCCGACGGCCGCCTCGAGCGCGGCTATCGCGCGCTGGTATGGGGTGCACCACAGCGGCCGCGCGGCTTGATTGACGCTCGGCTCGGTCGCAGCAGCGTCAATCGCACCAAGATGGCAGTCGTGTCAGGTGAGCATGGCCGTCATGCCGTGACGCATTACACGCTGCTCGAGACCTTTGCCAAAGGTGAGACAAAGCCGCTGGTGAGCATGTTGCGCCTGACGCTCGAAACCGGTCGCACGCACCAGGTGCGCGTGCACATGACGCATATCGGCCATCCGCTTCTGGGCGACATGACGTACGGCGCCGGGCATAAGGCGAGCGTGCGCAAGCTTGGACCAAAGGCGGAGGCGGCCATTGCAGCGCTCGGCCGGCAGGCGTTGCACGCCGCGGAACTGAAGTTCGAGCATCCCGTTACCGGAAAGCAGCTGAAGTTCGAGAGCGAACTGCCTGACGACATGGTCAATGTTGTCGCAGCTCTGAGGGCGATCCGAGGTCAGTAAGATTACGGATTGTCCATCTTGCTGGTCCGGCAGTGCAACCACGGGACGTACATAGACGGAAATCGAGCCGTTTCACCGTTTATCCACTATCCCGTGAGCGAACGTTATCGGCGGCACACAGCAACGTGGTTTGCTCGTGACAGGCGGGTTGGGATATCGCCTCGGTGCCGCCAAGCTTGAAGCGCAGGTTGCAGCAAGCTGGCTGGTGGTTCCAGTGAGCAAGAGGGAGCCGACACATCGCTGATCGCGACGTCGGCCTACGAGAGATGGTTACGAAAGCACTTCCGAGCGTTGTGGGCGGAGCCGGTGGGCTCAGCCGCTACCTGGAGGAGATCCGCAAGTTCCCGATGCTGGAACCCGCGGAGGAATACATGCTGGCCAAGCGTTGGCAGCAGCACGGCGACACCGAGGCCGCGCATCGTCTGGTCACGTCGCATTTGCGTCTGGTGACGCGCATCGCCATGGGTTACCGCGGCTACGGCCTGCCGATCGGCGAGGTGATTTCCGAGGGCAACGTCGGCCTAATGCAGGCCGTGAAGCGATTCGAGCCCGACAAGGGCTTCCGCCTTGCCACGTACGCCATGTGGTGGATCCGCGCCTCGATCCAGGAGTACATCCTGCGCTCCTGGAGCCTGGTGAAGATGGGCACGACGGCAGCGCAGAAGAAGCTGTTCTTCAACCTGCGGCGCATGAAGGGTCAGATCAAGGCGCTGGACGACGGCGACCTGCGGCCTGACCAGGTCAAGCACATCGCCACCAAGCTCGGCGTGCCCGAGGAAGACGTGATCTCCATGAACCGGCGGCTTGGCGGCGACGCCTCGCTGAACGCGCCCGTGCGCGCCGACGCTGAAGGCGGCGGCGAGTGGCAGGATTGGCTAGTCGACGATGCGCCGGACCAGGAGGAGCGCCTCGCCGAGTCCGAGGAGTTGAGCCAGCGCAAGGCCTTCCTGGCCGGGGCGCTGTCCACGCTCAACGATCGCGAGAAGCGCATCTTCGAGGCGCGGCGACTGGCCGAGGAGCCGGCCACGCTCGAGGATCTGTCGGCCGAGTTCGGAGTGTCGCGCGAGCGCATCCGGCAGATCGAGGTGCGGGCCTTCGAGAAGGTGCAGTCGGCTGTGCAGAAGGCGGCCAAGCGCTCCGAGGAGCGTGTCGGAGCTGCCGCCCACTGATCAGCGATAGCCGCGCAACAGACAGAATAACGAAAGGGCGCACCACGGTGCGCCCTTTCTGCTTTCTTGGCTCCCTGCTCAGGCGGCCGGGAATTGCGCGCTCGGTGTCGAGCGGGAGATCTCCACCTCCTGCGGGGTCATGTCGGGCGGTATGTTGACGAACAGCGGCGTCGACAGATACCGCTCGCCCGTATCGGGCAGCATGGCCAGGATGGTGGAGCCCTTCGGCGCCTCCTGGGCGATGCGCAAGGCACCCGCAAACGTCGCGCCCGACGTGATGCCGACGAAGATGCCTTCCTTGGCGGCAAGCTCCTGGCTCATCTTGATCGCCTCAGGGCCTGGAATCGGAATCAGCTTATCGATTGCCTTCATGGCCACGGCGTCACTGGTGATCTTGGGGATGAAATCGGGCGTCCAGCCCTGCATCGGGTGCGGCTTGAAGGCAGGATGCGGCGCCGATGGCGAACCGTCGGGGTTGCGTGCCTGCTCGGCAGCACTGCCGATCAGCTGCGCGTCCTCAGGCTCGCAGACAATGATCTTGGTCGCCGGCATCTCCTTCCTCAGCACGCGCGCCACGCCTTTCAACGTGCCCCCAGTGCCGTAGCCCGTCACCCAGTAGTCAAGCTTCTCGTCCTTGAAGTCGTCGACGATCTCGCGCGCGGTCGTCTTGGTGTGATAGTCGGGGTTGGCCTCGTTCTCGAACTGGCGGGTCAGGAACCAGCCGTGCGTCTTGGCGAGTTCGATGGCCTTCACCACCATGCCGAAGCCGCGCTGGGCCTGCGGGGTGAGCACCACCTTGGCGCCAAGGAAGCGCATCAGGCGCCGGCGCTCGACGCTGAACTGCTCCGCCATCGTCACCACCAGCGGGTAGCCCTTGGCGGCGCACACCATGGCAAGCCCGATGCCGGTGTTGCCGCTGGTGGCCTCGATCACCGTCTGGCCGGGTTTGAGCTCGCCCGCCTTCTCCGCCGCCTCGATCACGCCCAGGGCCAGGCGGTCTTTCACCGAGCCCAGCGGATTGAACGCCTCGATCTTGACGTAGAGATTGATGCCCGCGGGGGCGAGGTGGTTGATCCTCACGACCGGCGTATTGCCGACGGTCTCCAGGATGCTCTCGTACTTGCGTGCCATGCTCTTCTCCATGCGGCCACCGGCAATGCCGGCATCACTATCCAAACAATCATACGAACGACGGCATCGGCGGCAAATCATGCCACAAATGCCTCGCCAGCCTCTTTCAAGCGAGGACGAAACCCTAGATGTGCCACGCGGAACAGCTGCGCAAGCGGCAACTGTCTACGTCCTGGCTCCGCAACCTGCCTGTGGAGCCCTCAAATGCCTCTTGTACTCGTTCTCGGTCCCGTGCTGGACCTGCTGTTCATCGCCATGCTATCGCGCCATCGCATGGTGTGGCTGGGGCTGGCATTGACCGTGGCCTGCGCCTTCTCCCTCTACGCTGGCACATCGGGTCAAATCGCCCCGGCCTCGATGGAGCTGCTGGGCGGGTCGAGGTGACGCCGGCCCTCCTTACTTGCCGGTAAACCGCGGTTTGCGCTTTTCCATAAAGGCCGTGCGGCCCTCGATGTAGTCCTGGCTGGCGAAACAGCGCGCCACCAGTTCGGCAGCGCGTGCCAGGTTGCGCTCGCTTTCGGGCTTCAGCACCTCGTTTGAGATCTGCTTGACGGCACCGACCGTCAGCGGCGCGTTGTCGGCAATGGTGCCGGCGTACTCCTTGACGAAGGCGTCGAGTTCACCCTCCGGCAGCACCTTGCTGATGATCCCCATCCGCAAGGCTTCGTCGGCGCCGAATTGGCGCGCCGTGAAGAAGATGTCCTTGGTGTGCGACGGCCCGATCGTGTCGATGAAGCGCTGCAGGCCGGCAAAGCCGTAGCCGAGACCCAGACGCGCGGCCGGCAGCGCAAAGCGCGAGCCTTGTGTGCAGAAGCGCAGGTCGCAGGACACCGCCAGCCCAAGGCCGCCGCCGATGCAGAACCCTTGGATGGCGGCGATGGTGGGCTTAGGGAAGCCGTAAATTGCGGAATAGAACCGCTCGGTGTTGGCATTGTAGTGCTGCACCGCCTCGCGGGTCGCGCGCTCATCGCCGAACTTGGAGATGTCGGCACCCGACACAAAGGCCTTGCCGCCCGCCCCCGTCAGCACCACGACGCGCACCTCGTCGTCGGCTGCGAAATCCTCAAGGATACGGCTCGCCGCCTGCCACATCTCGAGGGAGACGGCGTTGTGGCGCTCGGGATTGTTGAAGATCATGGTGCCGACGCGGCCATCCTTGCGCGCAAGCATCTTGTCGGTGGCGGTCACGTGTTGGCTCCGGTGGAAAACTAGATCACTTTGGCCTTGCGCAGCTCGGCAATATCGGCCTCGCTGAAATCGAACTCGCGCAGCACCTCATCGGTGTGCTCGCCGCGCTCGGGCGGTGCGGCAACCAGGCGGCTCGGCGTGCGCGACAGCTTCACCGGCTGGTTGAGCAGATGCAGGGTGCCGCGCTCGTCCCGCGTTTCGATATGCCCGACCACATCGAGGTGCTGGACTTGCGGGTCGGCAAACACTTCGTTCATGGCGTAGATCGGTCCGCACGGGACCTCCGCCGCGCTCATGCGATCCACCCATTCGGCACTGGTGCCGTTGGCCAGATAGCGCTCGATCTCAACGTTCAGCGCATTGCGGTTCTTGGAGCGGGCCGCCGCTGTCGCATAGTCTGGATGCTCGAGCAGTGCCTCAGCGCCGATTGCGCGGCACAGGCGCTGCCACATGGTACCGCCGGCGGTGGCGATGTTGATATGACCGTCCTTGGTCTTGAACACGCCGGTTGGGATGCTGGTCGGGTGATTATTACCGGCCTGGCCAGGCACGTGGCCTTCATTGAGCCAGCGCGCGCCCTGGAAATCGAGCATGAAAATCTGCGCGTGCAGCAGGCAGCTGGCCACTGCCTGCCCCTTGCCCGATTGTTCGCGCTCGAGCAGCGCTACCAGAATACCGAGCGCGCAGAACAGTCCGCCCGACAGGTCAGCGATCGGAATGCCGACCCGCATCGGCCCTCGGCCCGGCTCGCCGGTGATCGACATCAGACCGCCCATGCCCTGCGCGATCTGATCGAAGCCCGGACGCTCGCGATAGGGCCCGTCCTGGCCGAAACCCGATATGCTCGCGTAGATGAGGCGCGGGTTGACCTTGCTCAGCGCCGCGTAGTCAATGCCAAGCCGCTGCTTCACATCCGGGCGGAAGTTCTCGATTACCACGTCGGCCTTGGCCGCCAGCCGGCGCAGCACGGCAACGCCGCTCGGCGACTTAAGGTCGAGCGTCATGGCGCGCTTGTTGCGGTGTAGGTTCTGGAAGTCCGAACCGTGCCGGGGGCCACCCAGAGCATCGCCCTTTTCCAGGTGGCCCGGCATCTCGATCTTGACGACGTTGGCACCCCAGTCAGCCAACTGCCGCGCGGCAGTTGGTCCCGCGCGGACCCGCGTCAGATCGAGTACGGTGTAGCGGGAGAGCGCCGTCGAGGCTGTGGGATGGGGCATGCGTGTATCTCTCTGTGATCGAGGGACACAGCTTGCCACGAACCCAGGGCTAGCCCAAGGCTCAACCTACTGCGCTCTATTTTTCCTGAAGCCCCGCTAGCCTCTCTCAGCCGATGTCGGCCAAGTAGTACTGATCTGTGAAGTTGCAGTATCCGGTCCGCCACTCGACCGGGCGACCGTCCAGATCGTGCACCACGCGATCCAGAACTATGATTGGTGTGTCGAGGGGAACTCCTAGCTCCGTCGCCACCGTCTGGTTGGCCTTGCCGATGGAGATGCGCTCTTCGGCCTTGCCGAGCAACAGGCGATACTGCTGTGCCAACACGGTGATGCGATGTGAGGGGTTCTTTGTGTCGTTCAAGCCAGGAAACAGCGACGTCGGATAGGAGGTCTCCTCGGTCATGAACGGCCGGTCGCCCTGCAGCCGCACGCGCCGGAGACGATAGACCGCGTCGTTCGCCTGCAGACCCAGGCGGTCGCGCTCGCGGTCGTTGGCCTTGCCTTCGGTCAGCTCCACGGTGCGCACGCGGCCCGACACCCGCTGGCCGTCCTTGGCCCGCACGTTGTTGAAGCGCATCGCCATCTCGTCAGACGACTGGTCGTTGACGAAGGTCCCCCGCCCTTGCCGCCGCGTCAGCAGGTGCTCGCCCTCCATCATGTCCAATGCTTTGCGCATGGTGCCAGAGCTCACACCGAACTCCCGCGCCAGGTCGCTCTCATTGGGGATGGCTGTGCCGGGCTTCCACTCACCATGCGAGATCCGCTCGGCAAGCGCATCGCGCAACTGCAGGTAGAGCGGCCTCGTGGAGAAGCGGTTAGTGGGCAACATCCTATCACCAAGCATTCGGGCCTCCTTCTGTTGATTGGAACGCAAATTACAAATATTCGCTCTGCAGGTATTCCAGTTTAACTGTTGTCCTCTACAGGATGTAGAGCAGCTTGCATGCATTGTTATTTATGATATCGTTCCCTGATTCTCGATTAACCATGGGACATCATTAACCTTCTCGGAAGGAGGTTCGTCAATATTTGTCTGGTGGATGACGGTCCCCTTGTGATCTCTTGCACCACAGTATTCGTGGGCCGAAATCTTCAGTTTCCCGCCACTGGCCAAGGGCCTGGGGCGGTCCCAGAAAGCTGTGGATTAAAGGGAAACCGCCTCAAAATGAATCAAAGCCGAAAGATCGGGGCTTGAAAAGCTGCTTTTGAACACACTTTCGGGAGCAAGCGTCAGCTGTGCTTATTGGGCCGCAGTTGGTGCTGGCCCGTCCCCGTAACAGCGAATATTCGAAGGATATCGGATATCAGAAGTAGATCGGAGGAGAAGGCAAGGTGGTGAACAAGATTGATCTGGCCGGCCGTTTCGCCGTCGTGACGGGTGGTGCGCAGGGCTTCGGCAAGGCCATCGTTGAGCGCTTCATTCAGTCAGGGGCCAAGGTGGCGATCTGGGATCGCGATATCGCGTTCGCCGAGAAGACGGCCAAGGCGCTGGGCGACACCGTGGTGGCGGTGGCCTGTGACGTCGGCGATCCCGCATCAGTTGCAGCCGCCCGCGAGCGGACGTTGCAGCAATTCGGCCGCATCGACATCCTGATCAACAACGCGGGCATAGCCGGCAGCATCGCCAAAACCTGGGAAACCGATGTCGACGACTGGCGCCAGGTGATGCGCATCAACCTGGACGGCCCGTTCATCTGTTCGCGCGCCGTGGTGCCATTGATGATCGAGCAGAATTATGGGCGCATCGTCAACATCGCCTCGATTGCCGGCAAGGAAGGCAACCCCAACGCTGCGCACTACTCGGCCTCCAAGGCCGGCGTGATCGCACTTACCAAATCGCTGGGCAAGGAGCTGGCCGGCTACGACATCGCCGTCAACGCTGTGACGCCGGCCGCCGCCAAGACCGCAATCTTCGAGCAGATCACGCAGGCGCATATCGATTTCATGCTGTCCAAGATCCCCCGCAACCGCTTCGTGTTGGTCGAGGAGCTGGCGGCCATGGTGGCGTGGATGGTGTCTCAGGAGAATTCGTTCACCACCGGCGCCGTGTTCGACCTGTCCGGCGGCCGGGCCACGTATTGAGGCCAGGCCCAGGCCAGGCACAGGCAGGGCTCGGCGGCGAGCACTTCCGGACGTCGCAGGGATCGGGCTCCTGCGCTACGCCGGTCGCACCCGCCGCCGAATGGCACTCGGCCTTCGGACCACCGTCTTGCAACCCCCGGCGAGGACGGCGCTGGCGAGCTTCGAGAAGGGCGGCGAGCGAGCCGGTCAAAGAAAAAAACCGGCATCCGGACTGCTGAACACGCTCGCCGGCATCGGCACATAATCATCAAGAAGCATGCCAGATGCCCGGAAAGCCTGCCGTTGCGTGGCGCCGGCGCGTCGGGGCGCTGCCATTGCCAAAGCTTTGGGCGATCGGCAGAAAAACTGAGCAACCGAAGCGACACCGCTCGAGCTCGCGTGCGGTCATGCCCGGCAACTCAGTGTTGATCGAGGCGCCGGATTGCCTGGCAAACTGGCCATCGACGCGCCCGTACGACTTGAGTAGAAGCCGCTCGGAACAGATCGTCCCCGCTTCTGCCGAGCCGACACGCCTATGCCCTACTCCGATTACCGGCCCGATCTGATGGGATACGCCTCGCTGTCGCCCACAGGGCGCTTCGAGGCGGGCTCGATGCAGAGCTTCACACTGACCTATACGGCAGGTGCATTCGGGGTGGACGACACCGGCTCCATCAAGATCGGCTTCCGCTTTGCTACCGATTTCGGGCCGGTGCAGTTCGCCGATCCCAAGGCGCCCGGCTACACGACCGTGGAGGCTTCCAACGGCGCGACATTGCAGGCCAAGTGGGAGTTCAAGCGCAACATCCGCCCGTGGAGCCGCTCGCTCTACGTGGGCGTGGTGAAAGACTTCTTGGCCCCGGGCGACACCATCACCATCCGCTTTGGCGACCGCCGACAGGGCTCACCCGGCATCCGCCTGCAGACCTATTGCGAGAGCGAGTTCGAGTTCCGCGTGCTCGCCGACCCGATCGCCACCTACGACTACGTGGCGCTGCCTGAGAACCCCAAGATCGCCATCGTGCCGGGGCCAGGCGTAGGCTGGCGTGCGGTGTTGCCGAGCCTGGTGGGGGTCGGCGAGCCGTTCCGCCTCAGCGTCAAGGCGGATGACAAGTGGGGCAATCCGTCCAACTTGAACGACCGCACGCTGCAGCTCGTGAGCGATCGTCCCATCGCCGGCCTGCCCACCGCCCTGCGCTTCGCATCCGGCAGCTTTGCTGCAATCGCGGACGGCCTCAGCGTCACCAAGCCGGGCGACCTCACCATCCGCGTCCTCGACGAGGCGGGTGCCGAGCTGTGCGTAGCCAACCCGCTGCGCGTCGCCGCAAAGGACGCGCCGTTGCTACACTTCTGGGGCGACACGCACGGGCAATCGAACGAGACGCTTGGCACCAACACGGCGCGCGAGTACTTCGAGTTCGGCCGCGACAGGGCCTTCCTTGACGTGATGGGCCACCAGGGCAACGACTTCCAGATCACGGGAGCCTTCTGGCACGAGCTCAACAAGCTGTCGTCCGAGTTCGACAAGCCAGGGCGCTTCGTGTGCATCCCGGGCTATGAGTGGTCGGCCAACACGGCCGTCGGCGGTGACCGCAACGTGCACTACCGTCGCGAAGGCGAGACCATCCACCGCTCTTCGCACGCCCAGATCGCCGACGCGATCGACATCGCCGATGAAGGTACCGATGCACACGACGCGCACGCCCTGTTCGAAAAGCTGAAAGGCAAGGACTGCGTGGTGATGGCCCATGTCGGCGGACGCTACGCCGATATCAAATTCGCGCACGAACCGTTGGAAACGGCGGTCGAGGTGCACTCGGCCTGGGGCACGTTCGAATGGATCGTGCGCGACGCTTTCGAGAAGAGCTATCGCGTCGGCATCGTCGCCAACTCGGACGGGCACAAGGGCCGCCCCGGCGCCTGCTATCCGGGCGCCTCGTTCTTCGGCAGCTACGGCGGGCTCACCTGCTTTCTGGCTGAGCGGCTCGATCGCGACGCCATCTTCGAATGCATGCGCCGCCGGCGCCACTATGCAACGACCGGCAACCGCGCGCTGCTGGATGTGACGGTGAACACTCGTTCGCCAGCCGAGGTGTTTCTGCGCGACCCGGCAGCGGGACCCGCACCTTGCGAGCGCTCGCAACGCCTCATCATGGGCGATATCGCGCGGGTCGCCGACGACGAAGTCGACCTCGACATCGAGGTGGTCGGCTCGGCGCCCATCGAGCGGCTCGATATTTACGACGGCCTCGGCCTGATCGAGACGGTGCGGCCTTACACAGCCGCCGACCTCGGCCGGCGCGTACGCCTCGTCTATGAGGGCGCCGAATACCGCGGCCGCGCCCGCACAACCACCTGGGACGGGGCGCTGGCCGTCGAGGGCGTGCGCATCCAGCGCACGGCCACCATCAACAACTGGAACCTCGACCGCGGCATCCAGAGCCAGGACGCTACCGGCCTTACCTGGAAGGCGGTGACGACCGGCAACTACGGCGGCATCGACCTATGGCTGGACGGAGCATCGGGTCGCCTCAGCTTCAAGACCAAGCCCGTATCGGGTGAGGTTGCGATCGCCGAACTTGGCGTCGAACCGCGCATCTTTGCCGCTGGCGGTCTGGAGCGCGCCGTCAAGTTGCAGCGCCTGCCCGAGGTGATGGGTGAAAACCGCATGGCCGTGCGCCGCCGCATCAAGGTAGGCCCCACCGGCGATACGCGCCTGTACGTGCGCGCCCAACAGGAAGACGGCCATCGCATGTGGTCGAGCCCCATCTATCTGTTTCGCTGATTGGTGTTGTCATCCCGGAACGCGCGCCACACGGAACCCGTGCGGGTCCCGTGTCCCGCCGTTGCGCAGCGCTCGGGCGGGGATGACAATCAACGCAGCGCAGCCGCGATGTTGCCGCCATCCACGGTCTCGATGTGCCCCGTCGTCGACCGCGCCTTGGCCAGCGCCACGAAGGCTTGCGCCACATCGGCGGCCGTTACCTCGCGCTTCAGCAGGTTGCCGCCCATGTAGTCGGCCTCGCTCACACCGCGCGCCTTGGAGCGCTTGGCCACCATGTCGTCGGTCAAGAGGCCCGTGCGGATGCGATCGGCATTGACGCCGTTGGCGCGAATGCCCTCCGCGCCGTAGTCGATGGCGTACTGGCGCATGAGGGCGAGCGTGGCCGCCTTCGGCAGACCGTAGGGCCCGAAGTCAGGACCCGGGTTGACCGCCTGCTTGGACACGTTGAAGAGCAGGCAGCCGCCCGTTCCTTGCTGGCGCAGGATAGCCACGGCTTCCTGCGCCACCGCCTGATGCGCGAAGAAGTTGAGCTCGAAACTGTCGCGAAGTACTTTATCGGATACTTCGCCGATCTTGCCCTGCCAGGCGGCGCCGGCATTGGAGATGATGATATCGACACCGCCAAATTGCTCTGCGACATACGCGAAGGCGGCGCGTAGCGACGCGCGGTCGGTCACGTCGCAGTCAAGCCCGAGGCCGCCAACCTCCTTGGCCGCGGCCTTCACGGCGGCCACGTCGAGGTCGAGCAAGGCCACGGCGGCGCCTTCCGCCGCCAACGCCTGGGCCGTGGCCCGACCGATGCCGCTGCCGGCGCCGGTCACGACCGCCACCTGGCCGGTGAAAGGCTTCCCCACCACGCCTTTCAACTTGGCCTGCTCCAGGCTCCAATACTCGACGTCGAACAGGTCGCTCTCCGGCAGTGCCTCGAAGCGGCCGATCGCCTCGGCGTCGGTGACGACCTTGACGGCTACCTCGGCAAGGTCAGCGGCGATGGCCGCGTCCTTGCGCGTGGCACCGACGCCGAACAGGCCGACGCCCGGCACCAGCACAAGGCGCGGCACGGGGTCGAGCTTGGTCTTGATGCCGCCGACGCGGGCGTTCTCGCGCGCGAACATGGCATCGTATTCTGAGATGTACCGGTCGACCGCGCCGCGCACCGCAGCCTTGAAGTCGTCGAGCATGGCCGCATCGGGCGCCGGCACCAGCAGCGGCTTGTTCTTGGTACGAATGGTATGGTCGGGTGTCACCACACCGCGCTGGCTGACGGCGGCAAGATCGGCGGCTCCGACGAAGTTCAGGATCTCGGGGTTGGTGCGGAAGTGAAGCACGAAGCGCTTGGGCTCGCCACCACTTGTAGCCGGCCCTAGCGCGCACGCACCGCGAATGATGGGCGCAACCTCGGCCGCCGACGCTAGTCCAGCCGGCAGCTTGGCAGCGGCAAACACGGTGCGGCGCCCCTTGGCGAGGCGCCGCTCAGCCCGCGTCACGTGCGCGATCATGCGCTCGTAGGATTCCCTCGCGGTATCACCGAACGTGAAGATGCCGTGCTTGTGCAGGATCAGGCCCTCCACCTCCGGCTTGGCCTCGTAGACCTGCGCGGCGAGCTTGGCGAGGGCGAAGCCCGGAATGACGTAGGGCACGAAGCCCAGACTACCGTTGTAGACCTCCTCGATCAGCGCCTCGCCATTCGGCTGGTCAATAAGGCTCAGCACGGCGGCTGCATGAGTGTGATCGACGAAGGTGTGCGGCAGGAAGGCGTGCAGCAGGGTCTCCACCGATGGATTGGGTGCCGTCCAATCCAGCAGGTTCACACGCTGGAAGTTGACCATGTCCTCGTCGGAGAGCCTGTCGAGCTTGCGCAGTTCGCGCAGCGGCCCGAGCTTCACGGCCGGCAGACCCGGCGGCTCGATGATCGCCATATCCCAGCCCGAGCCCTTCACGCACAGCACCTCGTGCAGTGTGCCGAGCAGGTCCGCCATCTCGGTCTTGAGCGAGGTGTTGCCGCCACCGTGCAGCACCAGCATCGGGTCGCTGCCCAATAGGCGCGTGGTGTAGGTGCGCAACGCCAGCGCCTCGCCGACACCCTGTCTGGCGTAGGTCTCGACCGCCTTGCGGGCATCGGCATCGTTCCAGCGGCTGTCCATCTCGTTGGCCTCCAGTGCGGGACATTAATCCGGCGAGGTGCCCTTACATAGTCGGCGCTGCCACAATGTCCATTACAGCACGGCGCCGGTCTCCCGCACGCTGGCCAAGCACCTTGCAGCGAAACCGTTCGCAGCAAGCCGTCGAAGCGAGACTGTGCCCTGCACGATGGGCGCGGCCGGCAAGAACCGACTGTCATGTGATCACGCTGGCGTTGCTTGCCTCCTGCCCTGCGCGGGTGCAGGCTCGCCCAGCCAGCGAAGGCGCCGTGCGGGGCGGCCTGTCGGGGCATGGCGTTCGATAGCACCAGGCTGCACGAAACCAGGGGGAGCGGCGCATGCTTACGCGCAGAGCGCATCTGCAGAGCCTGTTTGGGATTGCCTCGACTGCCGCCATGCCGCTGTCGGCACTGGCGCAGGACAAGCCCATCCCTCCCCAAGGTATCGGTCACCGTATCAAGCATCTGTCTTATAGCGACGTCGGCGGCCGCCCCGACGGCGTGCAGGTGATGGTCAATCGAGGCCACGTCTACTATGGGCATATGTTCAGCGACGGCGTGACGATTGTGGACGCGTCGAACCCGCGCGCACTGAAGCCGGTCGGTTTTTTCACGGCGGGGCAATTCACGCGCACGCACCACCTGCAGGTCGCCGACGATATGATGCTGCTCGCCAACGGCGCCAACATCGTCGCCATGCAGTCTTACGACAACCAGCGCGGCTATTTTGAGAACACGCTGGTCGACAGCATTTCCAACCGCAAGAAATTCCGGTCGGGACTCTCCATCCACGACATCTCAAAGCCAGCAGAGATGCGCGAGATCGCATTTCTCGAGATGCCGGGTTTTGGCATCAACCGGCTCTGGTGGCCGGGCGGGCGCTACGCCTATGTGGCGGCCCACTTCGATGGGTTCACCGATCACATCCTGTGCATCGTCGACCTGAAGGACATCAGCAAGCCCGAGATCGTCTCCAAGTGGTGGCTGCCGGGTATGAACCGGGCAGCGGGCGAGACGCCGACGGCACCGAAGGGCCGCCGCTACGCGCTGCACCACATGCTGACAGCAGGGAATTTGGGCTACGCCGCCTGGCGTGACGGGGGCATGACCATCCACGACATCAGCGATCCGGTGGCACCGAAGCTGCTATCGCGCATCAACTGGTCGCCGCCGTTCCCGGGAGGCACACACACACCCTTGCCGCTACCCGGCCGGCAGCTGGCGATCGTTGCCGACGAGGCCAATGCGGAGAAGTGTGCCAAAGGTATGTTCCACA
>DASTOW010000389.1:0-7208 GCA_035762425.1 Hyphomicrobiaceae bacterium | reverse complement strand
GTCGTGATATGACCGAGGCGCTGCAGCTGGTCTTGCACAAAGTCGAGGAAGTCCTGACTGATCGCCATCATGGGGCCGCATCACGTTTTGCTGAACGAGCCGTGCCGACGCGTTAACACCGCGTTGAGGCAGCCTATCTACCACCGTTGGTGCACTTCGTTGTCCCAATGGAGGAGCCTACAGCATGGCCACCATCACCAGCAAAGACGGCACCGAGATCTACTACAAGGACTGGGGCAAGGGACAACCGGTCGTTTTTAGTCACGGCTGGCCACTCAGCGGCGATGCCTTCGAAGACCAGATGTTCTATCTGGCCTCACGCGGCTACCGCTGCATCGCGCATGATCGCCGTGGGCACGGGCGCTCCAGCCAGCCCTGGAATGGCAACGATCTTGATACCTATGCCGACGATCTCGCCGAGCTGACGGCCAAGCTCGACCTCAAGCAGGCGATCCATGTCGGCCATTCCACCGGCGGCGGTGAGGTAGCGCGCTACATCGGCCGGCACGGCACAAAGCGCGTTGCCAAGGCCGTCCTGATTGGCGCCATTGCGCCGCTGATGCTCAAGACTGCAGACAATCCGGCCGGCACGCCGAAGCAGGTGTTCGACCAACTGCGCGCCGGCGTCGTCGCCGATCGGTCGCAGTTCTGGAAGGACCTGTCGCTGCCGTTCTACGGTTACAATCGCAAGGGCGCCAAGGTTTCGGAGGGCGTGCGCAACTCCTTCTGGCTGCAGGGCATGATGTGCGGCATGCCGGCGAGCTACCTGTGCATCAAGGCATTCTCGGAGACGGACACCACCCAAGACCTGAAGAAGTTCGACGTGCCGACGCTGATCCTGCACGGTGACGACGATCAGATCGTACCGATCGCCGCTTCCGCCATGCTGTCGTCCAAGATCGTGAAGGGCGCCAAGCTCAAGCTCATCAAGGGCGCGCCGCACGGCATGTGCACGACCCGCAAGGACGAGATCAACGAGGAGCTGCTGGGCTTCATTAAGACCTGAGCGCGCCTGCGGGCAGGAGCGCTTCAGTACCAAGCCGGTGCGCCCTCACCCCTGAGCAGGCAGGGTGATGCCCAGCTGCTGCACGATGCTGTCGACCACTCGACGCGGTGGCATCACGATCGGCACGCTGAGCGCGTGTTCGTCGGCCTGCGGCTCCTCCAACGCATCGAACTGGCTCTTGAGCAGCGCCGGCGGCATGAAGTGGTTCTTGCGCCGGCTGATGCGGTCGCCAATCAGCGCCATGTCGCCCTTGAGGTAGACGAGCCGCACGTCCGGCCGATCGCTGACAATAACCCGGCGATAGGAGCGCTTGAGGGCCGAGCACGAGACGATGCCGCTCTGGTTGCTGGAGAGACGCTCGTCGATCCAGGCGGCGATGGCGGCCAGCCATGGCTGCCGATCCTCGTCCGTCAAAGGCAGGCCCTTGCTCATCTTGTCGATGTTGGACTGCGGATGAAAGCTGTCGGCGTCGCGGAACGGCCAGCCGAGCAGCTTGGACAGGCGCGTGCCGGTGGTGCTCTTGCCGCAACCGGATACGCCCATCAGCACGAGCACCATCGGCCTGGCGTTTGCGGTCATGGACAACTAGTCCCCAGTTCAACCCGATGTCCCGGAGCCCATCTTGCCGGCATCCGGCTTCAGGGTCTCGACGTGCCCGCCGAAGCCCTTGCGCATGGCAGAGAGTACCTTCTCGGCAAAAGTGTGGTCCTGGCGCGAGCGGAAACGGGCGTAGAGCGCGGCGGTCAGCACGTGCGCCGGCACAGCCTCCTCGATGGCGGCCTGCACGGTCCAGCGGCCTTCGCCCGAGTCGGCGACGTGGCCCGAATAGCCGGCTAACTGCGGGTCCTCTGCCAGCGCCGCCGCGGTGAGATCGAGCAACCACGAGGTGATGACACTGCCGCGCCGCCAGACCTCGGCCACATCGGCTACATCGATGACGAGGCGGTGCTCGGGCGACAGGGCCGGCGAGTTGGCGTTCTTCAGGATGTCGAAGCCCTCGGCGAAGGCCTGCATCATGCCGTACTCGATGCCGTTGTGGATCATCTTCACGAAATGCCCGGCGCCGCTGGCCCCACAATGCAAGTAGCCCTGCTCGGCGCGCGCATCGCGCTGCTGGCGCGTGGCGGTGGCCGACACGCCGGCGATGCCCGGCGCCAGGGCAACGAAGATGGGATCGAGCCGCTGCACTACGTCCGCGTCGCCGCCGATCATCAGGCAATAGCCGCGCTCGAGCCCCCACACACCGCCGGAAGTGCCGATGTCGAGATAATGGATACCCTTGGCCTTGAGCTGGCCGGCGCGTCGGATGTCATCCTTCCAGAATGTGTTGCCGCCGTCGATCAGCACATCGCCGGCGCCGAGCAGGCCCGACAGCTCGGCGATGGCGGCTTCGGTGCTGTCGCCGGCCGGTAGCATCAGCCAGACGATGCGCGGGGCGGGAAGCGCTTGGGCCAGTGCAGTCAAGCTGTCGACGGGCTTAGCACCCTCGCCAGCCAGGCGGCGGCCGGGTTCGGCATCGCGGTCATAGACGACGCAGGCGTGGCCGTGAAGCATGAGGCGGCGGGCGATGTTGGCGCCCATGCGGCCCAGTCCGACAATGCCGATGTGCATGCTTTTGCTTCCTCCAGCAACCGAGCGTGCACCAACGCGCCAGGATTGTCATCCCGGCCCGGGCCGGGACCGAAGCACAGGCGTACTGGCTTGCGGGCAAGCGCTCGCGCGCCTCGCAAATGCCGGTCAATGCCGCGCTGACAGGAAGGGCTTAGAACATATTGAGGGCGAGGCGCGCCTCGTCGGACATGCGGCTCTGCTCCCAGGGGGGCTCGAAGGTGAGTTTGACCGACACCTGGCCGACGCCTGGCACGGAGGCGACCGCATTCTCGACCCACTGCGGCATCTCGCCGGCGACCGGGCAGCCGGGAGCCGTCAGCGTCATCTCAACGGCGACATTGCGGTCGTCGTCGATGTCGATCTTGTAGATCAAGCCAAGTTCGTAGATGTCGGCGGGGATCTCGGGATCATAGACGGTCTTGAGCGCGGCGATGATGTCGGCGGTGAGCTGCTCGAGCTCCTCGGCAGGAATCGACGAGCCGGGCACGGTCGTGGACGCGGCTTCAGCAGCTGGGACATCCGCTCGTTCTGCGACTTTGTCGTCCATATCAGCTCCGCACACTCTGGCGTGGATCCCCGCCTTCGGGGCTGACGCCACCACACTCCACCGCGCTCCACCGCACTCCACGCTAGGCAAAAAACGCACGTGCCTTGATGAGCGCCTCGGCCAGCGCATCCACTTCAGCCTTGGTATTATACAACGCCAGTGATGCCCGGCAGGTTGCCGTCACGCCAAGTCGATCCATCAGCGGCTGCGCGCAGTGGTGGCCGGCGCGGACCGCCACGCCCATGCGATCGATGTAGGTCGATATGTCATGTGGATGCACGCCGTCCATGCTGAAAGAGACAATCGCACCCTTGTCCTTGGCCTGGCCGTGGATCTTCAGCCAGTTGAGCTGGCCGAGGCGGCCGTGCGCGTACTCTTTCAGCTCGTGCTCGTGGCGGACGATGTTGTCGCGGCCAATCTGCAGCATGTATTCGAGCGCGGCGCCGAGACCGATCGCCTGCACGATGGCCGGCGTGCCGGCCTCGAACTTGTGCGGGGGCTTGCCGTAGGTGATGCGGTCGGTGTGCACGCTCTCGATCATGTCGCCACCACCCTGGTAGGGGGGCATGGCGTCAAGATGCTCGCGCTTGGCGTACAGCACGCCGATACCGGTCGGCCCATAGGTCTTGTGGCCAGTGAAGGCATAGAAGTCGCAGTCGAGGTCCTGCACATCGATCGGCATGTGTACGGCCGCCTGCGCACCGTCGACGAACACCGCAATGCCGCGCGCATGCGCCAGCCGGATCACATCCTTGATCGGTACGACGGTGCCCAGCACGTTCGACATGTGCGTGATGGCAACGATCCGCGTGCGCGGGGACAGCAACTTCTCGAACTCGTCGAGCAGGAACGTGCCGTCGTCGGCGATCGGCGCCCACTTGAGGACAGCGCCCTTGCGCTCGCGCAGGAAGTGCCACGGCACGATATTGGAGTGGTGCTCCATGATCGACAGCACGATCTCGTCGCCCGCCTGGAAGTCCATGCCGAACGAAGTGGCCACCAGGTTCGCCGCGTCCGTCAGGTTGCGGGTGAAGATGATCTCGTCGGTGCTGGGCGCATTGAGGAAGCCGCGCACGATCTCGCGCGCCTCCTCGAACTCGGCGGTCGCCGTATTGGAGAGATAGTGCAAGCCGCGATGCACGTTGGCGTATTCGCTGCTGTAGACCCGCTGGATGGTATCGAGCACCACGCGCGGCTTCTGAGCAGAGGCGCCGTTATCAAGGTAGACCAGCGGCTTGCCGTAGACCTGCGTGGCGAGAATCGGGAAGTCGGCGCGCACGGCTTCGACATCGAATGGCGCACCGCCGATCAGGTCCGCGTTCTTTGGTCTCACGTTCATGGCCATCCTTTGCCGCCGCAGCGGCGCTCAGGCCGACAGCCCGGCCAGACGGCTGAGCGCAATCTGCGTCAGCCCCGCGCGCACGGCCTCGTCCTCGATCTTGTCGAGCGCCTCGCCGACGAAGCTCTCGATCAGCATGGCGCGCGCAACGCCGAGCGGGATGCCGCGCGCGCGCAGGTAGAACAGCAGGTCGGCGTCGATCTCCGCGGCCGTGGAGCCGTGGCCGCACACGACGTCGTCTGCGTGGATCTCGAGTTCCGGTTTGGAGTCGAACTCGGCATCCTCGGACAGCATCAACACCTGGGCCATCTGCTTGCCGTCGGTCTTCTGCGCGTCCGGACGCACGATGACCTTGCCCTGGAATACGCCGCGGGCGCGGTCGGCGAGCACGCCTTTGAACAGCTCGCGGCTCTCGCAGCCGGGCACAGCGTGATCGACCACGAGCGTGGTGTCGATGTGCTCGGCGGCGCGGCCGAGGAACGCGCCGGAGATGTCGACCTTGCTGCCCTCGCCCTGGAAGATCGCAAACAGCGAATTGCGCACGAGCGCCGTCGCGGCCGTCAGATGGAAGGCACGGTAGGAGGTTTGGGCGCCTAGCCTCGTCATCCAGCTGGCCAGATGGGTGGCGCCATCGCCCTCCAACGTGACCTTGACGTGCACGACCTCGGCAGCATCACCCAGCACCACCTCGCTCAGCGTGTTGGTCTGGCCGGCCGCCGCCTCGGGCAGCGTCACGTAGGCCTCGATCAAGGTGGCTCGCGCGCCGGCACCGACGTGGACGATGTTGCGCGTGGTGATGAGGCTCGGCTGCTTGGATGCGCGGGCGAATACGAGCAGCAGCGGCTTGGCGAGCTTCGCGCCGTCAGCCACACGTGCCAGCGCGCCGTCGGTCATGAAGGCGGTGTTGAGCGCAACCACGGCCTCCTGTCCCGGCCAGGCGGTCGCAACCAGTCCCTCCGACCTCGGCAGTGCTGCCGCAAGGGCACCAATCCTAAGGCCCGCGGCAGCGGCCACATCCGACAGCTCGGCGCAGTAGCGGCCATCGACGAACACGACGCGATAGGCATCGAGCCCGGCCAGGCCTTCCAACGCCCGATCGATGTCCTGCCGGCTCGCGCCGGCGTCGCCGGCCAGCGCCAGCGGCAGCGCTTGCTTGATGGCGTGGCGCAGGTCGGTGTACTTCCATTCTTCGACGCGGCGATGCGGCAGGCCCAGGGCCGCAAACGTGCCGATCGCAGCCTTGCGTGCCTCGCCGATGGCAGCATCGCCGGGCAGCTGCCCGGCCACCGCCTCGAATTGCCGGGTGAGCGTCTGCTCTGCTGTGGTTCTGGATATGGCCACGGTCATCTCACGCCTCGAGCCCTAGGCGGCCTTGCCCTTGAAGCCGGCATAGCCTGACTTCTCGAGCTCCAGCGCCAGTTCCTTGCCGCCGCTCCTGGCGATGCGGCCGTCGGCCATCACGTGCACCTTGTCGGGCACAATGTAGTTCAAGAGCCGCTGATAGTGGGTGATGACCAGCATCGCCCGGTCCTGGGCGCGCAGCGCGTTGACGCCCTCCGAGACGACGCGGACCGCGTCGATGTCAAGTCCCGAATCGGTCTCGTCGAGTACGCACAGCGTCGGCTCCAGCATGGCCATCTGCAAAATTTCCATGCGCTTCTTTTCGCCGCCCGAGAAGCCGACGTTGAGCGGGCGCTTGAGCATCTCCTCGGAGACGCCAAGACGGCCCGCCGTCTGGCGAATGCGCTTCATGAACTCGGGCGTCGTGAATTCCTGTAGGCCGCGCTTCTTGCGCACGGAGTTCACCGCGGTGCGCAAGAACGTGAACGTGCCGACACCCGGAATCTCCATCGGGTACTGGAAGGCCAGGAACACCCCCTTGGCGGCCCGCTCGTCGGGCTCCATGTCAAGGATGCTCTGGCCCTCCCACAGGATATCGCCGTCGGTCACCTCATAGCCGTCGCGGCCGGCCAGCACGTAGGCCAGCGTCGACTTGCCCGAGCCGTTCGGGCCCATGACGGCGTGCACCTCGCCCTTTGGCAGTTGCAGGCTCACACCCCGGAGGATCGGCTTGTCCTCGTCCGCAAGCTTTACGTGTAGGTTTTTTATCTCAAGCATCGCTCACATCATCTCCACGCGGCGCGGCCGGCGCGGCCGCGCATCGCTCAACCGCTATCGGCGCTGCCGACGACCTCGATCTCGGTCGGGTACAGCACGCCCATCCAGTCGCACGAATCCTTCTTCGCCCGGCCCTTCCGGTTGAACTCGACCAGAAATGCCTCGCCCGTGCCGAAAGTCTCCACCACGGTCACCACATCACCCGGCCGCAGCACCAGTCCGGGGCTGGTCTTGGAGAGCGCGTTGCGGCGCTTGCATTCCCGCTCGTCCATCTCCCGCCGCAGCTTCGCCGTCGTCACCGCCATTACTTCCGCCGCATCACGCATCAGCCGTCTCCGTTGATCCTCAAGTGCCTCGCTCCCCACCCCGGCCGGGTTGATTCCCGACCCCAACGCTTCACACGGACCCCACTCCTACTTTCCCCAGCGCCAGGCCCACTGTCCATCTGTCTTTGCACGGCAAAGCTGCAGGAAGGCCGCCGCCACAACCACGTCGAACAGCAGCCAGGCGCCAATTTGCCAGCCGTTCGGGCCCATGACGGCGTGCACCTCGCCCTTTGGCAGTTGCAGGCTCACACCCCGGAGGAT
>DASTOW010000388.1:0-15696 GCA_035762425.1 Hyphomicrobiaceae bacterium | reverse complement strand
GGTGGGGCGCCGGTGGCTGGTCGCCTACTGGTCGCCCAAGGTGCTTTGCGACGTGCTCACCCAGCCGATGCGCATCATCCTGTTTGCGGCGGCCAGCTTTGCCGCCCTGCGCCTGGAGCAGCTGACCCATCATGATCCGCGCTGGCTTGGCAAGCGGGCGCGCATCACGGCGCGCGAGCTGGCGGTTTTGCGGCTGGTGTCGACCGGGCGGCGAACAGACGAGATCGCCAAGGTGCTCGATCTCGGCGAGGAGACGGTGCGCAGCCATCTCAAGAAGGTGCAGGGCAAGCTTGGCGTGCGCAACCGTGCGCAGGCTGCAGCAGAGGCCGTGCGCCAGCACCTGATACCCTGAAGAGACCCATACCTCCGGGGTGGTTTGTCCGTGCACGTCTCCCCCCAAATGGGGATCGCGCCGCGGGCGGGCACAGTTACATTGCAGCGGCGCAACGGAGGGAGCGCACGGGACGGGGAGAGCAGCAGGGCCACACTCAACGCGATGCGCGTGGACGTACGCTCAAACGGCAACGCACCGTCCACGCCCGGCATCGAAGGGAACTTGGGGGACAAAGTGTGGCCCTGCACCGCTCATTCGGCCGTACGATTCCGGGCCGCAAGCGCACGGTGTCGGCACACACTACCAGCGACGCCATCCACCCCATACCCAACGGCGCGGCGCCCAGTAGGCGCGGTAGCCGTACACGCGCGGTGCGTAGTAGCGCCAGCGCGGCGCGAAGTAGCCGTGGAAGCGGGGCGCCCTGTATCCGTAGTAGTAGCGCGGCGCGTAGCCGTAGTAGCCGTAATTGCGGGGGCCGTGACCCCAACCCCAGCCCCACGCCGACGCGCTGGTCGGCGCGACAAGCATCGGTGCGGCAGCAATCAAGCCGATGAGTAGCAGCTTGCGCATGGCAGCTCTCCTTGGATCATCTCAAACTGATCTGAGACTGCCATTCGTCTGCTATGGTTACACTCGGGGGCATTGCTGAGCGCAGGCCCGAGAAATACCGATCTGCCGCGCCTCAGCTCAAGCTCCACGGGGCCGCGGCGTGTCAGTCGGACGCATGCAAGCCTCCCCCGAATGGGGTATTGGGCGCCCGGACTGTCCGATCTATCTGACGTGCGATCGCGGCGGTCATCGTCGCAGATCAGCTGACCCAGCTATCGAGCGGGCAGCGCGCGAAGCCGGTGGCCGTATGACGGCTCCCTTCGCTGTTTCAACCACCCAACCATCGGCCACGGGTCGTGCCTCTTCGACACGAGCTGCAACGGAGTTTTCTTGAGAATGCATGCAACGAACCTGCTGCGATCTATTCGGCTTATTGGCGTCAATCTGGGGGGCGCAGCGCGCGGCGCCCTTGCCTGCACGGCCTTGACAGGCGCGCTGCTTGGTGCGCTGCCGGCTGCATACGCCGCCGTGGCGTCGCCCGAGCGCTGGACCAAACTCAAGGCAAGGTCATCGATCGAGCGGAGCATCGCGCGTGTTAGCGCTGGCGAGCGCATCGCGGCGCCGACCGAGGTGACAAATGAGCGTCGTTTGCTGTCGCAAGGCATGCAACCGGCGAGCCTTGGCGACAACACGGCCGCGGTCGACAAGGGGGCTCAGCGCAAGGCCAATACCCGCAAAGGCGATCAAGTCGGCATGGCCTCCTACTACTGGCAGCCACAGGCACTGGCGTCGGGCGGCCGGTTCAACCCCAATGCCCTGACGGCCGCGCACAAGACGCTGCCGTTCGGCACGCGCGTTCGCATCAAGCATCTGGGCAACGGTCGCTCCGTCGATGTGCACATCAACGATCGCGGACCCTATGTCGGTGGCCGCATCATCGACCTGTCGAAGGCGGCGGCCGCACAGATTGGCATGACCGGGCAGGGCATTGCCCGCGTCAGCATGACGGTGCTTGGCCGCTGATGGCGAGCCATCGACGTCAAGGATAGGACAAGGGGCGCGGGCTGCGCCCCTTGTCTCTTGCAGGCCAGCTTGTAGCGGACGACAGGCGTCTTTTCCAGACAAGGCGCAGGCGGTGCGCATACACCCGGTGGCCCCGCGACTTCAGGGTTTCTCCCGATTTACCCCCGCATGAGCAGCGCCGAATACTCCGCCGACGGTCAGTGATGCCGCACAGGCTCGGCGAGGAGCCGCGCGCCCGAACCCTGGAAAGGAACCCTCCATGAGCACCATCATGTCAGCCGTTTCGCGTTTTCTGACACCCGAGGTTGTTGGCCAGATGGCGTCGGCCTGCGGTTTGGACGCGGCGATGGCGCAGAAGGCGGTGAACGCGGCTGTGCCCTCCATCTTGAGCGGATTGGTGGACGTTGCGGACAAGCCGGGCGGTGCCCGCATGCTTGCCAAGGCCGTATCGGAGCAGCCGACCGACCTGTTGAGCAGCATCGCCAGCAGCCTTACGGGCTCAGCGCAAATGGCGGAGAAAGGCACCGGGCTGCTGTCGTCGCTGCTGAGCGGCGGTGCGCTCGGAATCCTGACATCGACCGTTGCCAAGTTCCTCGGCGTCAGCGAGGGCTCGACGCGCACGCTGATGGGGCTGCTGACGCCGGTGATCATGGGTGTACTCGGGCGCGAGCAGGGGGCGGCCCACCTCGGCGCCAACGGCCTCACCCGCATGCTGACCGAGCAAAAGGATGCGATTGCTGCCGCCCTGCCGCCCGGCCTTGGCAAAATGCTCGAAGCGAGCCGGCTGCGCGACAACATCGCGCCGATTTCGCCCGAGCGCCGCGCCGAGCAGGTACGTGCCAGCTACCCGCGCTCCGAGACGGTCGAGCCGGCAGCCGTCAGCGCGAGCAGCGGCGCGAGCTGGCCGTACTGGGTGCTGCCGTTGCTCGCCGTCGGCGCCTTGTTGTGGTTCCTGCTGCCGAGCGGCGACTACCGGACCGAGCCGACGCCCACGGCCAAGGCGCCGGAGGCCACCAAGGAGGCGACAAAGGTCGCAACCGGCGGTCCGGCCTACATCAAGAACAAGCCCGACAACTGGGTGTCGATCGGCAATACGCCCAATTCGCTGGTCAACCAGGATATCTACAATCGCAACGGCGAGAAGATCGGCACCATCAAAGACCTCCTGGTCGGCCCGGACGGCAGGATGGCGGCGGCTGTCATCAACATCGGGCGCGAGCTCGGTATCGGCGACAAGGACGTCGGCGTTCCCTATTCGTCGCTCGAACTGGAGCGGCGCGACGGCGGCGACCGCATCGTCATCACGGCAACGCGCGAGACGCTGCACGCGGCGCCTGCCTTCGAGTGGAAGCAGTAGCTGCTTGAGCGGAACTGAACGGATTTGAGGTCGTCGTGTCCTCCTCCCTGATGCGAGCGTGGCTGATGTTCATCATCGGCCACGCGGCTTTCTTGGCCCTCGCGGCGGTGGTGTTTATCGCCGCCTAGGGGCGTGCATGATGCACCATGCCGCATTATCGAACGCGCGGGACCACCGCGTCCCGGCGTGACACATTGTGATGTATCCCCTTGATACGCTGCTGGCCGGCACAGCCGCACAACGCGCAACCGCGGGCTTGTGCGCGTGCGGCACGGCGGTTGCAGAGCTCGTACACGGTGGGTCCGCCCGGCTCATATTGCGAGTCAGGGCGGGACCCCGCCGTAGCGACGGCGGGGCGGTGTTCAACCGCCAGCGTCGTTGAACACCGAGCGTCGTTGAATGGGGTCCTCGCCCGGCCCGCCTACGGGTCAGGGCGGGGGCCTAGTGCTACGTGCGCTGTTGCCCTGCAGCCGTGCGCCTGTTCGTCGACGAGCACCGTTGCCCTGCCGAGCCTCTTTGCCATGCTTGGACTTCGGATGGCCGCTCCGACGGTGAGCTACGCCAAGACGTCCCGCCGGTGTGCCCAATTCGAGGTGGCGGCGCTACCGCCGCAGGTGACGAGCCTCTCGCCGAGCATCTCACCCTGCGCGAGACAGGCGGAGTTCAGGTGGCCAGCCTCACGGGTTTTTGACCACGGCTTGCTGCGCGAGAACAACTGTTTGCCCTGCCCCACCCGTATCTACGCCGTGGCGCGGCGCAGCCGCGCGATCGGGACCGCACCATGGCGAAGCGAACGGGGCGATTGGTACTGGCGGTTGCCATCCTGCTGGCGGCAAGCGCAGGCTTGTTTGCGGTGCGGCAGGCCTCGGCGGGTTCGACGGTTGCTAGTCTCTATAGTGGGCTAGTTGCCGACCGAGGTGTGACGTCGCAAAGCGGTGTCACCTACGGGCCGCTGGCGCGCGACAGGCTTGACATCTACCAGCCTGCGTCCGGCGACAGGGGCGGGCCGATCGCCATGTTCATCTATGGCGGCAGCTGGCGCAGGGGCGATCGGGCGACCTACGGCTTCGTCGGCGCGGCCCTGGCGGCGCGCGGGATCACCACCGTCATTGCCGACTACCGGCTCTATCCCGAGGTGAAGTTTCCGGCATTCGTGGAGGATGCCGCACGCGCCTACGCATGGGTGAGCGCGCACCTCGCGTCCGGTTCGGGCAAGCGGCGGCCGATCGTCCTGATCGGGCATTCGGCCGGCGCCCACACCGCTGCCATGCTGGCGTTGGACGAGCGCTATCTGGCGGCGGCCGGCGTCGTCGAGCGGCCTGCCGGCCTGATCGGCCTGGCCGGGCCTTATGCTTTCGACCCGACCACCTTTTTGATCACGGCAGCGATCTTCGCGCCGGCCGCGGGCCGCGCCGACGATGCCCGCCCGGTTGCTTTCGTGCGTCGCGGCGCGCCGCCGACGCTGCTGATGCATGGTCTGCTGGACGCGACGGTGCAGCCCTACAATTCGCGCGAACTGGCAGGCGCGCTGGAAGCGGCCGGCAACGACGTGCGCAAGATCGAATACGCCGGCATCGGGCACCTAGGCCTGGTGCTGGCAATCTCGCGACCACTGCGCTGGCAAGCGCCGGTGTTGGAGGAGATGGTGGCGTTCATTGGCGCGATTGCCGGCAGCTGAGCGCGAGCGCACGCTACTTGGGCAGCTGCACGAGTTCGAGGCGGACGTCGTCGGGAGCGCCGAGGAACGCGAACAGCACACCATTGGGAGCCCGCAGCGGCCCTTCCTGAAATTTGGCGCCGAGCTTCGCCAAACGCGCCATCTCGGCAGTGATGTCGTCGACCTCGATGGCGAAGTGCTCGAGGCCGAAGTGGGCCGAGGCATTGCCAGCAGCCAGTGTCTCGCCGGTGCGCGCGTTGGAGAACACCACCACGGTGCCGGCGGAGTCGGCGCAGCGGATGAAGCGATCGCCGAACGGACGCGTCTCGTCGCTCAGGACTTTGAAGCCAAACGCGTTGGTCCACCACTCGACGGCCTTGGGTGGGTCGGATGCCTTGATGTGGATGTGATTGATGCGGAAGGGCATGGGTTCTCCTGACGTTTGCCTTAATCGATCCAACCTGCCTTCGACGCCGCAGCGCTGGCTAACTGGTGAGCTTGTGGTGCCATGCTTCGGCCGTATCGGGGAGCCCCTCGATTGGCCCGTTGCCCGGCAGTCCGCCAAATCGAGCAGCGGCCTTGCGCGCGGCTAACCCAGCATGTTGGTGTCGCCGCACACTGAGATGGCTTGGCCGGAGACGGTTTGGCAACGAGGACTGGCGGTGAAGACCACCATGTCGGCCAGTTGTTGCGGCGTCACGTACTCCTTGAGCGACACGAAACGCATCATGGCCGCCTCCTGCTCCTTGAAGGCAACGCCGGCTTGCTGTGCCTTGGCCTCGATGACGCGGCGGATGCGGTCGCCGGCCACCAGGCCCGGCAGCAAGGCGTTGGCGCGGATGCCGTAGGGTCCGAGCTCGATGGCGATCGACTTGGTGAAGCCGATTACGCCCCATTTCGCGGCGGCATAGGGCGAGCGCAGCGGGAAGCCGTGCTTACCGGCCTGCGACGACAGGTTCATGATGCTGGCGTTCTTGGACTGCTTGAGGAGCGGCACGGCGAGGCGCACGCAGTTGAACTGGCCGGTGATATCGACGGCAAGGCAGCGGTCCCAGTCCTCCGGGTTGATCTCTTCGACCTTGCCGGTCGGGCCGGCGATGCCGGCATTGTTAACAAGGCAGTCGAGGCCGCCAAGGTGCTTGAGGGCGTCCTCGAACAGCTGGGCGACCTGGCCTCGGTCGGATACGTCGCAGACCGATTGGGTAAGGGCGGGATCGCTCTTGGCGATTGCCGCAAGCGCCTGGCTGTCGACGTCGCAGATGTGCACCTTGGCGCCCTCGCGCGCGAACGCACGGGAAATCTCAAGCCCGATGCCGGACGCGCCGGCGGTAACCAATACACGCAGCCCCTTGATACCGAGATCCATGGCGATTCCCCCTGCCGACAGCGCGCTCTCCGGAACCTCGGCGCACCGTTCGAGTTGAGCCTCAAAGCTAGCCAATCAGGTGCGCGGTGGATACCCAGAAACATCTCTACGACCTCATCAAGGACTTTGACACGGCCATGCTGGTGACCCACGCCGGCAACGGCGGCATGCACGGCCGTCCGATGCGCGTCGCCCAGCTCAAGCCGGACGCCGATGCCTACTTCGCAACCAGCATCGACTCGCCGAAGGCTGCCGAGATCGAGGCAGACCCGCGCGTGCTGGTGGTGTTGCAAAGCACGGCCACGTACGCGGTCATCGAGGGCAGGGCAGCCATCGTGCGCGACCGCGCCCTCATCGAGAAGCTGTGGGTAAAGGAGTGGAGCGTTTGGTTTCCTGGCGGCAAGGATGATCCCTCGCTCGCCCTATTGAAGGTCGATGCGTCCGCCGGCGAATATTGGGACAACAGCGGATTGCAAGGCTTGCAGTACCTTTTCAAGGGCCTCAAGGCGATGTTCAAGAAGGAGAAGCCCGAGCTCGACGAGAAGGTCCACGCCAAGGTCGATCTTTGACGTCGCCGATGCTACGCGCAGCCTCCGCACGGCGCCCGCCCTGGCAGAAGGCGAGCCCCAAGAAAAAGGCCGGCATGGCACACAAGCTTACTCCGGCGCAGAAGTCGGTTGCCAAAGCGGCAGCGCGCCAGGCCGGACGCCGCTATCCCAACCTTGTCGACAATATGCGTGCGGCAGCGAAGGCAAGACGGCGACCAACACAGTAGTCCGCCGCCAACCAGGCAGACGTGCGTAACCCCGTGACCCCCATAGGGCGGCCTGACTGTCGCCGGCCGCGCCGAGTCCGTCGCACGCAGGGAGCTCTCCTAAGGCCAGTGCACCTAGGGCCAGTGTGCACCTAAGGCCAGTGTTCGCCTAAGGCCAGTGTTCGCCTAAGGCCAGTGTCAGGGAGCCGCGCTCGCAGAAGAGCCGCGCCGACATGCGCCGCGCGGCCAGCTGCCCCGGACGCTTCTATGCGTGCGCTTGTACGGCCGATGCGGCCGGCGACCTGCGCGCTAGGCACAAGCGGACGGCGCACAACTCCCGCTGATCTTGTGGCTGACGGCCGGCGAGCCCGTGCTAGGGTCGCGCCGATTACACGATTGGCGGAGCGAAACGATGCGCAAGGTTGGCTTGGTAGGGGTGGGGCTGATCGGCCGGGCATGGGCCAATGTGTTCGCGCGGGCGGGCTGGCAGGTGCGTGTGTGGGACGCCGATCGCGGCGTGGCCGCCGGTGCGCCTGAGCTGATCGGGCAATCGCTGCACGACGTGGCGCGACACGGCCTGGCCGAGGATGCGGCGGCGGCAGCCAAGCGGGTGACGGCGGCCACCTCTCTGGCGGAGGCGGTGGGGGATGCAGAGCTGGTGATCGAGAGCGGTCCTGAGCGCATCGAGGTGAAGCTCGAGGTATTCGAGAAGCTCGACGCGGCGGCGCCCGCCGAGGCCGTCCTCGCGTCCTCATCCTCGGCCATCGTTGCCTCGCGGTTTACGGAGGGCCTGAAGGGTCGTGCCCGCTGCCTGGTGGCGCACCCCGTCAACCCGCCGCATGTGGTGCCCATTGTCGAGCTGGCCGGTGCGCCGTGGACCTCGCGCGAGACGATCAGCCGGGCGCGGGCCATGTTCGAAAGCGTCGGCCAGGTTCCGATCGAGGTGAAGAAGGAGGTCGACGGCTTCATCCTCAACCGCATGCAGGCAGTGCTGCTGTCGGAAGCGTTCCGGCTGGTCGGCGAGGGTTACGTCTCGGCCGAGGATCTGGACAAGACCATCCGCGACGGCCTCGGTCTGCGCTGGGCGTTCATGGGTCCGTTCGAGACGATCGAGCTGAACGCGCCGGGCGGCATTCCTGATTATTGCGAGCGCTACGGCGCGACGCTCCTGCAATTGTCGTCGGCGCCGGTGACGCCGGCCGTGTGGAGCAAGGAGAACGTGGCGCGCGCCGTCGACAGCTGGGGCCGCAATCCCAACAAGGACGAGATCGCCGGCAAGAGCCGCTGGCGCGACGAGCGCATCGCCGCGCTGGTGGCGCACAAGAAAGTCCAGCCGAAGGCTTGAGAGCGCGGGCTCACCAAGCACTGAGCGGCGAGCACAGAAATGTGCTCGCCGCCCTTTAACAGTGCAGGCAGTATTTCCTGATCAGGCAAGAAACCGGTTCTGGCTAGCAATCGGTAAGCGACGGCCAGCTGGTCGAGGACATCTGCATCGGCATGTCCTGCGGGTGCGCGGTGTTGCCCATCCCCGAGGGCTCGCTGCGGACTTGCGAGGTGCGGCGGACGCTGCCCCTGTTCTCTGCCAAGTGCGCGACCATCATGGTCGCACCCCAGCTGCTGAGGTTGGCGGTGAGCGCGGTGCTAGCAATGGTGGTGACGTGACGCATTGGTGTCTCCTGTCGTGGAGCGAAATGCCTGCCTTCACGGAAATCCCCGTTGCTGTCTGCCCGCCGAGTGAGTGACTGCCCATCACAGCCGTTCACATCCCCAGGAACGCAGACGCGAGCAAGGTTCCGTCGCAGGAACAGCAGGATTTCTGGGGTGCTGCCTTGTTGGGCGCCGGCCGCCATGCGGCTGGATACCGGGGCCATACCTCGGTATGACAGAGAAACGAAACGCGCATTGAGGAAACGCACGCCATGGCCACATCCCGCAAAGTCATCATCACCTGCGCCGTCACGGGGTCCATCCATACCCCGTCGATGTCACCCAATCTTCCGATCACGGCGCAGGAGATCGCGGATGCGGCGATCGGCGCGGCCGAGGCCGGTGCGGCCGTGGTGCACCTGCATGCGCGCGATCCCAAGGACGGGCGGCCGGACCAGTCGCCGGAGGCATTCGCGCCGTTTCTGAAGGTCATCAAGCAACGCTCCAACTGCGTGGTGAACATTACAACGGGCGGCGCGCTGACCATGTCGATCGAGGAGCGCGTGCGGCCGGCCGCCACCTTCAAGCCGGAGGTGGCGAGCCTCAACATGGGTTCGATGAATTTCGGCCTCTACCCGATGCTGGCGCGGCAGAAGGAGTTCAAGTACGACTGGGAGAAACCCTACCTCGAAGGCTCGCGCGAGCGCATCTTCAAGAACACCTTCGCCGACATCGAGTACATCCTCACCACCTGCGCGAACAACGGCACGCGCTTCGAGATCGAGTGCTACGACATCGGCCATCTCTACACGTTGCGCCACTTCGCCGACCGCGGCGTGGTCAAGCCGCCGTTCTTCGTGCAGTCGGTGTTCGGCATCCTGGGCGGCATCGGTCCGCATCCGGAGGATGTGGCGCACATGAAGCGCACGGCCGACCGGCTGTTCGGCGACCAGTATCACTGGAGCGTGCTGGGCGCCGGCCGCAATCAGCTGCCGATCGCGGCGATGGCGGCATCGATGGGCGGCAACGTGCGCGTCGGCATGGAGGACTCGCTGTGGATCGGCCCGGGCCGGCTGGCCGAAAGCAACGCGCAGCAGGTGAAGGCCGCGCGGCAGATCATCGAAGGTCTGGGGCTCGAGATCGCCAGCGCCGAGGAGGCGCGCGAGATCCTCAAGCTGAAAGGCGGCGACAGGGTGGCGTTCTAAGCTGAGCCAGCGTCGTCTTTGTGTGCCCTCTCCCACATGCGTGTGGGAAGGGGGTGAGGCAGCCGCTTGCTAGCCGCTGGAGCGTGCCTCAGTACCGCGCGGCGTGGCGAACAGCGTGCATTTCTGCACGCTAGGCTCACATTGGCCTAACCATAGGCAGTGCAGGAGCGGGCCTTGATGCTGGCCAAGCGCGCCCCCACGTGCACAATAGGGAGGGCGACCGTTCCTAGTGCAGAAGGGGTCAGCCATGACAATGCCTGTCGAAGTGCATTTCCACGGACTGGAGAAGAGCGCGGCCGTCGAGCAGAAGGTGCGCGACAAGGTAGACAAGCTCGCAAGTCATTTCGACAGGATGACGCATTGCCGGGTGGTCGTGGAAGCGCCGCACCGCAATCCGCAGCGACCCAAGGTGTACCAGATCAAAATCGAGGTGGGCGTCCCCGGACGCAGCCCGATCATCGTCAGTCACGAGCGCGCAGGCAGCGATGCGACCGAGGAGCTTGGTCTGGCGCTCCGCGACGCGTTCGAGGCGGCGCTGCGCAAGGTCGACGACGTGTCGGCGAAGATCAGCCAGCGCAGCAAGCTCGAGCGCGGTCGGCGGCGGCCGCAGGCCAACGGGCACGACCAGGGATAGTTCGAGCGGAGACGCCGGGCCGGATGCGCTCAGCGCGTGCCGGGATGACAGCGGCGTGCGCGATCAGCTGCGAGGGGGCACGCGCGGGACGCGGCGCACCGGCTGGTTGGACATGGTCGACACGCCGAGGTCGGCGTCGACGCGCGGCCATGTAAAATCATCGGCGCGGCCGGGCTTGGGGACGGCGCGCTCGCCCTTCACCAGCACCTGGTAGTATGGCGTCTGGCTCGGCGCGATGCGGCGCGCGGCGCCGCCCGGGCCGGTACCGGAGGGCGTGATCGAGTTCAGGACGACAAGGCCGCCGCCGACGTCCTCGGCCACCACGTCGCCGATCTGCGACGCGCGGTCGCTCGATTCCTTGCGCGTCATGAGCGCGATCACCGCCGACGGTATGGCGGGGCGCGGGATGTCGATGGTGACCGATTCCTCGCGGCCATTGGCGCCGATGCTGCGCAAGGTGATGCGGCCGTTTTCTGCCTTCTGCTCGGGGTCGGGCAGCGGCTGAATTGACTGGCTGGTGCCCCCACTCTTGGATGCGCCACCGGCCTTGGCTTCCTTGACGGCGTTGACGGTGCCCTTCCAGCCACCATCGCCGTCGGTGGCGCTGCGCGGACGCTGATTGACGATGCGCTTCTGCTCGGCCTCGGTGCCGGCCAGCGGGATGGCGCGCTCGTTGCGCGCCTGGGTGAGGTCGCGCTTGATCTCCTGCTCGACGAAATGCGCCAGCTTACGATAGCCGGCCGACGTGAACAGAACGCCGTCCATCTCGCGCAGCAGCCGGCTCTTGCCGGTAAGATCCGGTCCGTAGGCCGCGTAGTTGCCCGCTTCGTCGGCGAACTGAGCCTGGATGTCGATGAACTTGATGCCGTTCAGGTAGGCCTTTTCGCGCACGATGTCGTTCATCATCTGTGCGTCGTCGTTGGCATCACTGCGACGCAGGATCGGCAGGCCGATCCAGTACAGGGCGACGCCCTGCCGCTTGAGGGCCTTGATCAGGCGGTCGACGCGCCGGCCGTACTCCTCGCGCCATTCGTCCGATTCGATGGCGATGCGGCGGCCGGTGGACGGGTTGCGGATGGAAATGCGATCGCCGTAGCCGATCATGACAACGCCGATGTGCATGGCCTCGCGGCCGCCCGCCTCCTCGTTGCGCAGCTCGTCCTCGAAGTCGTAGCGGGCAATGCCGCCGAGCGCGCGATGCCGGCGCTGGATCTGCAGGCGCGTGTCGCCGGCCAGCGATTCGTTCAGGCCCGACAGCAAGCCTTCAGCGAACGCATCGCCATAGGCCTGCAGCTTGTAGACGTCGCCGGGAGGAAACGGATTGATGTAGCTGGTGCCGCCCTCTTCCTGGGCGGCGGCCGGCAGGGCGATGCCGCAGGACAACAGCCACAGCCCGGCCAGGACCAGGGCCCGGACCACAGCCAGCGTTGCACCTGAAGCGCCCATCCGCCTCACCGTTGCTTCCCGCCGCATGGCGGCGACGCACATCAAGACCGCCTGGATATGCTTGGTTAGCACAGGCGGGTTTCGGACTCTTTACACCAGTATTGCGCCAGTCGCGCGTGGCGCCGCACGAATTGGCGCCGAGTCGACGCCGGCAGCATGCGGCAGTTTCCAGCCCATCGCAAGAGAGGTGCAGAATCAACCTGTTAAGGCAGGGGATCGGCGCGCAGTCGCTGCAGCAGCTCGAAACTTGGGTGGCCGTCCTCAGCCAATTTGAGCGTGCGCTGGGTCGCGCGGATGGCGGCGCGCGTCTGGTCGCCCATGATGCCGTCGACGCCGCCGGTGTCGTGGCCGCGGGCGGTCAGCAGGCGCTGCATCTCCTCGCGCTCGCCACGCCCCAGCGCCTTGTCAGCGGACGGCCAGGCGGCCATGAGGGCAGCCTTGCCGGCAATGCGGTCGGCGAGATGGCCGACGGCGAGCGCGTAGGCCGTGGCGTTGTTGTAGCGCAGGATGGCGCGGAAGTTCTTCGTGACGAGGAAGGCCGGGCCTTGCGCGCCGGCAGGCAGCACCAGCTGCAGCGGCAGGCCGAGCTGCAGATTGGCAGAGCTGGTCGGAATGCGCACGCCGGCCGCCAGCCATTGCGACAGCGTCTGCGGCCGGCCTGGCGCCGACCAGGAGTAGTCGAACCCGGACGGCAAGATGACCTCGATGCCCCACGGCGCGCCAGCCGACCAGCCGGAGGTGCGCAAATAGTTGGCCGTCGAAGCCAGCGCATCGGCCACAGTGCCCCAGATGTCGCGGCGGCCGTCCTTGTCGAAATCGACGGCGTGCGCCGTGTAGGCAGAGGGGATGAACTGCGTGTGGCCGCTGGCACCAGCCCAGGAGCCGACGAAGGTTTCCGGCGCGGTTTGTCCATCCTGCAGAATGCGCAGCGCGGCAATCAGCTCGTTGCGCCAGAACGGAGCGCGCCGCGCATCGGCGACGGCCAGGGTGGCGAGGGAGCGCACCACGCTGCGCGAGCCCGTCGACGTGCCGTAGGCGCTCTCGACGCCCCAGATGGCGAGCAGGACATGGCGGTCGACGCCGTAGGCTTGCTCGATGGCAGCGAGCGTGGCGGCATGCTTGGCGGCGAGCGCGCGGCCAATCTCGACGCGCTCCGGCGTCACGAGATCCGCGACGTAGGCGCCGGGCGGCTTGACGTGCTCGGGCTGGCTGGTGGCGAGCCGAACCACCTCGGGGTCGAGTATGAAGTCTGCCGTGTAGCGCTCGAATACCGAGCGCGAGATGCCGCGTGCGTTGGCGGCCGGCCACAACGCGTCGAGCTGACCTTGCGGCGCGGCGCGCGGCTCCTCGGTGGATATCGCAGCCAGCCGAGAATCGGCCAAGGCTGCAGCCGCCATGACGGCCGCGCCGGACAGCAGCACCGCCGCAGCGACACAGGCTCGCACTCTACTCACGCTAGCGTACGCCGAGCCCACTCCTGCCTCGCGTTGTGTCGTGGTCCGGCTTGGCGGCCGGTTCGGGGCCGCGCGCCGTGGTGGCCCGCATGTGCGTCAGCACCGCCTCGGTCGGCCAGCAGTCGACCTTCAGGCCGTTCGCCTTCTGGTAGGCGCCGACCAGGGACCGCGTGTTCATGCCGGCCTTGCCGTCGACCTTGGCGACCGAATAGCCGAGCCCCTGCATGCGCTCCTGCAGCTGCTCGACGCTCTTGGCTGGAAGCTGCCTGACGCTGCCCCACGGCGTTTCGAAGTCACCGCCACCGGCGATGCGGTCGGCGAGATTGCCGACGAACAGGGCGTACAGGTCCGACATGTTGTAGCGCTTGATGACAAGAAAGTTCTCCAGCGCCAGGAAGGCAGGGCCGTAGGATCCGGCGGGTGTCAGCAGGAAGGCCTGCGCATCCATGATGTCGGCGGGGAACTCGCGGCCGCGCGTGCGCACCACGCCGAGCTTGATCCACTCGCGCATCGGGCGGGCGTGATCGGCGCCCTCGGCCAGGCAGTTGAGGCTGGCCGGCAGGCGCACCTCGTAGCCCCAGTCCTGACCGGGTATCCAACCCTTGACCTTCAGCTGGTTGGCGGCGGAGGCCAGCGCGTCGCCGACCGAGCCCCAGATGTCCTTGCGGCCGTCGCCGTCGAGGTCGTAGGCGAGGGTGTAGAACTCAGACGGCATGAACTGCGTGAGACCCATGGCGCCGGCCCAGGACGCGTTCATGGTGTCGCGCGTGCGCACCTTGTCCTCGAGCATCTTGAGGGCGTTGAGCAGCTCGGTGCGAAACATGTCCTTGCGGCGGCCGAGCCACGCCTGCGTGGCCAGCACCTGGATGGCATAGTGCGGCGAGCGGTGCGCGCCGAAGGCCGTCTCGCGACCCCAGATGGCCAGCACCACGTGGCGTGGCACGCCGATCATTTGCTCGATCTTGGCGAGCTCTGCGGCGTGCTGCTTCAGCAGGGCGCGGCCCTGCTCGGATAGCCGGGTCAGATGCGAAACGTTGAGATACTCAGCCGGCGTGCGGGTGAACTCGGCCTGGCCCTTGACCTCCTTGGCCTGGCCGGGAAGCACCAGATCAGGGATCGACAGATCCGGCTCGACGCCGCGGAAGGCCATGTCGAAGGTAGCGCGCGACACGCCCATGCCCTGCGCGTCGGGCCACAGCTCGGTGACGAACTGGCGGAAGGCCTCGGTCGATTGGGCGAGCGCGGGCAGCGCCGAGATGGCACTTGCAAGCAGGACTGAGGTGGCCACCAACGGTGCCAACAGCGCCACCCGCCGCCAGCCATGGCAGCGTGGACGCAGCCCGACGGCTTTAGGCTGTGCGACAGTCTTGATCACGTGGCCCCCTTCAGCCTGCCGACCGGTCAGGCCCAGAGTATCTTGTTGAGCATCTTGTTGCGCATCTTGCTGCCGCCGCCCGCGTCCCGCAACGTTCCAGCTGGCTCCCGCATCCGGGACACTAGGCAAGCGCATTGCCGGCCATCAAGCGAATTGTGGGCCAACTTGCGCTCTCCGGCGTGTGGACGGCGCCACCAACGACGGGCGCGCTGGTTAATGCTGCAGTTGCCGCATGGCCGCCGGGCATTATCGCGGCTATGTGCGATGCGATACAATGAAATGTTGTCAATGTTGATCGCCAGCCGGAGCAGAGCTGCATGCCGAGCCAAAGGAACCGCATTCGCAAGGCCGTATTTCCAGTGGCAGGGCTCGGCACACGGTTCCTGCCGGCCACCAAGGCTATGCCCAAAGAGATGCTGACGGTCGTGGACCGGCCCGTCATCCAGCATGTGGTGGACGAGGCGCGCGCTGCCGGCATCGAGCACCTGATCTTCGTCACCGGTCGCAATAAGGCCGTCATCGAGGATCACTTCGACAGCCAGTTCGAGCTCGAGCGCACGCTATCTGAGCGTGGCAAGCAGAAGGAACTCGAGCAGCTGATGCGCGAGCTGCCGGGCGCCGGCCAGACCAGCTTCACGCGTCAGCAGGCACCGCTGGGTCTCGGCCACGCCGTGTGGTGCGCGCGCGAGATCGTCGGCGAGGAGCCATTTGCCGTACTGCTGCCCGATGTGCTGCACTATGCGCCTGGCAAGTCCTGCCTCGCCCAGATGATCGCTGCCTATGGCGAGCACGGCGGCAATCATATGGCCGTGGCTCCGGTTCCGGACGATCAGACGCATCAGTACGGCATTGTCGGCGTGGCTGATGCCAAGGCCAAGGTCTCGCGCATCTCGCA
>DASTOW010000387.1:0-6837 GCA_035762425.1 Hyphomicrobiaceae bacterium | reverse complement strand
TCGTGTCGACTGCAGGCGGGCCGGTATGACCACAAGCGTGCGTTGCATGAGAGTGCGGGTATCCCAACGGCGGCAATTTGCGGTTGCGTAGCAGGAAGTCGCGCACCTTTCACCATCCTTTTGCGCGTTCGGTGAGGGGTGCGCCTGCGGCGCAACGCCAAGTTGGATGAGCGGCATTCGCGCCACGCCGTCCTGCCGGCATGACGGCTTGCGGTTGCCGGCGCCACACGACTCGCTCTAGGCAAGCGCAATGAGCCATTTCTGCCCCTCCTCCCGCGTTGCCATCGAACTCGATGCGCTGCGTCGCTACATGGATGCCAACGCAGAGCGGATTGAGCACGTCGCAGCCTGCATGTGTCGCGGGAAGAATGTGCTTGCGCCGCACCAGGCGTTCGAGAGAGCCACACGGCTGGACCGCAAGCTGGCGATCTGCGAGCGCCGGCTCGATCGGCTGCAGCTGCTGGCGCGCAATGCACTGGGCTCCTGGCCGGTGTCGGCATCGCGCTAGGCATCCGCTGCAGCGAACTTCTGATCTATTCAATCTAATCTATGCAAACGGTGATATGTGCCCAGTCGTGCTGACCCATGCGTCAGCCAACGAACTTGGCGCACACCTTCGGCAAGCGGCACAGCGCAGCCAACATGCGCCAGTCGAAAGACCGGTTCATTGTTGTGCGGGAGCGTCTCAAGCTTCCCCACGATCATCCCCAGACCGGTGACAATTCGTCTCGGGGCAGGCTTTCGCAACGCCCCCGAGTTCGGTTGCAAGGCGACCGCGAAACCCTATATTGGCCGCCGGTTGGCGGGGCGCCGCCGACCTCGCCAATGGGGACACGCGCGCGCATGGACGCTTTCGAAATCAATAAGATCGCAGGCGCCGTGCTGACGGCCTTGCTGGTGGTGTTCGGCAGCAAGACGCTGCTGGACATCGTCTACAAGGAACACAAGCCCGAAAAGGCCGGCTGGGCCCTGCCGATCACGGAAGCCCCGACGGCGACCGGCGGCGCAACCCAGGCGGCTGCCTTCGATCCGGCCAACGTCTTGGCACTGCTGCCCAAAGGTAATGCCGATGCGGGCCAGGATGTGTTCAAGCGCTGCCTGCAGTGCCATACCCCGGACAAGGGTGGCCGCAACCTGGTCGGCCCAAATTTGTGGGGCGTGGTCGGCCGCAAGGTGGGTGAGGTAGGCGGTTTCCCGTACTCGGACGCCATCAAGAGCAAGGGCGGCGAATGGGACTGGGCCCACCTTGCCGCGTACCTGCACGATCCGAAGTCGGCCATCCCCGGCAACAAGATGGCGTTCCCGGGTATCAAGGATGACGCCGAGCTTGCCGATCTGCTGGTGTATATGCGCAAGCTGGCCGACGCGCCTGCTGCACTGCCGAACTAGGGGCGCGTCAGGCTGGCAAGAGCGTACGCAACTTATTGATTTAGCTGCGTTTTTCTGCTCTGCGGTCGGATGACCAAGGATTAATTTGGCGCTCTGCCCCCTCCCCGGCATAGTCGTTGCACACTAATTGCACTCTGGGATTGCACACCGGCGGCATATGTCCGCAGCATGATCCTTGGGAGGAACAGATCACGCATGCCCCGCCATAGCCTCTTGGCCGGTACCGCGGCCGCAGTCTTGCTCGCGAGCGGTTGTGCCACGCTGGCATCCGACGCCAAGCATCACGCCTTGTCGCTGGTAGGCGCGCCAAAATACGCGGCGGACTTCAAGCACTTTGACTGGGTCAATCCCAATGCCCCCAAGGGCGGGGCGCTGCGGCAGTTCGCCGAAGGCTCGTTCGACAGCATCAATCCGTTCAGCTTCAAGGGCCAGAAGGCCTCCGATCTCGGCCTCCTGTACGATGCGCTGATGGTCGACAGCCCGGACGAGGCGTCGACCCAATATTGCTTGATCTGCGAATGGGTGTCCTACCCGGCAGACTTCTCCTCGGTGACCTTCAAGCTGCGCCCCGAGGCGCGCTTTAGCGATGGCAAGCCCATTACCGTCGAGGACGTGATCTACTCGCTGGAGGCCCAGAAGAAGGCGAACCGGCAGGCCGAGCACTACTACAAGAACGTCGTGAAAGCCGAGAAGACCGGCGACAACGAGGTCACCTTCACCTTCGATACCAAGGGCAACCGCGAGCTGCCCCACATCGTGGGCCAGCTCAATGTGCTCCCCAAGCACTATTGGGAGGGCAAGGATGCCAACGGCACGCCGCGCGACATTACCGGTACCACACTGGAGCCGCCGGTCGGCTCCGGCGCCTATCGCATCAAGGACGTGGCGCCCGGCCGGGCCATCACCTACGAGCGGGTGCCCGACTACTGGGCAAAGGACCTGCCGGTGATGCGCGGCCAGTGGAATTTCGACCTGATCAGCGTCGACTACTTCCGCGAGCGCACGGCCGGGTTCGAGACCTTCAAGACCGGACGGCTCGACGTCTGGAACGAGAACGTCGCCAAGGACTGGATGACGGCCTACGACTTCCCCGCGGTCAAGAACGGGCAGATCAAGAAGGAGCGCTACGAGGTCGATCGTGTCGCGCCGATGCAGGCCTTCGTGTTCAACATGCGCCGCCCGCAGTTCCAGGATGCGCGCGTGCGGCAGGCCTTCAACCTCGCGTTCGACTTTGAGCACATCAACAAGCAGCTGCTGTACAACATGTACGTCCGCACCGAGAGCTTCTTCGACCATTCGGAGCTCAAGGCGTCGGGGCTGCCCGCGGGCCGCGAGCTCGAGATCCTCAAAGAGGTGCAGGCCGAGATCCCATCCGAGGTGTTCACCACCGAGTACAAGAACCCGGTCAACGCGTCGCCGGAAGCGCGCCGCGCCAACTTGCGCAAGGCAGCTCACCTGCTCGATCAGGCCGGCTGGAAGCGCGATCCGAAGGCGACCGACACCTTGTTGCGCGACGCCTCCGGGCAGACGTTGAAGGCGGAGATCCTGCTCGGGTCGCCGACCTTTGAGAGGCACACGCTCACCTACCTCTCGGAGCTGAAGCTGCTCGGCATCGATGCAACGCTGCGCGTGGTCGATTCGGCGCAGTATCAGCGTCGCCGGCGGACCTATGACTTCGACATCACGTTTGCCGCGTTCGGCCAGTCGGAATCGCCCGGCAATGAGCAGCGCTACTTCTGGGGATCGGCGGCGGCCGACCAGGAAGGTGGCGCCAACACCATCGGCATCAAGAACCCCGCCATCGACAAGCTGATCGACCGGGTCATCTTTGCCAAGGACCGCGCCGAGCTGGTGGCCGCCACCAAGGCGCTCGATCGCGTGCTGCTGTGGAACCACTACGTGGTGCCGCACTGGCACTATCCTTATGAGCGCATCGTCTACTGGGACAAGTACCGCCATCCCGACAAGCTGCCGTCGCGGGCGATCAGCTTCGAGCGCGTGTGGTGGTATGACGATGCGGCGGCCAAGAAGCTGGGGGAGGCGCGCAGCCAATGAGGCAGCTTGCGTCTTCGCAAGCATTCGATCGCCGATTTCGGACCTGGACTTGTGCCGCCTTTGTTGTGCTCCTGCAGACTGCTGGTGTGTTGGCAGCTGATGGCGCTGAGCGCCACGGCATGTCGGCCTTCGGCGATCTGAAGTATGCGCCCGACTTCAAGCATTTCGAGTACGTCAATCCGGACGCCCCGAAGGGCGGACGCATCGCCCAGGTGGGACCCGGCGCGACGCTGACCTTCGACAGCTTCAATGCCTTCATCCTCAGAGGCGATAGCGCCCAGGGCCTGCCGCTGCTGTTCGACAGCCTGATGGTGCGTGCCTACGACGAGCCGGACGCGGTCTATGGATTGATCGCGCGCTCGGTGGTGCGTGCGCCCGACGGCCTGTCGATCACGTTTCATATGCGGCCCGAGGCCAAGTTTGCCGACGGCTCGCCGGTGACTTCGAAGGATCCGGTGTTCACCCTGAAGACGCTCAAGGAAAAAGGGCACCCGCAATATCGCCTGGCGCTGCGCGATGTGGTGGATGCGATCGCCGACGGCCCGCACACGGTGCGTTACCTCTTCAAGGGCAACCAGACGCGCGATCTGCCGCAGATCGTGGCCACGCTGCCGGTGCTGTCGGCGACCTACTACGCGACGCGGACCTTCGACGCGACGACCCTCGAGCCGCCGCTGGGCTCGGGGCCGTATGCGATCGGCGACTTCAAACAGGGCACGTACGTCACCTACAAGCGCCGGCCCGACTATTGGGCAAGGGATCTGCCGGTCAATCGTGGGCAGCACAATTTCAATGAGGTGCGCTACGAGTATTTCCGCGAACGCACGGCTTCCCTGGAGAGCCTGAAGGCTGGCGCCTACGACCTGCGCGAGGAGTTCACGGCGAAGGACTGGTCAACCGCGTACGATATTCCGCAGGTCAAGGACGGGAGACTGGTGCGTGCTACACTGCGCGATGAGAGCCCGTCGGGCGCGCAGGGCTTCTTCATGAATACGCGGCGGTCCAAGTTCTCCGATGCGCGCGTGCGCAAGGCGCTCAACTATGCGTTCGACTACGAGTGGACCAACCGCAACCTGTTCTACGGTCTCTACATCCGCACCAACAGCTACTTCGAGAACTCGCCGCTCAAGGCGGAAGGCAAGCCGTCCAAGGAGGAGCTGGCGCTGCTCGAGCCGTTCCGCGATCAGCTGCCATCGGAGGTGTTCGACGACCCGTTCCTGGCGCCGGTCACGCAAGGTTCGTGGGGCGATCGTGCCAACCTGCGCGAGGCGCAGCGGCTGCTGCACGAGGCCGGCTGGTCGCTGGACAACAAGGACCCGGCCGACCAGACCTGCGGGGTCGTCTGCCGCGCGGCGCGCGTGACGTTTGCCGACCCGCGTCCGCCGAGCGTGCGCAACGCGCAGGGCGAGACGCTCGACGTGGAGTTCCTGACCAACGAGCCGAGCTTCGAGCGCATCATCGCACCCTTCGTGCGCAACCTGCGAGCGATCGGCATCCGCGCCAGCATCCGCCGGGTCGACTCGGCGCAGTACGAGCGGCGCGTCAAGGCGCTCGACTTCGACATCATCACCACGCGGTTCAGCATGCGCCTGACGCCCGGCGTGGAACTTAAGGATTTCTTCAGCAGCGAGTCGGCACGCATGGACGGCACGCGCAACCTCGCCGGCATTGCCAGTCCGGTGGTCGATGCCATGGTGGACAAGGTGCTGGAGGCCCGCACGCGCGAGGAGCTGGTGACGGCCACGCACGCGCTCGACCGCGTGCTCCGCGCAGGGCACTACTGGGTCCCGCACTGGTACAAGGCTTCGCACACGCTTGCCTATTGGAACAAATTCAGCCGGCCAAGCGTCAAGCCGAAGTACGCCCGCGGCATCCCGGAAACCTGGTGGTACGATGCGGAAAAAGCTGCCAAACTCGCGGCGCGCTAGTGTTTTGGGTTGCGGCATTCGCCCTGGCTCGGCGTCGGGCATGACAGTTAGGGGCGCTGGCGCGGGCAGGGCGAAACTCGAACGGCACGATTGATCGGATGGGACAGTACCTTCTGAAGCGCATCCTGCTCATCATCCCGACCATGTTCGGGATTATGTTGATCTCCTTTGCCATCATCCAGTTTGCGCCCGGCGGGCCGGTCGAGCGGGTCATCGCCCAGATCACGGGCACCGACGTGTCGGCGACCGCGCGCATCGGCGGCGGCGGCCAGGGCGACATGGGCGGGCAGCAGGCTTCCGGGCAAGCGGCGCAGGGCGACGGCGGCTCCAAGTACCGCGGCGCGCAGGGGCTCGATCCCGAATTCATCAAGAGCCTGGAAAAGCAATTCGGCTTCGACAAGCCAGCGCACGAGCGCTTCTTCCTGATGCTCAAGAACTACCTGATGTTCGACTTCGGCAAGAGCTACTTCCGCGACATCAGCGTGCTGCAGCTGATCAAGGAGAAGCTGCCCGTCTCCATCTCGCTCGGCATCTGGATGATGCTGATCACCTACCTCATCTCGATCCCGCTCGGCATCCGCAAGGCCGTGCACGACGGCGAGAAGTTCGACACCTGGACGTCCGGCGTGCTGGTGGTGGGCTACGCCATCCCGGGCTTCCTGTTCGCGATCCTGCTGCTGGTGGTGTTCGCCGGCGGCTCGTTCTTCCAGTGGTTCCCATCGCGCGGGTTGACCTCCGACAACTGGCACCAGCTCTCCACGTTCGGCAAGATTACCGACTACTTCTGGCACCTGACGCTGCCGATCGTGGCGATGTCGCTCGGGGCCTTTACCACCATGACGTTCCTGACGCGCAACTCGTTCCTGGACGAGATCCGCAAGCAGTATGTGTTGACCGCGCAGGCCAAGGGACTGGGCGAGCGGCAGGTGCTGTATGGGCATGTGTTCCGCAACGCCATGCTGCTGATCATCGCCGGCTTTCCGGGCGCGTTCATCCACGCGTTCTTCTCCGGTGCGCTGCTGATCGAGACGATCTTCTCGCTCGACGGGCTCGGCCTGCTGAGTTTCGAGAGTGTCATCAACCGCGACTATCCGGTGGTGTTCGCCAATATCTACATCTTCGCTCTGCTGGGCCTTGCGGTTAATCTGGTGTCCGACTTCATCTACACGCTGGTCGATCCGCGCATCGATTTCGAGACGCGGGAGGTGTGAGCTTGGATACGCGCCTCGAAGACAAGCCCGTGCAGAAGGCGCTGGTCCCCGACGAGCCGCCCCTGCCGCTGCCGTCCAAAGAGGTGGGTCGCCAGGTGCTGGCGTTCCGCAAGTTCAGCCGCTTCTCGCTGACGCCGCTCAACCAGCGGCGGTGGCGCAACTTCAAGGCCAACCGGCGTGGCTATTGGAGCCTTTGGATCTTCCTCGGCCTGTTTCTGTTCAGCTTGTTCGCCGAGTTCATCGCCAACGACAAG
>DASTOW010000386.1:0-3206 GCA_035762425.1 Hyphomicrobiaceae bacterium | reverse complement strand
GCTGAGCAGGGTGCAACCATCGTCGGCAGCTATGCGTTGCTCGTGATGCACAACCTCGGCCATCTCGGTGCGCCGTCGGCGGTTGTTGAGGACGTCGTCGTCGAGCCCGCGCTGCAGGGCAAAGGCGTTGGCAAGCAGATGTTGCGGCATGCGCTTGCTCAAGCGCGCGAGCGGGGTTGTTACAAGCTCGCGCTGTCCGCCAACATGAAACGGGACCGGGCGCACGCGTTCTACGAGGCGCTCGGTTTTCGGCGCCACGGCTACAGCTTCCTGGTCGAACTCGATGGCGGCGCAGCGTGACCATGGCCCGCACTGCCGAGGCGCCGCTGCTGGTGGCGCAGGGCCTGACCAAGCACTACGGCCCGCGTCTGGGCTGCGCCGACGTAGCGCTCGAGATCTACCCCGGCGAGGTGCTGGCCGTGGTGGGCGAGTCGGGATCGGGCAAATCCACGCTGCTCTCCCTCCTGTCAACGCAACTCAAGCCATCGTCCGGCAGCATCCGCTACCGCATGCGCGATGACGTCATGCGGGATTTGTTCGCGCTCGGTGAAGCTGAGCGGCGCTTCCTTCTGCGCACCGACTGGGGGTTCGTGCACCAGGATGCCCGGCTCGGCTTGCGCATGGGCGTATCGGCTGGTGGCAACGTCGGCGAGCGCCTGATGGCAATCGGTTGGCGCAACTACGCCCGCATCCGTCAGGAGGCGGTTGACTGGCTGAGCCGCGTCGAGATCGATGCCGACCGCATCGACGATACGCCGGCGACGTTCTCGGGCGGCATGCGCCAGCGCTTGCAGATCGCCAAGAACATGGTGACCTCGCCCCGCCTCGTTTTCATGGATGAGCCTACCGGCGGTCTCGATGTGTCCGTGCAGGCACGCCTGCTCGACCTGCTGCGCGGCCTGGTGGCCGACTATGGGCTTGCCGCCATCATCGTCACGCACGACCTGGCGGTGGCGCGCCTGCTGTCGCACCGGCTGATGGTGATGCGGCGCGGCCGGGTGATCGAGACCGGGTTGACCGATCAGGTGCTGGACGATCCGCGCGAGCCCTACACACAACTGCTCGTCTCCTCGGACCTGCGGGGTTGAGCCATGCGTGCGGCCGACACCACCATGATCAAACTGGACGGCGTCGCCAAAACGTTCGTCATGCACCTGCGCGGCGGTGCCATCCTTCCAGTTCTCAAGGACGTGACGTTCGAGGTCGGCGCCGGCGAATGTGCGGTCCTGGACGGACCGTCGGGAGCCGGCAAGTCGTCCATCCTCAAGATGATCTTCGGCAACTACCGCGCCGACGCCGGCACCATCATGGTGCGCGACGCCCGCGAATGGGTGGATATTGCCAGCGCCCCGCCGCGCCGGGTGCTGCACCTGCGCCAGGCGACGATCGGCTACGTCAGCCAGTTCCTGCGCACCATCCCGCGTGTCGGCGCGCTCGATATCGTCGCCGCCTCCGCGCGCGACAACGGCGTCGAGCCCAGCAAAGCAAAGGTACGCGCTGCCGAGCTGCTGGATCGCCTCAACATTCCGGAACGACTTTGGCAGCTGCCACCCTCCACCTTCTCCGGCGGCGAGCAGCAGCGCATCAACATCGCGCGCGGGTTTGCCGCCACCCATCCTATCCTGCTGCTCGACGAGCCGACGGCCTCGCTCGACCGGCGCAACCGCGCAGCCGTCATCGACTTCATTCGCGAGCGCAAGCGTGGTGGCGCGGCGCTGCTCGGTATCTTCCACGATGAGGATGTCAAGCAGCAGGTGTGCGACCGCGGCATCGACGTGACCAGCTTTCGGGCCTGAGCCGTGACACGCGTGTTCGAGAACGCCAGGGTCGTGCTGCCACAAGCCGTCGTCGACGGCTGGTTGGCAGTGGAGGGCGACATGATCGTCGAGGTCGGGCGGGGCCGCGCGCCGGAGCGCGGCATAGATGTCGCGGGTGACCTGCTGGCACCTGGGCTGATCGAGCTGCATACCGACCATCTCGAGATCCACCTCAAGCCTCGGCCCAAGGTGCACTGGCCGCAGGTGGCTGCCGTCATCGCCTACGACGCGCAGATTGCCGCGTCGGGCATCACCACCGTGTTCGATTCGTTGCGCATCGGCACGGACCTCGACTATGGCTCGGTCGAGGACGAGCTGGATGGCATCATCGCCGCCATCGGCACGGCCCGCTCGCAAGGCCTGCTGCGCGCGGATCATCGCATGCATCTGCGCTGCGAGATATGCACCGACGACGTGGTGCGGCAGACCGGTCACCTGCTCGGCCGCAACACCGTCGGTCTCATGTCCCTGATGGATCACACGCCGGGCATGCGCCAGTTCGTCGATCCGGAGTCCTGGAAGATCTACTATGGCGGCAAGTCGGGTCGCACCGAGGCCAACCTCAACCGGCTGATGGAGCAGAAGCGGGCGCGCTTTGCCAGCAACTATACGGCCAATCGCGCCAGCCTGGTGGCGTTGGCTAAGGCCCATCGCGTGGTCATGGCCAGCCATGACGACGCAACGCCAGAGCACGTGCAAGAGTCGCTGGGCGACGGCGCGATGATCGCCGAGTTCCCCACCACCGCCGAAGCGGCTGCGGCCTCGCATCGGGCCGGCATTGCCGTGCTGATGGGTGCACCCAACGTCGTGCGCGGCGGATCGCATTCCGGCAATGTCGCGGCTGAGACGCTGGCGCGCGAAGGCGTGCTCGATATCCTCTCGTCCGACTATGTGCCGGCCAGCCTGCTGATCGGGGCGTTCGACCTCGCTCGTCGCATCGACGGCTACGGCCTGGCGGCGGCGCTGCGCACGGTTACACTGCATCCGGCCCGTGCCGCCGGTCTGACCGACCGGGGCCAGGTAGCGGCCGGCCTGCGCGCCGATCTGGTGCGCATTCGTGTGGTGGGTGACCTTCCCGTGGTTCGCGAGGTCTATCGTGGTGGCCAGCGCGTCATCTAATTTGATCGGCCCCGGCCCTGTCGTGCTGGTCGTCGGGCCGAGCGGGGCCGGTAAGGACGCGGTGCTCGGCGAAGCAGCCAGGCGTCTTGGCAGCGATCCCAGCTTCCTGTTTGCCAAGCGTGTCGTCACCCGCGAGGCGAATGCGGCTGAGGATCACGACACGTTGCCAGCGGACGCATTCGTGGCCGAGTTGCAGCGCGGCGCCTTCGCGCTGCACTGGCAGGCACATGGCCTCAGGTATGGCATTGCTACCGAGATTGACACCGCCGT
>DASTOW010000385.1:0-2274 GCA_035762425.1 Hyphomicrobiaceae bacterium | reverse complement strand
ACTGCCATTCCTGGCATCGATCGCGGTCGTCTGGCACCGCTTCATTCTGCGTCAGGAGCGTGTGACGAGACTGGTCTGCCTCCGGCTCGACCGCACCGTCTGGCGCTATGCGCTATTTTCTTTTCTGTTCCTCCTGCTCATGCTGGTACCGTGGTATTTCGTGATCCCGCTGCTCCTGCTGGGCATCGTGGCTCTCGACGAGGCCGCCGTGCTGTGGGCCATCCTCTTCCTGCCGCTGGCCTTCCTGGTGGTGCCGCGATTCTCGCTGGTGTTGCCGGCCGCGGCTCTCGGCGAACGGCTTTCGCTGCGGCAAGCCTGGCGCAACACGCGGGGTAATACGCTGCGCCTCGCGCTGGCAACCGCTCTTTGCACGTTGCCGGCGGCGCTACTATTCAAGCTCCCACCCATTCTGCTCGTGTCTTTCGAGCGGCAATGGGTCCCTGGCGCAGACCCCCAACTCGTCAACGTCATCGGCCAGCTCCTCGACTCCGTCGGATATGCTGTCCTCAATTCGCTCGGGTATGCGGTTCTCACCATTCTGGCGGTCACCTTGCTGTCGCTGACCTATCGGTTCTTTGCGGAGCCGCGCGACGCACAGCCATCACCGGAGGTGCGGCTGCCATGACACTCCCTCCCTCGCCGACCAGGCCGCCCAAATTGCCATTCTGGCGCACCGTCGGTGCCTGCTACGCCATCGTGTTTGGCAATTTCGGTTCGCTGCTCCGCATCAGCTGGCTGTGGCTGCTGATCATGCTGCCGGTCTATGCCGCCGCAGAGTGGCTGGACTCGCGCTCGCAGGGCAATGAGACGGGTAGTTTACTGCTGAGTATGCTGCCCAGCGTCCTGGAAGTGCCGGCGCTGGCTTCCATCGCCGTGGCCTGGCACCGGCTGGTGCTCCGGCAGGAAAGCGTGCAGGGCGCCGTGTATCTGAGGCTGGATCGCGTCGTCTGGTGGTATGCGATGATCCTGCTCGCTTGCATGGTCGCTACGATCGGGCCGATCCTGTTTGGCATTGCTGCGGTGCTGCCTCACAACGTGAGTAGCCAGGGCGCGCTCTCGTTGATTGTCACGATGCTTGCAGGCTTTGGTGTGGGGCTTGGCGTCGGCGTCTTCGTGCTGCCGCGCCTGTCGCTGGTGCTGCCGGCGGGCGCGCTGGGTGAGCGGCTGACGCTTGGCGAGGCATGGCGCGCAACCCGTGGCAACACCTGGCGTCTTGCCTGCGCCAGCCTGCTCTGCAGTCTTCCCCCGCTGATCCCTGCCGCCGCCCTGGTGTTCCTTGTCGAAGGCACCTCGTTGGACGAATCGGTCATCGGCATAACCGTCTACTCGCTGGCCTATGTGCTGATCGTCACGATCGCCGTTACGCTGCTGTCGCTTGCGTACCGGCATTTCGTTGAGCGGCCCGGTGCCAGCGCCGCGCAGGTGGCTTGATCCTGGCGCCCTGGGCGGGCATGTTGGCGGCCACCTCAGCGCGTGAAAGGGAATGTCTCGATGGATCTCGGCATCAAGGGCAAGTCGGCCATTGTCTGTGCGGCCTCCAAGGGCCTCGGCAAGGGGTGTGCGACGGCGCTGGCCCGCGAGGGCGTCGACGTGACGATCTGCGCGCGTGGTGCGGAGGCCCTCAACGCCACCGCCAAGGAGCTTGGCCAGTTCGGCGTCAAGGTTACTCCGGTCGCCTGCGATGTGACGACGGAGCAGGGTCGCGCCACGCTGCTGAAGGCCTGTCCAAACCCCGACATCCTGATCAACAACGCCGGCGGGCCGCCTCCGGGCGATTTCAAGAATTTCTCGCTGGAAGACTGGCGCAAGGCGGTGGAGGGCAACATGCTCACGCCCATCGCGCTGATCCATGCCACCGTCTACGGAATGATGGACCGCGGCTTCGGCCGCATCGTCAACATCACGTCGGCCTCCATCAAGAATCCGATTGCGAGCCTCGAGCTGTCCAACGGCGCCAGGTTGGGCCTGACCGGCGCCATCACCGTGCTGGCGCGCAAGGCGTCGAAGTCGAACGTAACCATCAACGGCATCCTGCCCGGACCGTTCGATACCGACCGGCTGCGCGGCACCAGCGTGAAGATGGCGGAGGCGCGCAAGGTGGACATTTCCGTGATTGACGCCGAGCGCAAGTCCGCTGTGCCTGCCGGCCGCTTCGGCACCACCGACGAGTTCGGCGCGACTGTCGCGTTCCTTTGCTCAGTTCACGCTGGATACATCACCGCGCAGAACCTGCTGATCGACGGCGGCGGTTACCCAGGGCCGCTCTGAACGCAG
>DASTOW010000384.1:0-10500 GCA_035762425.1 Hyphomicrobiaceae bacterium | reverse complement strand
GCGTCGTATCGTTGGCGACGTAGGCGGAGGTGAACAGCAGCGCGGCCTGCTTACCATGCAGGTCGGCGAGCTCACGCTCCAGCTCGACATGGTAGTGCGAGGTGCCGGAGATGTTGCGCGTGCCGCCGGAGCCGGCGCCCGCCGTATCGAGGGCTTCGTGCATGGCGGCAAGCACGATGGGGCTCTGCGCCATGCCGAGGTAGTCGTTAGAGCACCACACCGTGATCGGCCGCGCGCCTGCGCCGGTGAAGTGCTGGGCGGCCGGAAAGCGGCCGCGGTCACGGCGGATGTCGGCAAATACCCGGTAGCGGCCTTCGCATTTGAGCGCCTGCAACGCCTCCGCGAACGCCTTGCCGTAGTCCATCAGACCCAACCTCTCGCGTCTGCAACCAGTGTGCTGGCCGCGCCCCTTGCCCAGGCCAAGAGCAGAGCGCCCTTCCCTAGACGTATTCTAGACTAGCACGTGGAAATGCAAAGCCGTCGCCCGTGATGTCGCACGGCCGTCCCAGCCGGCTTTGATCGGAGTCAACGGGTGCGACGAAGCGTCAGTAGGCGGCTGCGGCCTGACCGATACCGTCCTTGACGTACAGGTCGCGGCGGAACTGCACCACGCCGTCCTCGGTGGCCCAGGCTGTGATGTAGACGAAATAAAGCGGCATCGGCTTCTTGAGCTTCACGTCGAGCCGCTCGCCCGTTTCCTTCATCTGCTTGATATGCTCGGGCTTCCACCCTTGGTCGACCGTCAGCCAGGCGGCCAGTTGCTCGATGCCCGACACGCGCACGCAGCCCGAGCTTGCGGCGCGGAAGTTGCGCCCGAAGATCGATTGCGAGGGCGTGTCGTGCATATAGACGGAATGCGCGTTGTTGAAGTTGATCTTGACGAAGCCGAGCGGGTTATCGGGGCCAGGCTGCTGCTTGTAGGTGAGGCCCTTGACGATCGGCGAGCTCCAATTGACCTTGCTAGGGTCGAGCTTCTTGCCGTCGCCGCCGTAGGCGTCGATGTTGAATTTGACGAGCACGCTCTGGCCGCGGCGCGACATCTCCTGTCCCTTGGGGATCAGGTCCTTCTCGATCACCGTCGGCGGCAGATGCCACACCGCGTTGAAGTTAAGCTCGTGGATGGCGGACTTCAGCAGCGGGGTTGGGCGGTCGATCTTGCCGACCACGCCGGAGTGCCGCGACACCACCTGGTTGACGTCGACCGCTTCGATCTGCGCGGCCGGAATGTTGACCACCACGTATCGGCGCGCGGCGACCTTGGAGTGCTCGGCGAGCCGTCCGAGATTGATCTGCAGCTGCTTCAGCCGCGATGCCGCCGGAATGTTCATGGCGGCGATGGTCGTCTTGTCGACGACGCCGGTGGGCGCCAGGCCATTGGAGGCCTGATAGCGCTTCACGGCCTTGTCGACGTAGTAGTCAAAATTCTGCGAGAGGCTTTGCTCCTGCAGGTCGCCGGAGGCTTGCAGGCGCGCTCGCAGCAGTGCCACGGCGGGATCATTGCTGCCCTGCTGCAGCTTCACGTCCGGAAGCGGCTGCCACCCGCCGCGCGCCACGATCGCGGCGTAGCGGGCCATGGCAGCCTTGGTCGCGGCGATGTTGGCGGGGCTCAGAGTCGGGTAGCCCTTGGGCGGCGTCGCCTCCCATTCCTTGACGAAGCTGCGGTCGACCGGATCGCTGTTGGCGGCGTAGGCCGAGCCCGGCCATCTCGGCCAACTGTTGCCGTCCTGGGCGGCGGCAGGCAGGTTGCAGGCGCTGACGGCTGTCAGGCCGGCAAGCAGGGCCGTGGTTGTGGTCGAAAACCCCCGATCGGTCATATGTCGTGCCCAGCTCCGCAAGAGCGAATACGTACGCCCAATCTAGAACGCCGCGCACACCGGTTGCACGCGGCAGCGTTGAAAAATCGTGGGATATTCGCGCCTTCCTGAGAAGTGAAAATGCCGTGTGCCAGCCGGCTCGGCAACCGGGTGGTGCAGTAGGGACACGGCACCGGCCGCCACCTACTGCGCCGCGTCCAGTGTGAACTGCAACTCGGCCAGCCGCCCGTACAGCCCGCCCTGGCGGATCAGGTCGGCATGGCGACCCTGTTCGACGATGCGGCCCTGATCCATCACCAGGATGCGCGTGGCACGCTGCACGGTCGCCAGGCGGTGGGCGATGACGATGGTGGTGCGGTTGGCCATCACGCGCTCCAACGCCTTCTGCACGGCCACCTCGCTTTCGGCGTCCAGCGCGCTGGTTGCCTCGTCGAGCAGCAGGATGGGGGCATCGCGCAGGATGGCGCGAGCGAGTGCGATGCGCTGGCGCTGGCCGCCCGACAGGGTCACGCCACGCTCGCCGATGCGCGTGTCGTAGCCCTGCTCGAGGGCCTCGATGAAGCTGTCCGCGTGGGCGGCGGCAGCGGCCCGCCTCACCTCCTTGAGGCTGGCGTCCGGACGGCCGTAGCGGATATTCTCGGCCAACGTGTCGTCGAACAGGGTCCAGTCCTGCGGCACGAGTGCAAAGCGGGCTCTGAGCTCCTTGAGGTCGGCCTCGCGGGTTGCCACACCGTCGACCACCACCCTGCCGCACTGCGGGTCATAGAAGCGCAATAGCAGGTTGAGGATGGTGCTCTTGCCGGCGCCCGACGGCCCGACGATCGCCACCGTCTCGCCGGCCGCCACGTCGAAGCTCACGCCATTGAGGGCCGACACACCTGGGCGCGCCGGATAGGCAAAGCGCACATCCTGGAAGGAGACGGTGCCCTGTGGAGGGAACGGCATGCGCTTGGGCTGCGGCGGATTGGCGATCTCGGACCGCTCCGCCAACAGCTCGGCGAGGCGCTCGGCGGCGCCTGACGCCTGCGCCAGCTCGCCCCACACTTCGGCGAGTTCGGCCATGGCGCCCGCAGCGAAGCTCGCGTAGAGCACGAACTGGCCGAGCCGGCCGCCGCTCATCTCGCCGCTGATGACGAGGCGCGAGCCGAACCACAAAATGCCGACGATGCTCGACACGACCAGGAAGATGGCGATGGCCGTCAGGCCGGCGCGGGCCAACAGGCGTGAGCGTGCCGCTGCAAAGGCGCGCTCGACGGCGACGGCAAACCGGCCCGAGACGCTTGCCTCCTGGCCAAAGGCGGTCAACGTGCGCACCGCCCCCAGGTTGTCGGCGGCATAGGCGGACGCATCGGCGAGCCGATCCTGCGCTGCCCGCGACAGGCGACGCACCGCGCGCCCGTAGGCCAGCATAGGAAAGACAATGGCCGGAATTGCCGCCAGCGCCAGGAACGATAGCGTCGGGCTGGTCACGAACATCATGACCAGCGCGCCGATCAGCATGATGCCGTTGCGCAGGGCCTGGCTCAGAGCGCTGCCAGCCGCCGCCTTGATCTGAGTGGTGTCAGCCGTCAGCCGGCTCATCACCTCGCCCGAGTGGGTCTTCTCATAGAAGGCCGGGCCGAGCGTGGCGAGGTGGCGGAACACCTCGTCCCGCAAGTCGGCAACCACGCGCTCGCCCAGCCAATTGACGGCATAGAAGCGCGTGGCGCTGGCCAGCGCCAGGGCCAGGCCGATCACGATCAGCATGGTGAAATACTGATCCATGAAGGCGCCGTCGCCGCCGGAGAAGCCGTGGTCGATCATGCGCCGCACGGCCACTGGGACCACCAGCATGGCAACCGCCGAGGCGACCAGCGCCGACAGCGCTACGACCAGCATGGACGGATAGCGCAAAAGGTAGGGTTTGAGCGCCAGCAGCGGGCGCAGCCGGGCCGTGCGTCCGGGGCTGCCTGCGGTGATCTGGTTCTGGTCGGTCAACGGCTGGCCTGGGGCGTTTTGGCGTTAATGTGGGGCGCAGAGTGCCGGGCTCGCCTTGCCTGAGCAAGTGGGCAAAGGCGGGGCGCCCTGCGTAGGCCAGAAATGCTCAGCATGACGCCTTGTCCCCCCGGGGCTGTTCCAGTATGAAGGCGCCCAGCCCACATCCGCACGGCCACCCGCGCGCCAGCAAACGCTCGGTCACGGCCTAACGACCGACAGCGAGACAGCCATGAAAAAGACCGAGGATTTCCACCCCCACTACCACCGCATCAAGGTGGTTATGACCGACGGCACCGAGTTCGAGACCTATTCGACCTACGGCAAGGAGGGCGATACGCTGGCCCTCGACATCGACCCCAAGACGCATCCGGCCTGGACCGGCGGTAACCAGCACCTGATGGACCGCGGCGGCCGCCTGTCGCGCTTCAAGAAGAAGTTCGAGGGCATGTTCTGAGCCGCGCAATTGGTGTCGGCGGCGTCATCCCGGGGCAAGCCCGGGGCATCGCCGGGGGGATTGATTGCCCAGCTAATTCGCAAATACAGTTAATTCGCAGTCATGACGATCCCGGCAAAACCTGGCCGGGATGGCCGGTGCCGCGCGCCTATTGCCCGGCGGCGCGGCGGCGCTGAGGATTGGTAAACGCTTCCTCGATGCGCAGCATCTGCGCCTCGACCGGGTTGGACGTGATCACCGACGCCTCCCCGACCACCACCTGCATGGCGCGATCGAGCTGTACGATGCGGTCATTGAGGGCGAAGCTCGCCTCGATCAGCGTGCGTAGGCCCTCGGGAAGCTCGCTGAAACCCTTGACGTGCGAGGGGCGACCCGGCGCGCGCAGGCGCACGCGTTCGCGCTTTACCTGTGCTTCCGCGGCGGAAATCTCGCCAGCCTTCAGTGCGCGCCGGATCATCAGCCAGGAGGCAAGCTCAAGAAGGCGGGTGGTGAGGCGCATGCTCTCGGTCGCGTACAGCACCGAGACCGGCCCGCGCAGCATTCGGGCTTCCTTGCGGCCAGGACCATCGAGATAGCTGGCCGTGCGTTCGACGAGAGCCATGCCCTCCTTAAAGATTGCGTCGAACAGATCGGAGGCTGCAAACCGCTCACCGAAGGAAATGGTTACGGCCTGGGCGGACGTATCGTCCTTAGTTTCAGTTTTGGTGTTCATGACGCAACTTGCAACGCTCGCTAACTTCTGCCTCACCATACAGCAGCGCACCCTGGCAGGCGACGGTTAACAAGTCACACCAAATCGCCCAAAATGATGACCACCACCCCTAAACTTTGAGTTGTCCACACGCATATTGCATGCCACGCGGGCGTTCTTAAAAAAATGAGCCGCCTGGAGGGGCGGCTCAGGAGTTAACAGGGAGGCGTCAAACAAGAGTGGACGTGCCACTCAAATCCAGAGGACTGGATGGCCGTGATGGTGGACGTTAATGGATAAAAAAGCGTGAAACAGCGAGCCACCCGTGGACGTCGCCGGTGGCTCAATCGTCTCAGCGCTTGAAGAGCGCTGCGGCGGCAGCCTCATGAGATTTCTTAGTCTGTAGTTCCGCCTTGATCCGTTCGATCTCGGCGGTCAGCGCGACGATGCGCTCACCAAGTTCGGCAACCGACAGTGTCGTTAAGTCCTCGCCGACGGTGATGGCTTTGGATGGTTTCGGCCTTGGCTCGTCCCAATCCATGACGCTCTCCTGCTGCGCGGCGTCCGACCCTGACACGATATGGGCCTTGTCTCAACCCGTGGTGTCGGGCAAGTCTGCCCGCCGAACCTGCAACAGCACGAGCGGAGCAAACGCATGGCGAGCGTCCCTGACACCATGACGGCCGTGGAGATCAGCCAGCCGGGTGGCCCTGAGGTGCTGGTGGCGCGCAGCGTGCCGACGCCCAAGCCCGGTGCCGGGCAGATCCTGGTCAAGGTGGCCGCGGCCGGCGTCAATCGTCCCGACGTGCAGCAGCGCATCGGTGCCTATCCGCCGCCGGCAGGTCACTCGCAGCTGCCGGGGCTGGAGGTTGCGGGCACAGTGGCGGCGGTTGGTGGCAGCGGCGGGCGTTGGCAAGTCGGTGACACGGTGTGCGCGCTCGTCAACGGCGGCGGCTACGCCGAGTACGCGATTGCCGAGGACACGGTCGCGCTGCCGATTCCGGGCGGGCTTAACATGGTGCAGGCAGCCGCCGTACCGGAGACGTTCTTCACGGTTTGGAACAATGTTTTCGAGCGCGGGCGGCTGGCCGCCGGCGAGTGGTTTCTTGTGCACGGCGGTTCGAGCGGCATCGGCACAACTGCGATCCAACTCGCCAAGGCGTTCGGCGCCAAGGTGATTGCCACGGCCGGTTCGGCTGACAAGTGCAAGGCATGCCTCGACCTCGGTGCCGATCGGGCCGTTAACTACAGGACCGAGGATTTCGTTGCGGCCGTCAAGGACGCGACCGGCGGCAAGGGGGTCAATGTCACCCTCGACATGGTGGGCGGCGACTATACCGAGCGCAATCTCGTGGCCGCGGCTGAGGACGGACGCATCGTGCAAATCGCCACGCTCGGCGGGGCCGACGTCAAGATCAACATCGCGCGCCTGATGGTGAAGCGTCTCACGCTGACCGGCTCGACACTCAGGCCGCGCACGCGCGAGGTGAAGTCCGGCTTCGCCCAGGCACTGGAGAGCAAGGTCTGGCCGCTGCTGGCGGCCGGCAAGGTCAAGGTGGTGATGGACTCGACGTTTCCACTAGCCAAGGCCGCCGATGCGCACCGCCGGCTCGAGTCGAGCGAGCACGTTGGCAAGATCGTGTTGGGCGTCTAACGCCTGCGCCGACGCGTCCTACCTGTCATCCCAGCCTTCACGGCAGGTCACAGCCGGGATCCGGCGCGATTGGCCTTCCCCGGTGGCCGCCGACGGGTGCGCCATGCAAGGTGCGAAGCCCGATATCCTGTATCATCTGATTCATTTGCTGCCTGATCGGCGCTGCGCCGACCAACGATGAGGATGACATGGCCCCGGCGATGCCGCAGTTCCCCTCGCTCGAAGCGTGGCGGAAGATGGATGAGCGTGACCAGGATGCCCTCATCGACAGGATGGAGGCCGCCCGGCACTGGCGACGGCTTGGCATGCGCGCGCTGCTCGCCTTGGCATGCGGTGCGGCGTGCTTCGGCCTCGGCGCGCTAGCCGCCCTGCTGTAAGGCGCCTGCCCCGAATCCGGCCGGCAGGATGATCTAGCCGAGGAACTGGATGGTGGCCGCAAAGGTAAGGCCGGCGATGATCGTCGCCAACATAGTCACGACGAACAGCCAGCGCACTTGGTCGATGATGCGCCTGCGCTCATCCTTTAGCCAGTCGCGCACGAAGTCGATTGGCGGCCGCAGCCGTTCGTTGCCGCCAAGCGCGTGGAAGACCTGCAGCCCCTCCTGCCGGTGCTGGGCATAGGCGTCGCGCACCTGGGAATAGCCGAGGCTCGCCAAGCCCTTGCGCCACTGCACATCATCCTGCGCCCGCCTGACGAAAGACGGAAACTCGTCGTCGGCGCTGACGGCGATCTGCTGCTCCCATGCCGGCGCCGGCGGCATGTCATCGTAGTCGCGGGGCGGCTCGGCCCAGCCCAGCACATCGCGCACAGGCTGCGACAAGCGCTTGAGGGCGGTGGCGAGCGATGCTTGCATGATTAGGTCCAGGCGCGTGATGGCTATGCCGGTGTGGAGTCTGTTTAGCGGTCAGCGGAATGAGGCGAGAAAATAAGGATTCGCCAAGGCAGCCCCGATTTTCACTGTTCCGTTGCCCTTTTGCACTGGCACGATCACCCGCAGATGGTGCGGCCTGGGTGTCTCTTTGTCGCCAAGCGTACGTTGCGGATCAGTAACATCGCAAGAGCCTACCACGCCAGGACGGGCAGGGCGGCCACCGGCGCGAAGGGGCGCGTGGCAAACAGGTCGCGTACAACGGCGGTGCTCAAGCCGTCCGGTGCATGGATTGCGCTACCGATGAATACGGAGGGCAGCCCGGCAGCATGCGCCCCGCGCAGGTCCGTCTCGAGGCCGTCGCCGATCGCCAGCACCCTGTCCTTGCCCACGGTCCGGCCGGCCAGGGCGTCGATGGTTGCGAGCGCGCGCTGGTAGATCGGCAGGTGCGGCTTGCCGGCATAGATCACCTCCCCGCCCTTGGCCTGATAGTCGGCCGCCAGCGCACCGGCACACCAGATGAGTTCGCCGCCGCGCTCGACCTTGATGTCGGGGTTGGCGCAGATCATGGGCAGGCCGCGCGCCAGCAGCCTTTCGAACAGACCTGCGTAATCGGCCGGCGTCTCCCTGGTGTCGTCGTACAAGCCCGAGCATACGATTCCGTCTGCCGTCTCGGCCCTGGCGAGCGCAATTTCGCGGCCGGCAAACAGGCCAAGGTCGCGCTCCGGCCCGATGTGCAGCACGCTCCGTCCCCGCCACCCCTCCAGCAACCCGCGCGTGACGTCGCCCGAGGTGATGCCGGTGTCATAGGTGTCGGCCGGCACGCCCAGTGATGCCAGATGCGGCACTACGGCCGGAAAAGGGCGCGGCGCATTTGAAATCAGCACGACGATGCCGCCCGTGCTGCGGAACGTGCGGCAGGCATCGCACGCGGCCGGGAACGCGCGGGCACCGTTGTGCAATACACCCCAGATGTCGACCAGCCATGCTTCGGCGTCTGCAGCAATGGAGGAGATCGAGGATTGGATGGGCACGGTCGGGAGGATCATACCGCCTGCCTAGAGCAGGATCGCTGAGGATGGCAACACTTGCCTGCATGCCGCAACGTCGCGGCCGCAGCGCCAACCCGCGCCAAACCGGACACGCAGCGCCGGCGACCGCCGTCAGGCCGCCGCTGCCGCACCAACCACCTCGGGCTTGACCAGCTTCGGACCGCCAAACAGCGTGCCCTTGCCGAACAAAACGCCGAAGCCCAGGATGCGGGCCAGCAGCCAGTCGTCCTCGATGCGGCCGACGATCAGCGTCAGCCCGAAATCGGACAGATGGCGGCAGATGTCGGAGGCTGGCACCTGTACGCCGCCTGGTGCGGCGAGCCCCTCAAGGAACACCGGCGCGTCGAGCTTGACGAAATCGAAGCCCATCGCCTGCAGCCCGCCGAAGTCCATGTCGAGGTCCGTCACCTCCTCGAGCGCGAAGCGGAAGCCGGCCTTGGCCAGTTGATCCAGCGCTTCGCCGTGACCGGCCGTGAAATTGCGCACCTCGCTTTGGGCGAACGACAGCACCAGGTTCATGCGGCCGTCGCCGGTGTTGGCGGACGCGGTGCCCAGGAACTCGGCGTCGGCCAGCGACTCGCCGGCGATGACCGACATCACTGAACCCTGACGGCCGCGATCACCCAGCCTGCGTGCAACACGCGCCGCACGGATCATCCGCTCCGCATCGATGCGCGGCATCAGGCCAGAGCCCTCTGCGGCGCGGGCAAATTCCGATTGCTCCAGCGCGGCGCCGTCGGCGGTAAGCAGACGCACGCTGACTTCGAAGTGGCGAGTGCGGCCCTCGGTGAGCGCCTGGATGGGTTCGAGCAGCACCTCGATGCGCTCGGCCGCCACGGCTTCGGCGATGCGTGCGAGCTGCGGATTGAGGGAAGGCGGCTTGCCTTCCTCTGCACGTGCCCCGCCGGTGCCGGCATCGGCAGGCGTCTCCGCCACGGGGGCGGTTGGCCACCAGGACGACACTGGCGGCGTACGCATGCCGCGCGCCGTCGTCTCCAGCGCTTCGACGGACCGGCCAATCATGCCGTCCGGGTCCGAGGCGGGGCGGACCCTGGCTGCATCCTCTTCGGATAGCGGCGCCTGCACCGGACCGTTCAGCTCATCGGCGAGCTTCTTGATCAGCTCCTGGATGTATTCGACGTTGACCTCCTGCTCGGCCGCGGCGGTGGACTGCTCGGTGCGGCTCCCGGTAGCCTGCTCGGAGGGCGGACCGAGGTCCGGAAGCTTCAGCGAAGGCCCCTGCTGCGACCAGAAATCGGACGGGCTTGTGTCGCTGGGCTCTGGCAGGGTTATCCCGCGCTGCGGTCGGCTCGCGGGCTGACCGGTGTGCCACGGCAACTCTTCATCCGGCACAGACGTGCGATCGGTGGTCTTGAACGTGTCGTCCAGATTCGGGTGCAACCGCTCGCTGTCGGCCGGGATCAGGGCATCGATCTCCGCCTGCAGGCGCTGGCTTGCCGCCTGGTCGATCGCGCTGAACTGGCGGCGCGCCACCAGGTGCAGAGACAGCAGTACCGCGTAGACGGCGAGCGCGCCTACCATCGCCCACCAAATGGCGAGGCCGAGTTGGGCCAGCAAGCCGGCTCCGGCCGCAAGCGACAGCAGCGTCACCGCGAAGATGACGAACACGTCGCTGAAGCTCGCCTGCTGAGGCGCAGCGTCCGAATTTGCCGATTGCTGTGTCATCACCGCAGAACCACCCTTGAGAATCGTTTGATGCGACGCGTGCAGCTTTCGTCGCGGGCGCTGAGGGAGCAATCGGCAGGCACCTCCTATCACCAGCTTTCACACGCGTTTCGGAGACTTAGGTGATTCGGTGCGGCGCTGCGTCAACAGAATTTCAACCAGGGCGCGCAACTTGGGCGAATCAGCCCCCTTGCGCCAGAACAGCACCGTCTGCGCGCGCTGCTGACCGGCCGGCAGGTTATGCACACCGAGACGTTTTCGCTCGGGGTAGGCGTCGAGCACGCTCTTTGGCAGCAGAGACAG